>NZ_CALUMA010000108.1 GCF_944321625.1 uncultured Slackia sp.
GATGATTGTTGAGAATCTGCTGCAGCTGCTGCGAGGTGAATGCGTTGAAGTCTGCCGAGCGCAGACGAATCTCAAGTTGGCTGGGACCCATCTGACTCTCATCGAATTCCAAACGTTCAATCTCGAACGCCATGATCTGGTCGCCGCGATCGGAGTGCTCGAATTTGCCCTTCACCTTCACGATGGCGTCTTCCACCAGGTCTTCTTTGAAGTCGTCGTACTTGAAGCACACGCCTTCCATGTGCCCGGTGGTGTCCTCCAGCGTGAAGTTGGCCATCTTGGTGCCCTTCTTGGTCATCTTCACGATGACGCTGGTCACCAAACCTGCGAAGATGCCGCTCTTGATATCACCCTGGTGGTCGGGCAGATCGCCCAGCTGGTACTTCGTGATCTTGCGCAGCGCGCGCTCGTACGGACGCAGCGGGTGGTCCGATACGTAGATCTTGAGAATCTCCTTCTCGTACGCCAAAAGCGTGCGCTTATCCCATTCCACGCCATCGGGCGCAGGCACATCTTCCTTGAAACCGCTGTCTTCCACATCGGCGAACATGTCGAACATGCTCACCTGACCGGCATCGCGATCCTTCTGACGCTTGGACGCGCTCTCCAAAAGCGACGTTTCCTCGATGAAGTACATGAGCTGCTTGCGCGTGTACCCCGTCGAATCGAACGCGCCTGCCTTGATCAGGGCTTCCAGCGTCTTGCGGTTGTACACCTTGGTATCCAGACGGTTCACGAAGTCGTGCAAGCTAGTGTAGGGGCCGTTCGCATCGCGCTCAGCGATGATGGCCTCCGCAACGCTTTCGCCCACGCCGCGCACGCCCGCCAAGCCAAAGCGAATGCCTTCTTCGAGCGGCGTGAACTCCAGGTTGGAACTGTTCACATCGGGCGGCAACACGGGAATGTTGCTGTGCGTGCAGCTAGCGATGTATTTGATCAGCTTGTCGGCGTTGCCCATGTAGCTGGACAGCACGGCGGCCATGTACTCGTAGGGGTAATGCGCCTTGAGATACGCGGTACGCATGACCAGCACGGCGTATGCCGCGGAGTGCGACTTGTTGAACGCGTACTTTGCGAATTCCTCCGCGTCATGCCAGATGCGTTCGGCAATCTCAAGCGAGAAGCCGTTTTCAACGGCACCGTTGCACCAGTCGTCCTTGAGCTGCATCATGACGTCGAGCTTCTTCTTGCCCATAGCCTTGCGCAGCTTGTCGGATTTGCCTGCCGAGAACCCGCTCATCGCCATGGAGATCTGCATGATCTGCTCCTGGTAGACGATGGTGCCGTACGTCTCTTCCAGGATGGGCTTGAGGCGGTCGTCGTAGTAGCTCACGGGCTTTTTGCCCTGACGGCGATCGACATACAGGTCGACGAAGCCGTTTTCCAACGGGCCCGGGCGGTTCAGCGCGATCGATGCCACGATGTCGGAGAACGTGCGCGGCTTCATACGCGCGAACAGGCTCACATACAGGGCCGATTCCACCTGGAACAGGCCGTCCATGCTCATGCCCGTCTCGCCGCACATCAGGTCGAACGACGCCTTGTCGTCAAGCGGGATCTCGTCGGGGTTGATGTCGATGCCGTGACGCTCCTTGATGTTGCGGCATGCGCGCGAAAGCACGCCCAGCGTGCGCAGACCGAGGAAGTCCATCTTGAGCAGGCCCAGGTCAGGCGTGTAATGGCCGTCGTACTGGGTGATCATGCCGCCACCCTTGGTGTCGCGTTTAACGGGCACGTGGTCCACCAGCGGGTCGCGGCAGATGATGGTCGCGCACGCATGCACGCCCTCGCCGCGCACGTTGCCCTCAATGGACATGGCGGCGTCGATGATCTCCTTGGACTCAGGCTCGGTGTCGTAGATTTTCTTGAAATCGGCGTTATCCTGCAGCGCTCCCTTGAGCGTGATGCCCAGCTCGTCGCCGAGCGTCTTGCACAGGCGGTCGCCCACGCCATAGGGATGCCCCAGCACGCGCGCGGCGTCGCGGATGGCGTTTTTCGCCTGCAGCTTGCCGAATGTGATCACGCCGGCGATGTGGTCGGCTCCGTAGAAATCGCGCACGTGGTCGATGACCTCCTGGCGACGTTCATCCTCGAAGTCGACGTCGATATCGGGCATCTCCACGCGTTCGGGCGAAAGGAAGCGTTCGAACAGCAGGCCGTTGGGCAAGGGATCAAGGTCGGTAATGCCCATGGCATACGACACGATGGCGCCTGCGGCCGAACCACGGCCCGGCCCCACGCCGATGCCCTGGCTGCGCGCCCACTGGATGTATTCCTGCACGACCAGGAAGTACGCCGGGAAGCCCTGCTGAATGATGATGCCCATTTCGTAGTCGGCGCGCTCCTGCGCTTCCTGAGGCACCGGGTCGCCGTAGCGGCGCACCAGGCCTTCCTGCACCTGTTTGCGAAACCAGCTCTCCTCGGTCTCGCCCTCGGGCAGGGGGAACTTGGGCAGAATGGAGTCGCGCTCAAGTACCACGTCGCATTTGGCCGCCAGTTCCACCGTGTTATCGCACGCCTCGGGGAAGTCGCGCATTGCCTCGCGCATCTCCTCCTCGGTCTTCATATAGAACTGGTCACCGGGAAAGCGCATGCGGTTGTCGTCGTCCAGCTGCGAACCCGTACCGATGCACAGCATGATATCCTGTGCACGGGCGTCTTCCTGCGTGAGGTAATGGAAGTCGTTGGTGGCGATGGTCTTGAGGCCCAGCTGGTTGGCGATCTTCGTGAGCTCCACGTTCATCTGATGCTGCGTCATGCCGCCATCAGTGGTAGTGCCCTGATCCTGCAGCTCGATGTAGAAATCGCCCGGCTCGTAGAGCGATGAAAGCTTACGCGCCCACTCCACCGCGCCGTCGAAATCGCGCGCGTCGATGCAGCGTGGAATGATGCCGGCGATGCAAGCGGAGGACGCGATGATGCCCTCGGAATAGCGTTTCAGCATGTCGAATGTGGTGCGCGGCTTGTAGTAGAAGTTGTCCATGTGCGATTCGGACACCAGACGCACCAGGTTGTGGTAGCCCGTATTGTTCTTGGCCAAAAGCAGCATGTGATACAGACGCGACTTGGTTTTGGAGCCGACCTCAGGGTCCTCCGTGAAGTAGATCTCACAGCCGTAGATGGGCTTTACCTTTTTGCCCGTTTCCTTTTCGACCGCTGCGCAGGCGTCGCAGAGCTCGGGCACGCCGCACATGACGCCGTGATCGGTAATGGCGACGGCGGGCATGTCCAGCTCAGCCGCACGGCGCACCATATCTTTGATTTTGGTGGCGCCGTCGAGCATGGAATATTCGGTGTGATTGTGCAGGTGAACGAATGCCATTGCGTGCTTTCTCCTTGTGCGTATGCCTCTGAAAAACGTATCGATTAAACGGCCACCATGATACCAGCCGCGCGGCGCTGCGGAGACGCCAAAATCATCCCCACATCGACCCCGCACGAAACCTCTGTATCATGGCAAGGCCGCCGCCGCGCAAGCTCCGCCGAAAGCCGCCGCCGCATGGTCGCCACCACTGACCGGCACGCCCCGCTGCATAACCGCCGCAGATTCGCACGCCCTGCTGCATAACCGCCGCAGAAGACCGCATGCCTCCGCTCTCGCCGAAGCGCACGCCCTTACCTCCTCAGTTTGCCCCCTTGCCGCCAACTTGCATCCCTCATCACGCACGCTTAATCCAAGAAAAGCAAAACTCGTGGACGTTTTTTCGACTTTCCCGGCAAAATCACCCTCTGCAGAAAGACATCTCACGATAGTTTTCTCCTTGCGAAAAACTCAAGTTTGCTAGATTTGCAGCATCCCTTCTCTCACCTGGGATTATGGATGCACAAGCAAAATATGACCCAATTTCCCGCAAAGCTCGCCACCACAAAACCGCATCATTCACCTCGACCCACCCGGTAAAGTCGAAAAAACGTCCACGAAATCGATCATCTCTGGAATCATGCGCCCTAGCAAGCACCATGAACATCATCCAGCGGATGGAAGCGTGGAGCGAAACGGGGCGGAACGGGTCGGGACGGACGCATGCAAGCATGGAGCGGAGCGAGATGGGCGCGTGGACACTTCAACACTTACAGCTGCAGCGCTTTCAGAAGCTTCGTCTGTCTTTTCCAAAAATCACTTACCCTTGGGCGAATCCGATGCCCACAATAGCGAGCAACAAGCTGAGCAATCGCCCGCAAAGCCAACCGGCTTTTCGTTTGCATATTCGTCACAGTTACAACACGTATGCCTAAAAGCGCCAAATCGCTCCGTCGTTTTGCGTCGGCCGCAATGCGGCTTGGACCCGTATGCCACAGATCGCTATCGTACTCAACGCTCACGGAGCCCTTTTCCCAATACAGGTCGCATCGATAGCTCGATTTCGCCAATGGATTAGCTGTCCTGTTTCGCACCCCAACATTCACTTCACGATTCATTTCCGGCATCCCCAGTCCAAAACCGCCCAACGAACAAGGTAGCCCCAGAACCATCGCCATTTTCGTTTCCATATGCGACGCAGACCCATTCCGAATGTAGCGCAACGCCCTTCGCGCTTCCTGAATCCCCCTCATGCCCCTGCTTCCATCAATGAAAGCGGCTAATCGCGAGGTCGTGGTCACAGGCACCCGATACTCGTTGTCCCCTATCGAATAGCCACCGCACAGCTCAAAGCCTAATTCAATAAGATGATAGATTGAAAGCGAAGCGGCCATCTGTATGAAACATATCTCCGGAAGGACAACGCTCAGCTTGGAGTCAATTTTCACAAGCCATCTGGAGAGATGCCCTGATGTAATCGAATGCAACGTTAACCCCGATCTCGGAGTCTTTGCCGATTCTTGAGAAACAAGCACATGCAGCGACTTGTTACCATACGCTTCAAGCATACCTTCGATCGTGGCGCCGACCGCAGGCGTAAGTCCCTTAATCCTATCAGCTTCCGAAAGGGCGGTGTCTGCCTTCTTACCATGCCCATCGGTGAAAGCCCAACCTTCCCCGCCAAGAAAGCCGATGCGGCAATATGCCCAGAAACGCTGGATTTCGACATCCATAGGAATATCGCCCTCACTCATTCCTTTTCGAGAATGAACAGGAACGGCATCACTGAATAGAGAGGCGATTCGCCAGTAGAGTAACGCGGATTCATGTGAGACAAGTATCATCGCGCCTCCTGCGCATTCGAGAAAAGGAAAAGGGAGACATCCTGAAAAATCGCCCCCTTCGAGAATAGCTTGCAAGCCTTGCCAAAGCCTTTCCCGAATCTTGCGTATTCCCGACGCGAATTATCTGGATTCTTCCCATCCCTCCTCGATAATCTTGCGATACCCGCTAGAAGCGCATTACCGTTTTTGTGCGTTTGCTCCCCGATTCCTGCCCAAAACCTTGCCGGAATCTTGCCCAAACCTTGCCGGCCCAAGCTTTACGTCGACTTCCGATATACTGATTTCGGATATCGAGGACGAATACATGCGCCAGTGAAGACGATTCAAGCAAATGCACAACTGAAAAAACACGCAAGACATTGAATAACTCGCGGGCGACCGGACAATACGCAAATTGCCGAAGGAGAGCAACGTGGACATTAACCTGCATTACGAAGAAACGGGAGCCGGCAAGCCCCTCATGCTACTGCACGGAAACGGTGAGGACTGCACTTATTTCAAACATCAGCTCGCATACTTTTCCGGCATTCGGCGCGTCATCGCAGTTGACACACGAGGTCACGGACGGTCTCCGCGAGGCACGGCACCGTTCACCATCCGCCAATTTGCCGATGACCTAGCCGGCTTAATGGACAGTCTCCACATCAAACGCGCCGATATTCTGGGGTTCTCCGACGGAGGAAACATCGCACTCGTCTTTGCCGCCAAATATCCTGAGCGCGTAGATAAGCTCATCGTCAACGGGGCCAATCTCTACCCTGCCGGAATGAAGGCGCATATAGCGCTCCCCGTTGTTGTCGAGCATCGGCTTTCATCGCTGCTTGCGCCCACAAGCAAATGTGCGAAAGCGCACGCGGAGCTCCTTGGTCTCATGGTGAACGATCCGAACCTTACCCCCGATGATCTCGCAGCGATTCAGGCTCCCACGCTCGTCATCGCCGGAACACGCGATATGATTCGCGAAAGCCACACGCGCCTTATTGCCCAATCGATTCCCCACGCTACGCTGTCGATTGTGAAGGGCGATCATTTCGTAGCCGCAAAGAATCCATCCGCTTTCAACACTGAAGTCGAGCGGTTCTTGCTAGGATAAGAGGATAAGAGCAAAAGGGCGCGAGGGCAAATGACCGCAAACCCAGTCATTTCCTATGCAGAAAAGGCACTGCGATTTCGCCCCCCCTTGGACACACAATGCCATATACCCGCAAAAATGCTGGATTCGAAATACCAGAGCAGCCACAAGCCTACCTTGTGCAAAGCGCGCTGCCAGCAAAATCGGATTTCGTGGACGTTTTTTCGACTTTCCCGATGAATTTGGCAATC
Organism: uncultured Slackia sp.; assembly: GCF_944321625.1. Classification (GTDB taxonomy): domain Bacteria; phylum Actinomycetota; class Coriobacteriia; order Coriobacteriales; family Eggerthellaceae; genus Slackia. The sequence continues at coordinate 6,469 of NZ_CALUMA010000108.1, forward strand.
CTTTAGACAAAACGATATGCGCTCAGCGTCAGTTCGCATGAACACATTGCCAGCAACTGGTTCCAATATCTTCTCCACCTGGGGTTTCGAAGAAAGTCCCTAAAGCATTGCGCAAGAAAAGCGCATCGGCTTTGGAGAACGGAACGCGTCCGACCCGGGAAACTCGAAAAAATGTCCACGAAGAAGCTGGATTGCGTCCGCAAACGCATTGACGGGCATGCAAGTGCGGCACGGCATGAGAGCAGGCGTTGCCCGAGCGCAATCCGATGGGCGCAATTCGACAACGCATTGACGGGACGCAACCGAACATAGCGCGCAGTGGGACGTAACCAGGCGTTGCGCACGAACAGGCGCGTGTACGCAGCGCGACCTGGCGCGGCGAGAGCGTAGGCGCGCGTGCGCAGTGCGACCCGGCGCAGCAAACGCGCGGCAAACGCCCTCCCTAGGCTCGGCGGCTGAAATCGCGCATCAGATGCTGACGGTCTTTCTGACCCGTCTTGCGCAGAATATTGTGCACGTGGACCTTGACGGTAGACGGCGCCAGGCTCATCTCGGACGCGATGTTCTGGTTATCCTTGCCCGTCAGAATCTCGCGCAGCACTTCGGTCTCGCGCGCTGTGAGGTTGTAGAAGTGCGCGTAGCGCGGCAGCGTCTCGTCAATGAAAGCATCCAGGCGCGATCCACCGCCGATGGGCGGGGTCTTGAAATGAATCGCAAGCCTGCCCCAGCAGTACGACACGGCGCTCGCCGCGCAGGCAATCATCAGCATGTTCTCGGCGATATTACGCTCAGGCAAAAACGGAATCAGCCCCGAGCGGAACACCTCGGGATCAACCAGGAACATGAACACGATGTTCTCGGTCACGATGAGCGTCGTCAGAATCCACACTGCGATGAACAGCGGGATGGCGCTGCGCATGCGGTCGCGCGTCAGCTCGGACGAGGTGACATACCTAAACCCTAGATACACCAGGAACGCATAGATGCATATCTCGCGAACACTATAGAACAGGAACTGATGCACCGATCCAGGCGGGATGAGAATCAACACCGCCACGCTCCACACAATGAAGAACACGCAGGGCGCCAAAACGATCGCACGGCGCTTCTCGTTAAAGAAATCGCAGATGACAAGCCATGCCGCCTCGATGATGCCCGCACCCGTGAACACCGCGGGAAGCGGGGCGCCCACGAAATGGACCATCTGCAAAGATTCGCCCGCGCTATAAAGAACGAAATCGTCTTGGAACACCAGCGCAACGTCAAAGAAATAGAATACGAAGCCCAGAAACGCATACAGCAGCGCTCGCTTGCGCGAAACCAAATAGGTGGAAAAGCAGAGCGCTGCCGCCATGACGCTGATGAGAAGGATGCAGAGGGTGTAGTAGAACAGAACCAAATACATACCCGAAATGCTCCTTCCGAAACGCGCTGGAATCGACGCCGCCGAACGATCGGGGAAGGAACGGGCGTGCCACCCGACCGCGCATCACGTTGCGTCACGGAAGATTATACCGCCTACCGCGTCGATACGGTAAACGGGGTTTGATGCTCGCTTCTACGCTTTCCCAGGTCAAGCGCTTCTAAACCCAACTTACACCCGCATACATCCCAAGTTTCACGTTCCCAAATACCACGCGCAGGCCGTATGGTGCAGCCAACGGGGCGAGGCGCAGGGAACCCTCCGGCGAATGCCGCTCACCCCCCATTCCCGTCAGCGCGGAAGGAGACGCGCACAGCTCAGCGGCATGCGCGGGACGGCTCTAAGCCAACGCCCAAGCATTAGGGGATTCAAATGCGAGAAAGGGGCATCATGGCCGCAGAAGCAACTGCCACGACCGTGGCGCAAGAAGCTCCTCCCAAGAAAAAGTTCAAACTTAAGGTACCAACCGCTTTTACCATTCTGTTCATCATCACGATTCTGGCCGTCATCGCGACGCACTTCATCCCTGCCGGCCAGTACGCGAAGGTTGAATACGTAGCCGACGCGGGAATCTTCCAGATTACCGAGCCTGGCGGCGAGGTGCGCGAGGTCGAAGGCACCGAAGAAGCCTTCTACGCCGACGAGCAGCTGAAAGACATGAAGATCGACGTCAACCAGTTCCTCAACGGCGCCATCACCAAGCCCATCTCGGTGCCCGGCACCTACACCCCGCTCGAGTCGGCCCCCATGGGTCCGTATGACGTGTTCACCTCCATGGTCAACGGCACCATCAACGGCGTGGACATCATGGTGTTCATTCTGGTGTTGGGCGGCTTGATCGGCGTTGTCAACGCATCCGGCGCATTCGAAAGCGGCCTGGTCGCGTTGACCCAGAAGACCAAGGGCCGCGAGTTCTTCCTCGTGTTCCTGGTGTCCGCACTCATGACTCTGGGCGGCACCACCTGCGGTCTTGAGGAAGAAGCAGTCGCGTTCTATCCGATTCTGGCACCGGTGTTCATCGCGCTGGGATATGACTCCATCGTTACCGTTGGCGCCATCTTCCTGGCAGGCTCCATGGGCACCACGTTCTCCACGATCAACCCGTTCGCCGTGGTTATCGCCTCCAACGCCGCCGGCGTCCAGTGGACCGAAGGCATCGAATGGCGCATCGCCGGCTGCATCGTGGGCGGCATCGTGGTCATCGCCTACCTGTACTGGTACTGCAAGAAGATTAAGAAGAACCCCGAGGCGTCCTACACCTACGAGGACCGCGAGCACTTCGCCAGCCTGTTCAACGTGCATGACTCCAGCTCCAACGAAATCAAGCCGTTCACCTGGCAGCGCAAGCTCATCCTGGTTCTGTTCGTGCTGGCATTCATCCTGATGGTCTACGGCGTCGTCAACCTCGGTTGGTGGTTCCCGCAGATGGCCGCATCGTTCCTCGCCATCGCCATCATCTGCATGTTCCTGACCGGCCTGGACGAGAAGTCCATTACCGACGCGTTCGTCAACGGCGCATCCAGCCTCGTCGGCGTGTCCCTGATCATCGGTCTGGCCCGTGGCGTCAACATGATCATGGAGGAAGGCCTCATCTCCGACACGCTCCTGTACTGGGCAACCAACGCCGTCACCGGCATGCAGGGCCCCGTGTTCATCCTCATGATGATGTTCATCTTCTTCCTGCTGGGCTTCATCGTTCCTTCGTCCTCCGGCTTGGCCGTTCTCTCGATGCCCATCTTGGCCCCCTTGGCCGACACCGTTGGCATCGACCGCTCCATCGTCGTCTCCGCTTACAACTGGGGACAGTATGCGATGCTGTACCTGGCTCCCACCGGACTGGTCATGGCAACACTGACCATGCTGGACATGAAGTACACGCACTGGCTCAAGTTCGTGCTGCCGATGGTCGGATTCCTGTTCGTCTTCGGCGGAGCGCTCCTCGTCGCGCAGGTTATGCTCTGCGGAGCCTAAGCCCCAAGGATGCGCGTCTTCTCTGCCTAGGCGCGCATCCCCACCCCGGTTTTTCCCCGGCATGCGCTAAAGTATGACGGGTATGAATGTGGCAGTTCGCTTACAGAAGAGCGAGCATGCCGAAGCCATCAAGCCGCTGCGTCGCACGGCGCGCGGCAAGCCTAGAGAAAGGGTTACCACCATGGGCGTCAATCTCTCCGGCCGCAGCTTCATCAAGCTCCTCGACTTCACCACCGAGGAAATCGAGTACCTGCTCAAGCTTTCCAAGAACTTCAAGGACATGAAGCGCGCGGGCGTTCCGCACCGCTACCTGGAAGGTAAAAACATCGTGCTTCTGTTCCAGAAGACCTCCACGCGTACCCGCTGCGCGTTCGAGGTCGGCGGCATGGACCTGGGCATGGGCGTGACCTACCTGGATCCCGGCTCGTCGCAGATGGGCAAAAAGGAGTCCATCGAGGACACCGCCCGCGTTCTCGGCCGCATGTATGACGGCATCGAGTTCCGCGGCTTCGCCCAGGAAGACGTCGAAGAGCTCGCCGCCAAGGCAGGCGTGCCCGTGTGGAACGGCCTGACCGACCTGTGGCATCCCACCCAGATGCTCGCCGACATCCTGACCGTCCAGGAGAACTTCAACTACGACATCAAGGGCAAGACGCTGGTGTTCATGGGCGATGCCAAGAACAACGTGGCCCGTTCGCTGATGGTCGTCTGCTCCAAGCTGGGCATGAACTTCGTGGCCTGCGGCCCCGCCGACTGCATGCCCGCCGACGACGTGATCGAGGCCTGCAAGCCCATCGCCGCCGAGAACGGCTGCACCATCACCCTGACCGAGGACGCCGAGGCCGCTTGCAAGGGCGCGCATGTCATCTACACCGACGTGTGGGTGTCCATGGGCGAGCCCGATGAGGTTTGGGAGAAGCGCATCAAGGAGCTCACCCCCTACCGCGTCACCAAGCACCTGATGGAGATCGCCGATTCCGAGGCCATCTTCCTGCACTGCCTGCCCGCCTTCCACGACACCAACACCACCATCGGTGCCGAGAAGGCCGAGCAGTTCGGCATCACCGAGATGGAAGTCGAGGACGAGGTGTTCGAGTCCAAGCAGTCCAAGGTCTTCGACGAGGCCGAGAACCGCATGCATACCATCAAGGCCGTCATGTACGCGACCCTGAAGTAAACGACCCTCGATATCTCACGGACAAGCTTTGAGATTGAGGCCCCGTCCCGCATGGGGCGGGGCCTTGTCGTTTCAAAACCCCTTGAAACTCCGCTCCGGCCGACCGCACAACGGCCGCTCAAGAAAGGAACGAACATGCCTTATCAGAAGGGAACCGGCAAATCCGTCGTCGTCGCTCTGGGCGGCAACGCCCTGGGCAACACGCCCGCCGAGCAGTACGAGCTCGTGCAGGACACCGCCAAGCACATCGTCGACATGATCGCCGAAGGCATCAACGTCATCGTGACCCACGGCAACGGCCCCCAGGTCGGCATGATCAACAACGCCTTCGCCTACGCGAGCGCCCACGACGGCAAGACCCCCGAGATGCCCTTCCCCGAGGCGGGCGCCATGTCCCAGGGCTACATCGGCTACCACCTCTCGCAGGCCGTGCTCT
>NZ_CALUMA010000109.1 GCF_944321625.1 uncultured Slackia sp.
ATAGGGGCTCCAGCGCGATGGTAGGTGCGTATCCCGCCGGCCCCATCAGGCGCGGAAGGTCGGGATGCGCCATGGAATCGAAGCGCGCGGGGCAGAAGCACGCCTCGCACCAGCTATCCACGTAGCGGTGCCACACGCCGTCGGCGCCACATTCTACCCCTGCGCGCATATCCTCGTCCCAATCGATGGCGAATTCGTTCAGATAATGGATGGACCCCAGCAAAAACGTTGCAGAGCCGCGCGTGGCGGCGATGTCTGCCTCGCAACCTGGATACCAGTCGGCTTCGAATCCGTGCACTATCTTTAACTGGGGAAACTCCTCGCGCATGTGGCGGATTTCCGCCGCGTACTCGTCGAGACGCGACTCGTCGATCGCGCAATCCATGAACGCGGGGTGCGCCAGGTGGTCGGTGCATGCGATAGTCGCGAGGCCGGCGGATGCGGCGGCGCGCATGTTCTGCCTAAACGTCGCCTTTCCATCTGAGAACAGCGTATGGGTATGGCAGTCGACAAGCTGGGGCATAAGCGTTCCTTCGCGATAAGGGTACAGTCGGGGCGCGGTGGGCAGGCGGCCCTCTGCCGACGATTGCAGGTGCATCCGCCCCCTTTGCGCCGCAGGCGTTGATGTCTAGCGACAGTGGCTGATGTGTCGAGCTTTTTGCCGCGCACTAATTTCATTCCATAATATCCCTGTCGTTATCTTTGCCGCTCGTCAAACGCTAGAAGTGACGCGCATTTTACAGGATGCGGGCGTGTGCGCCATAAATCTCATTTTGTGCGCTGTTCGAGCATCGACAAAGGCGAAAAACGCCACGGATCGCAGTTTGTGCTTTGCGCCATGTAGCTTGAGGCTGCGAATCGGAGTCTTTACACCAAAGGGCGTGCTTGTGTCGGACCCATTTGCGTCAGGCATGGATGCTTATCGGGCTCATTTGCGTCGCGCAAGCACGGTCACCGCATATTTCTGCGCTGGAAAGTCCGAAATATGCTTCATGCGCTTCGTTCTTGGGAGGATTCCGACTATTCATAGAGTTAATACTTTGCAAGCACAGCGCACAAAATGGAATTCGTGGCGTTTTGGGCTTGCATCCATGTCGAATGCTATCATCAACTGCGTTACGCATGAACAAGCTGGAGGGCGAAGAGCCAGGAGGAGCGCGATGGTAGGAGAAACCAGGATTAGGGTCCGCTACGCCGAGACCGACAAGATGGGCGTGGTGTACCACGCGAACTATCTGCTGTATTTTGAGGAGGCGCGCACGGAATTTCTCGAAAAGCTCGGCTTTCCTTACGCCAAGCTCGAGGAGGCGGGGTATATGAGCCCTGTTCTCGACGTGCATCTTTCGTATGGCGAGTCGCTTACGTACGGGGATGTTGCCATCGTGCGCACGAAGGTGGTCAAGGTCACGCCCGTGAAAACGACCTATGCGTACGAAGTGTACAAAGAGGGGCAGACGCCGGGTGAGGATAAGCCCTGCGTGGCCGGTATGTCGGAGCATTGCCTGGTGCGCGCGAGCGATTTCAGGCCGGTAAGCCAGAAGAAAGTGGCGCCCGATCTATACGAGGCGTACAAAAGCGCCTGCGAACCGACGGAATAAGAAAGGCCCGGTAAAGTATGAAAGGCCCGACAACAGTCGGGCCTTTCCTTGCCAATGGCGCTAAGGGGAGGGAGTGCGCCGGGCAAACTGGGATGTTCTGGTGCCTAGCGTGCTATGCGAGTTCAGTTCCCGTGGCGACTGCTTCGCCGATGAGCGCGCCAAGCGTCAGGCAGCGACCATGGCTCAGGCCAGGAGCGCAGATGGGGTAGTCGTTGGCAAAGAAATTGCCCATGACATTGCCTACAGCATATAAGCCGCCCAGGGGCTGGTTTTCGGCGTTAAGCACGCGCATTTGACTATCAACGTTGAGCCCCGAGGCGACAACAAGGATTTTGGCAGTCAGTTGCGATGCATAGAACGGTGCTTGTTTGATGGGCTGCAGGTCTGCTGCATCCTTTCCGAAGTCCTCGTCGACACCCAAATCGACAAGCTCATTGTAGCGATTGACTGTTGCCACGAGATCATCCGCAGGAACTCCGATAGCCTCAGCGAGCGCTTCGATTGAATCTGCTTCAGTGGTGGTGCCTTCTTCAAGGCAGATGTCTACCACCTCAGAAGGAGTGCCAGGATTGGCAGGGTCCATTGTTCCATCGCTGAAGAATTTCGTGAGGGGTCCCGCCGTATTGTTGTTGTAATTGCTTAGTGGCGACATCTTGGTCATTTGCTCTTCGAAATCGGAATCGAAGATAGCCCACACTTTGCCACTATTGGTCATATACATGTTGGAGATGCCGGGCAGCGAGGTGTTCTCGTTACAGAAGCGCTGTCCATCGGCGTTGACTTTCATATAAGATGCTGCACTCATGGCTCCGCCACCAAAAATGGGGTGCACCATGGCGGCGTGATCGCTCTTTTGGATTGTGCCGCCTGCCCACAGCGCCATGTTGATGCCATCTCCGGTATTCGCGTCAACTTCGGGGTAGACGCTTCCCTCGGCGTTCTGGATGAGTGGGCACCATTCGGCGACCATATCAGGGTTGTTATGGTAGTCGCCCGTGGCAAGGATGACGCCCTTTGCTGCGTTGAACTTGATATAGGAGTCTTCACTTGAAGCGATAACTCCCACTACTGCCCCTGAGTCATCGGTGATGAGTTGTTCTGCCTTCGTATTGTAGCGAGATTCTCCGCCCGCCTCTTGACCGGCTTTTTCCATGCGACCAATCAGGTTCATAGATCCTTCAACGACCGCGCCAAACATATGATCAGTGGGATATGTTCTAGTGGCAAAGTCTTCTGCATCGGCGGATGCAGAAGATCCGCTTCCCAGCGTGACCTCTCCACCATCGGCAACGGTCATGTCAATGAGGCGGTCGAACACTTCACCGGAGTGGTCGGCCCAGAGTTTGATGAGCTTGCCGTTCGCCTTATATCCCGAAGCTTTTACGAGGTCGTTGACGAGCTGCCCCTTATTGATTGTAATGCCCGCTTCCTTTTGGACTTTCGTGCCGATCGCCGCGAAGTCGAGGCCGCGCCCGTGATAGCTGTCAAGTTTCTCGATGATGACGGTCTTGGCGCCTGCTTCTGCGGCGTACATAAAGGCGGCCATGCCTGCCATACCCGCGCCGACAACCACGACATCGACATCAACGGTTTCGGAAATCTGATCGTCAGAGATGGGATCAGGGGCGATTTCCCAGCTGTGTGCCGTTTGGGTGCTGTCGGATGCGGTTGAACTCACCTGATCTGATTTGCCGGTGGAGGGCGATGAGCACCCCATGAGCGATATTGTTCCCGCTGCGGCTCCTGTTGCCAATGCGCCCTTGAGGAAGCTGCGCCTGTCGATTGCCTTAGCCATAATTTCCTCCTTGCGTCGAGTGCAACGACTTATGTCGTCTGGCTGAATGATGTGTTGGAAGCCGCGTGCGGCGCATCGATAGAAGTGTGTAAAACTAAATGATGGGCATCGATAGAAAGTAATGATTTTTGCAAAACCCCTGATAGCGATTGAAGGAATTTGATTTTAGGCATGCTTGATACGGGTTCAATAAAATCGATTGGGTATTATATGCAGGGGAGGGTAGAAGATGGGTGATTCTGTAAGAATAAATCCGTGGCAGATTGCGGGCATGGCATTTTGCTTTGCCTGGGTATTCCTCGCTCATCCTCCGGTGGATGCGAATGCAGGCATTCAGATTGGCCCTCAGTCGCCTATCGCATCTCTGATTCGGTTTGCTACAGTTGGAGTCGTGTTCTATATCGCATATCCGCTGCTTGGGAATTGCTTATTCGACAGGAATCGGCAAACAATAAGCTCATCGGCATTCCTTGCGATGAGATTAATTGGATATAGCATTGGCCTCATATCTCTGTCGGGGGCTGAACCTGATATTCTCTTACTGTTCGTCGGTAACCTTTTGACTGGTGGAGGCGTTGCGGGATTTCTCATTCTGTGGGGATTAATCCTTGCAAATCAAGATGAGGAACAGGGGGAGATGTCGTTTGCGTTTACCTTCATCGCCGGCGGCATTTTCATGGCGATTTTGGGATTGGTCCCAGATTCTGTTCTAGACGTATCGCTTTTCTTTCTTCCGGTCCTCGAATTCGTTTGCTTTCTTTCGCTCAGAGAGAAGCAAGTTAGCTTCGAAGACAACAAGACGAAGCAAGAGGGATTTTCTTTCTCTAACAGCACAGAGGAAGGTCGAGAATTCATCCTGGTAATGGCTCGAACGTTCCTGTCCATCTCATTGGTGAGCTTCGTTTGGGAGATGTTCTCCGCATCCGCGCAAGGAGTCGAGTTTGCAAAGCTTTCATTGTTCGGTATTGGGCTCATTGCTGCGGCGGTCGTCATCTTCCTATTTACTCGGTATTCTTCGAGTGTTGGATTCGTTGCCACCGCTCGCTGGGTGCTTCCCATTATGGCGATTGGATTGTTCTTTGCGGCATGGGGAGGCATGCCGTCACTTGCGATTGCGTGCCTGCTGCTCGCTGCTGCCCATTCTTCTTTCGAAACGATTCTGCGCATGCAGATTATAGATTTTGCGCGAAAGCACGAATTCGGTCACGTTTACATAGTTGGGTGGGGATTCGCGGCGATTGCGCTAGGCAGTTTCGTGGGGCCAGCGTTCTTCCATATTTTGTTTCCTGGTGGAAGTGGGGTAGGCAGGATGCATATCGTTGGCATCCTCACTTTCATGGTCGTGATTAGCGCATTCCTGTTTACGGGCCAAATGCCTTCTCGTGGTGAAGAGGAAAAATCTGATGACGTATCGTCTCGCTGCATGAGGATGGCGGAGCGATTCGGTCTTTCTGCTCGCGAAACTGAAGTGCTGGGGTATCTGCTTGAGGGGAGAAGCCATCCCTATATTCGCGATGAGTTGTTTATCTCAAAAAGTACCGTGGATACGCATGTGAGGCACATCTATGCAAAGGTCGGGGTGAATTCAAAGCAGGAACTCATTGATGCTTCTAAAGAATGAGGATGCCGCTTGATGAGCACGTATGTCTGCATTATTGCCAGGTTGCGGGTTTCGATCTTACGCTGATTGCGCGATTTCGCGCTGCTGCGTGGCAGATATTTCGAGTTACGAACTTTGTGTACAGCGAGATTCGCAAAAAACGCCATTATTTTCGAGTTACGAACTCAATTTCGCCTTTGTCACACTTGGTTTGGGATGAATTCTTGAACGATGCTTCTGGATTGAGATTTGTCTTTCTACCTAATCGACGTTTCCGCAGGTGAAGAGTCTTTGTTTTGCAACTTCATCTTTCCAATGAACCGAGGAAGATGAAATGGACTGTGCGTGGAGTTCGCAACTCGAAAATAATGGCGTTTTTCCTATTTGGCGATGTACATGGGAATCGGCAAGGGGTAATCCCTGCGCTTTTCGTAGGCTGCGTGTCCTTTGCGACGCGGAAAGGACACGCAGCGCATTCTGGGGGAGACAAACGTTGTGTAATGGGGTCTGATGCTGTGTTGTCGGGTCCATCGTGCAACGCTTGAAGTGCGCGCTTGTACATAAGCGGGGGGGGGTGCATTCATCCTTCGCTTATGTGAATCGATCGAACCGGCGCAGAACGCCTTGAGTAATCGTGGGCATTCTGGGCTCTTGCGCTATCGCAAGAACATCCTGATGGCTTTGTCTTTCCAGTCGGCGAAGGGCTGGTAGCGCATGGGCATGTCGAGCCAGTTGGCCTTCTTGAGGATGGACTTCGTGTGGCTGAAGGTCTCGAAGCTCCTCTTGCCATGGTAGCTGCCCATGCCGGAATTGCCTACGCCGCCGAAGCCCATGTTGGGCGTGGATAGGTGCACGATCGTGTCGTTGATGCAGCCGCCGCCGAAGGGCACATGGCGAAGGAAGCGCTCCTGCAGTGCTGAGTTATTGGTGAACAGGTACAGCGCGAGCGGCTTGGGGCGTTCCTTGATGAAAGACTCGGCCTCCTCGACAGTCTTGTACGTGATGATGGGCATCACGGGGCCGAAGATCTCTTCGCCCATCACGGCGTCGTCGGCGGTCACGCCATCCATTACGGTAGGCTCGATGCGCAGCTCGTCTTCGCGCCCGACGCCGCCCGCCACCACTTTGGCAGGGTCGATGAGGCCCATGATGCGGTCGTAGTGCTTATGGTTGATGATTTTGCCGTAATCGGCGTTGTCGAGCGGCTTCTCGCTGAACATCGCGGTGATCTGCTCCTTGACCAGCTCGACGAATCGGTCGTGCACCTTCTCGTCCACCAGAATGTAGTCGGGCGCCACACAGGTCTGGCCGCAGTTGAGGTATTTGCCAAACACCACGCGCGCGGCGGCGACCTTCAGGTTCGCATCGGCGGCGATGACGCAGGGGCTTTTGCCGCCGAGCTCCAGCGTGGTGGGCGTAAGGTTGGCCGACGCCTTCTCCATGACAAGACGACCCACCGTGACGCCGCCGGTGAAGAAGATGTAATCGAATCGCTGGTCAAGCAGGGCCGTGTTCTCGGCGCGCCCGCCCTCGACCACCTTCACATGGCCCTCGTCGAATGCGGCTTCGACGATGCGGCGCATGACGGCGCTTGTGGCGGGGGAGTATGCGCTGGGCTTGAGCACGCAGCAGTTGCCTGCGGCGATGGCCCCGGCGAGCGGCTCCATCGTGAGCATGAAGGGGTAGTTCCAGGGACTCATGATAAGCGTCACGCCATAGGGCTCGGCCACGGTGAAGCCGTGCGAGGGGAAGTTAGCGAGCCCCACCCATGCGCCGTGGCGCTTCGCCCAGCCGCGTACGTGCTTGATCTGATGGCGCAGCTCGGCAAGCGTGAGGCCTACTTCGCACATGTAACTTTCGGTTGCGGATTTGCCCAGGTCTTCCTTAAGAGCGGCGTTGATTTCGTCCTCATGGTCGAGGATGGCGCGCTCCAAGCGGCGCAGCGCCGAGACGCGGGCCTCGACGGGAATAGTGGCGCCGGTGGCGAAGTACGCGCGCTGCTCAGCAACGATTTGTTCGATATCGGTCATGGCGGTCCTTTCGGAATGATGTTGTGTTCCGACGCGGTGGTTCCGGCGATGGGACTGGGATGATGGACAAGGGGAAGGGTTCAGGTCCGGGCGCATGGGAGGGCTGCTAGGAATCACTCGGCTTTCTCACTTATTCTTTTTAGTGGCTGGAAAGCCTAGTGAGGCGCATAGCCCTCGAAGAGGGCGGTAGCCGAACGCGTGTTCCTTGCTGCCCTCCCATGCGCCCGGACCGGCGGGGTCACTACGCCGTCACGAGGCGGTACATTTTCTCGAGCTCGTGGGCGTCCATCAGCTTGGGCACGGGGTAGAGCGGGTTGCTCTCCGCATCGGCGCGCGCGGCCATCATGGGGATGTCTTTCTCGCGGATGCCCTCGAGCTTGGTGGGGATGTTCATGCTTTTATTCATCTGCTTCACCCAATCGATAAATGCGCGGGCGCAGGTCGCGTCATCGGCGCTGGCGGCAGCATCTCCCAGCATTTCCTCAGCGACGCCGCTCTCGCGTGCGAGGCGAGCGAGCTTGGCCTGGGCCGCCTCGCCATATTCCTCCAGGAAATACGGCAGCAGCACCGCGTTGGCCAGGCCGTGCGCGATCCCGTATTGGC
>NZ_CALUMA010000110.1 GCF_944321625.1 uncultured Slackia sp.
AAAAACGGCATGATGCTTACCACCTGAGCGGAAAGCCGCGCCTGGGCCGTTTGCACGCGAAGCGACCTGCGCAGGTCAAGCCCATGCGCCACTGAGTCTTCCGCCGAACGTAAAATGGGCGTGGCGCTGCCGCCGCACACGTACTGCACGTCCAGCGCCATGGCGACGAATCCCAGCTCGGGCAATCCTGAAAGCCTATGGAACCGCGCAAGCGCCTCGTCCATCGAATAGCCCAGTTCCAAATCGTGTGACACGCGCGCGAACGATTCCTTGGCAGGAGACGGCACCTCTGCCGCCACCTCAGCAAACGCCTGCGGAAGCGAGAGTCCCGCATGAAGGCATGCCTCCATGCAGCGCAGCGCATCGGGCACTTGCTCGCGCAACGCCTCTTGCTCGCGCTCTTTCTCGTGCGCCAGGAAGGCCGACGCCGCAAGCGTCAAAAACACCGGAACCAGAATTCCCGCAAGAGGCGACCTAGACACAAGAACGCACGCAACGCTCGCCGCCACAAGCGCAAGGCAGAACGTCGATGCGACGCTGCGTGCAGAAGCGATAAGCCCCCGACGTTGCGCAAGCCGCGCCGCATCCCTCAGCGCATCGCCCACAACGCTCCACGACTCCATCCTTCGCGCAATGCCGTCAAACGTTTGCACCCCGTTGCGCAGCACATAGGCGAACAGGCCTTGCGCGACTGCTTTGACATCTTTTTGGCGAATGCCCTCCTCCATAGAGGCAGATTGCATGCGTGCCGCTGAAAACGCGTTATGCGCAGCGCGATACCCGTTCCTCCCCGCAGCCAGCGCGCCCGCGAATCCCAAGGCGCATGCAGCCGTCAAAAGCAGTCGCGCATCCATGCATCCACCTCCTCTCTCGCAATCGCCTTCGACTCCACGGCGGCATCAAGCCATTCCGGGGTCTTGCTCCAAGAACCCGAAACGTCCAAACCGCGCCGCTCGAACAGGGGAACAACCTTGCACGGAGCATCGTCGCCTCCGTTCTCCACCTGCGCGATCTGCGTCACGAACCTCCTGCCATCCCTGAAACGAGCCGTCTGGATAACCAGGTCAAGCGCCGACGCGATGTTCGATTCGATGACGTCCACAGGTAAGTCCAACCCGTAGCGCACCATGGTCACCAGGCGCATCACCATGTCCTCGGGGGAGTTCGCATGCAAGGTCGTAAGCGATCCATCATGCCCCGTGTTCATGGCCTGCAGCATGTCCAGCGTCTCCGCCCCGCGGCATTCGCCTACGATGATGCGGTCAGGACGCATGCGCAGCGCGTTGCGCACCAGATCGCGGATGGTCACCTCGCCCACGCCCTCGGCGTTGCGCGGACGCGCCTCCAGGCGCACCACGTGCGGATGCTCGGTGAATCGCAGCTCGGCGGAGTCCTCGATGGTCACGATGCGCTCCGCCGGGCTGATCGTGCACGACAGCGCATTGAGCAGCGTGGTTTTGCCGCTGCCCGTACCGCCGCACACCGCGATATTCTTGCGAGCCCGCACCGCCCATACCAAAAGCCGTGCGACGCGCGAGTCGAACGACCCCATCTCTTGCATCTGGCTGAGCGTCATCGCGCGCTCGGTGAACTTGCGAATCGTGATGGCCGGACCGTCCACCGCGAGCGGCGGAATCACCACGTTCACACGATGGCCACTGGGAAGACGCGCATCCACCATGGGACTGCTTTCGTCTACGCGGCGGCCGAGCGGCGCAAGGATGCGGTCGATGAGGGCCCGCACGTGTGCCACATCCGAAAACATGGGCGCCACACGCTCCAACGCTCCCGCACGTTCCACGTAGATGGACGACGTCCCGTTCACCATGACCTCGGTCACCGTGGGGTCATCGATATAGGGCTGAAGCGGACCCAGGCCAAAAACCGTGTCCAGAAGCTCCACCACCAGGCGTTCTTTGGACTCGGCAGAACGGCCCGACCACTTTCCCGTGGCGAACACCTTCGTACAGGCGCTCTTGAGCTCGCTTCGCGCGCGACGCGGGTTCTCGGCGGAAAGCCGCGCAATCATGTCACCGGGGACAAGACGCGCCACTTCCTCCTTAAGTTCGTCGAGCATCCAGCGCCGCCCCGCCGCACCAAAGGGGCTCCCTTCCGCCTCGGCGGCGCGCACGCGTTCCATCAGCGTCATCTTCACCCGCCCCTTCCGAACAGCGACCTGCGCTTACGTGCCGGCTCCGTCTTGGCGTTCGTCAGCGTCTCCCGCTTTTCTGCCGGCAGCACGCGTTCGAGCACGTCCTTGACCGCTCCGACAAGCGGGTTCTTCGAGTCCAGTAACTCTTGGACATAGCCCGACCCCAAAAGCTCGTCGACATCGCGCCCGCCCTCGGGCAGTTCGACCGCATGGGCGCCGCGCAGCGAGCACGACACGTCTACGGCTGAAAGCAGCTTTGTGCGATCGTGCCGATTGACGGCGAACGTGAACGATGTGGTGGCCACGCCCATGCGAGCGCACAGCTCAACCGCGTGGGTCGTTGCGCGAAGCGACGAAGGCCGACTATCCATAAGGAAAATCACCGCATCCGCCGCCTCGAACGTCGTCGGCTGAGCATCCGACCAGAACGCGCCGGTGTTCACGATCACCACGTCGCACATCGACGTCGCTTTGGCGATAACGCCGGCAAGCCCCGGCGCCACCTCTTCAGACATCTCCAACCTGCGAGGCGCGGCGATGAGCGCAATACCCCGCTGCGCCTCTTCGCCAAGACGATCGAGCCTTGACGGCTCGGCAAGCGCTTCCTCTATTCGAAGCGGTTCTTTGACGCCCAGCAGGTAATGCAAATCGCCAAATTGCAGATCGGCGTCGATGGCGATGGTCGAAAGGCCCGCCTTGGACACGAGCGCCGCAGCGATGGCGGCCACGGTGCTTTTGCCGCACCCGCCGCTACCCGACGCCACTGCTATGACCGCCGCCGATTTCGACGCAGCCGCCTTCATGGCCTGGCGAGATTGCAAAACGAGCGTCGGCGAAGCGGCCGTAGAAGGCCCGGCGCTTTGCGGAACGGCCGTAACGCCCGAAGCGTCCGACACCGCACCCTTGGCTGTCGGCGCCGCGCCGTCTTGGGGCGCAATCAAACCAGAACCCGTCGGCATCGACGCCGGGTTCTGAGGCATCGCCGCGCCGATGCAAGCCTTTGCCAATGCATCCGCGTCCGAAGACCGCCTTCCTGTCACCACGCTCTTTGCAGGAAAATCCGCCTTTGCCACTGAAGCGGCGTTCGCGGAAGGCCCTGCCGACGCGCTTCCGTTTAATGACGAAGGCGTGGCATCTGAACACGCACGTTTCACCTGCGAGAATCGCTTCAGAAACTGCGATTCCGACCACAATCCGTCGATTCCCGCATTTGCCACGCGACTTGCCATGGACCCGTTCTGCCCGCACGACACCACGTACACCCGCTTCGCAGGATCGTCGCGTTTGATGGCGGCGGCCACGTTGATAGGCTCCATGTCGTCGCACGACACGACCCAAGCTTCCTCGACGGCGGCAAGCAGACGCGCCGCCCTGCGGCAATCCTCGGCGCTCGAAGCGCATGCCAGCCACCCGAACGCGTCCAGGGGCTCGCCTGCAAGCCCCACCATGGCGGGGTTGCGCAACGATTGTCCGTCCGCGCACATCACCACACGTTTCTCCATCGACCTCAAACCTCCTCGGCTGCCGCCGCACAATGCTCGCTCATTCGGAATCAGCGTCAGCTTCGTCTTCAGACTCCGATGAAGCCCCTACCTGGTCGGAGGGCTCATCATCGACGGACGCAGCTTCCGCGACGCCCTCCAGGTCATCGCCGTCATCTGCAACGTCGACATCGTCCGCAGCGTCTGAGTCACCGGACTCGCCCGTCGTGCCCTCGCTCACAGCATCACCACCGGGGTCCCAAGACGATTCATCCCCCGAATCAGCCGTCGCACCTGTGTCAACGCCTCCCTCGACCGCCGCCCCTTCGGAGGGAAGCGTGAAATACAACTCGGTCTTCTGCGCCGCAGCGATCAGTTCCTCCACCAAATCGGGGGCTACGGCCAGCGTCACCCAAGAGATGTCGGCCTCAGAATCGTCACCGCCCTCGACGGATGTGGCGGATGTGGACAGCACCAGCACCGATGCGGCCAGGCGTTCCGTCGCCGTTCCCGACGTCGCATACACATCCACCGTGGATCCCGCCGTCACCGAACCGCCCACGGCCGACACCGACTTGGAAGGCACGCTCACGGCGCACAGCCCCTCAGGCACCTGCAACGCCGGCGTCCCCTTCTCTTCGAAACGGCGCATCGAAACCACCTCTCCCGCATACACCGGGCTGGACAGCGTCTTGCCTTCCACGGCGGCAAGGTCGAGCACGGCATCCTGCGGAAGAAGCTCACCTACCCACAAACGCTTTTCGCTATTAGCGGAATTGACCGTCTCGCCTGCCACTATGTCTTTCGTTGCTACATACGCCTCGACTTGCTCCCCGCCGAACCGCGCGAGCGCCTCGGCACGCTCGGCCTCCACCTGGGCGTTGAGCTCCTGCGCGTACAGCAGAATCGCCGCCACGCACAAAAGCCCGCACACGATGCCCGCTATCAGGCTCTTTTTCCGTCGCATCGGCGCATCTCCCTTCCCCGCCGCCCGCACATGCAGCACATTCCTCGTGTCTCAGGAGGCGTGGCCTTGCGCACTGCCGCCGGCCAGCGCCCCATTCGACACGTTTCCATCATGACGCGCAAACCTTGCCAAACCCTTTCCCGCGGTTTCGGTTTTTGCGGCGCGGATTATCAGGAACCTGTCGCTCAGATACGTGGAATCAGGCGGAATTGCCCTCGCGGTTTACGTCGAAATATGCAGAATGCCCCTCTGCGTCTTTCCAAAATCTTGCCGGAATCTTGCCCAAACCTTGCCGCATACGAAAAAACGCCCTCCGCGCAATGCGGAGGGCGTCTCAAAACGTCCGATATGGTATATAAAAAGGTCTCGGAAAACCCTACGGAATTCTTAGTAGGTGAAACTTCAGCAACCCCGAATGCGGTTTAAGCAAACATAAAACAAAGCCCCCGCGCGCACTGCTCAGGGGCTTCAAAATCAGATGGTGGGCGATGAGGGATTTGAACCCCCGACCTTGACCTTGTAAGGGTCCTGCGCTCCCGCTGCGCCAATCGCCCGGTGACGCGATATTCTCGCACAAAACCGCACACTTGTCATTCACATCGCTAAAAACGCAAAAGCGCCACCCCGAAGAGCGGCGCACTATCCCAGAAAAGACAGAGGGCTCGGCTCCCCTCCTATTAGCCGAACCCTCATCCTTACCGAAGCTCAATGCCTCTGTAATACGCAGGCAATTGTACAACTTTGCGCACGAAAAAGATACCGTTTCTCCAAAATCGAAATGTAATATGGCCCTGCACGCTGAAAAATCGCGTCGAAAACGCCTGATAACAGCGCAAACTAGCCAAACTGGCTCATCCGCGGCACCGCCCTGGAATAAAGGCTGACGCACACGGCCCATTCGATCCCTACCGGTACCATCCAAAGTACCCCCCCCTCAAGAGTTCCGCACGAAACGCCATGCGCGCAGTCAGACCTAAATCTTTCACGTCTCTCGCTGAACCGTGACACGCACGTGACAAACTTCGAACAATCCGCTCCTAAACTTTCCCACGCGTGCGAACGTCAGTCATTCGCCGCATAGGAATACGCTCGATCGGGAATCGCGCATCGGACGGCAATGGACCGGATGTCGCGAGAGTCCGATTCGCGCATCGTGCGTTTCCTTCAACGAAGCACGTGCCGCGCACGTCACAGGTGGGCACAACCCGACATCAGCCGTCAGGCAAAGCACACCGCCAGTGCGTGGCCGCAACAGCTTATCGTCGAGAGAGGAAACCATGAACGAACTTGAAAACGCTTACGAGCGCGGCACGTTTGGCGTGTCACGCCGCACTTTCATGAAGCTCGCCGGTGCCGCAGGCATGACCGCCATGGGCGGCATGCTCGTGTTCCCCGACGCGGCATACGGCCTCTACACCGAGCCCACCAATCCCAATTGGGAGCCGCTCTCGGGCGACAAGGTGCGCTTCACCGTGCACAGCGACACGCACTTCACCAAATACGACATGAAGAACAAGTTCGCCCTGGCGTTCAACACCATCTACGAGCAGATTCCCGACGTCCAGGCGCACGTCTTCGACGGCGACACCACCGAGAACGGCGCCGACAGCGAATATGCCGACCTCGTGGAATACTTCAACAAATACATTAAGAAACCGCCCATCATCTGCATGGGCAACCACGAGATGTATGCGCACGGCAACGATCTGCCCAAAGCCATCCAAGCGTTCAAGAACAATGCGCTCGCTAAGCTGACCACCCCCGACACGCCCCAGGCGCCCGGTGGCACGCATGAAGGCCTGATTCACTTCGCCGGCAAGGTGGGCGGCGAAAACGGTTACTGGCTCATCGCCGCCAGCTGCGGCCTGAGCTACGATTACGGCTACAAGATCCCCACCGAAGAAGATTACGGCGCGCCCACGCCCGTGCAGTGGATGATTCAGAACATCGAGGCAGCCGTGGAGGAGGACCCCACCAAGCCTGTGTTCGTGTTCACGCACCATCCCATGCCCAACACCGTGCATTATTCCCCCGAAAGCTTCGGCGCCGGCTGGATTGGCCAGTTCAACGACGACGTATACACCGGCCAATTCTCGTTCCAGGAGTACCTGCAGGCAAATTTCCCGCAGGTCATCCACTTCTCCGGCCACACGCACATCCCCGACAACGACCCTCGTTCCATTTGGCAGGACGGCTTCACCGCCGTGCAGACCGCCACGTTCGGCAACGCGTTCTGGATGCAGGGCGGCGCCAACAAGGACGGCTACGACAACGCCGGCGATACCGGCGGATTCCCCGCTGACACGCAGGACGCAAGCCAGTGCCTGCTCGTGGAGGTAGATCCCGCCAACGGTCACGAAGTGACCATCCGCCGCATGGATTTCCGCGAAGGAAGTTACATCGGTCGCCCGTGGACGTTCAAGGTTTCCGACCAGAGCACCTGGGCGTACAGCCACGCCGCGATGGAGGCAGCCAACAAGCCGCCCATCGTTGCCGACGAAGCCCAGGTGATCGTCAGCGTGTCCGAACCCGAGCCTGGCGAGAACGCTACCGTCTCATTCACCTTGCCCGCTGACAAGATTACCGCCGATGCCACGGGCGTCGAGGACGACATCGTGATGTCGTACCGCATGGTGGTGCGCCCCGCATCCGACCCGCAGGGCGAAGCCGTGTACGATGCCTGCTTCATGTCGGATTACTATCTGGCCTCGCAGAACCGCCCGGCGGAGTTCACCCGCCCGCTGTTTGGCGCCTCGCTTGAAGCGGGCGACTATGTGCTCACCGCCTATGCGCGCAACCCCTGGGAGAACGAGACGCAGATCGGCGAGCCCGTTGAGTTCACCATGCCCGAGCCCGTCGCCCTGCCCATGACCGCGATGCTGGCCGTGAACTTCGCCAACGGCTCTGCGAATGACACCTCCGAATTCGCTCACAGCGTATCCGCCTACGGAAACCCCACCTATGAGGAAGCGCCCGAATTCGGCGGCAAGCTGGTGGCAAATTTCGACGGCGCCTCGTGCTACGGCTACGGCTTCGCCCAGGAGGACTACGACAAGCTGGCCGGATCGGTCACCCGCGAGCTTTTGGTGAAGTTCAACGAGCTGCCCGACAGCGGCTATTGCGATATCTTCTCGAGCGGCGAAGGCGTGGGACATTGGATCGAATACGACGGAAGCGGCACTCTGTACCACTACGGCAACAACGGCTCAGCCTGCGCCACCGCGCAGATCGAAGCCGGCGTATGGATGCATCTGGTGTGCACGTTCGACGGCAGCGCGCTGCGCGTGTACAGAGACGGCGCCCTCGTGGACGAAGTCGAATACACCGAATCGTACCAGGCGCCCCGCGCGAATCCTTACGTGTGGTACATCGGAGCCGACACCGACGGCGATGGCAAAGCACAATGCTGGAGCAACGCCAAGATCGCATTTGTCAACATGTACTACGGCACCGCCGCCGATGATGCCGCCGTGGCTCAGATGTATGCCAAGGCAGCCGTATGCACCATCGCCGACGACGCAATTGCCGAGGGCGCGTTCGGCGAACCCGAGGTGGGCAAGCTGTGCATCCTGCCCACCGTGATGGCGACCGACGTGAACGGCGCGCAAATCCAGGCGGTGCCTTCGGTGACCGCCCCCGACGGAACCCAGGTCGAGCTGTCTCGCGTTGAGGGCGGCGAGGTATCCACGCTGGCGGATGCTGTGACCTACGGATTCACCCCCACAATCGAGGGTTGCCACGAGGTTGTCTACACGGCAGGTTACGGTGCCACGTACGCCGTCACCTTCGCGGTCGCTGCAGCCACTACCACGGGTCCTGACGAGCCCTCAACTGACCCTGACAAGCCTTCCACCGACCCCGACAATCCTGGCACGGGCGACGGTGACCAGGGCGGATCCGACAAGCCCGGCACGGGCGGAACCACCGGCGACGGGCAGGGCGGCTCTGGTTCTGACAAGCCTGGCGCAGGAAACGGCAACCAGGGCGGATCCGACAAGCCGAGCGGCTCCGATAAGCCCAGCGGCTCCGACAAGATTGACCCCGATAAGCTTGCCGATGCAAATTCCGGCTCCAACGCGAGCGATTCGCTGCCCAAGACGGCAGACCCGATGGGCGCCTTCACCACAGCGGTAGGCGCGGTCGCAGCGGTAGCCACGGTTGCCCTGGGAGCAGCAGGCGCGATGGCCAAGAAACTCGGCTTCGACAACGGCGAAGACACCGATCGCCAGTAGGTCTTGCACGTTCCACCCATTCCGGCGCCCGGCCCATCCCTCACCCACTCCAGAGCCGGCGCATAATAAAAGCCCGTACGTTCATTCTGCAGAACGTACGGGCTTTTCGTTTGACGAGATAGGCTACAGCGTACGGCGGCTCTCGATGGCGCGGCCCAACGTGACCTCGTCGGCGAATTCCAGGTCGCCGCCCACGGGCAGGCCGCTCGCGAGGCGCGTCACCTTGACGCCCAGCGGCTTGATTAGGCGCGCGAGGTACGCCGCCGTGGTCTCGCCCTCCACGTTGGGGTTGGTGGCCAGCAGCACCTCGGTCACGTCCTCCGACGCCAACCGCGCCATCAGCTCGGAAATGCGCAGGTCATCGGGTCCGATGCCCTCCATGGGTGAAAGCGCGCCGCCCAGCACGTGGTACACGCCCGAATACGCGGACGTGCGCTCGATGGCCGCGATGTCGCGCGGCTCGCTGACCACGCAGATGGCCGACGCGTCGCGCCGGGACGACGCACAGATCTCGCACAGGTCGTCCTCGGCGTAATTGAAACAGCGCTTGCAAAAATGCACGCTGTCCTTCACCTCAATGATGGCGTCGGCCAAGCGCAGCGCCGTTTCACGGTCGGCGTTGAGCAGCCAATACGCGATGCGCTGGGCGCTTTTGGGGCCTACGCCCGGCATGCGCTCCAGCTCATCGAGCAGCTTTTGTATGGCAGGGGCCGATTCCACGAACGGTCGCGCCTTACATCAAGCCGGGGATGTTCATGCCGCCGGTGGCAGCGCTGATGCGCGCAGAGCCCTGGGCGGAAACGGCACGCAGCGCCTCGTTGCAGGCGGCAACGACCATGTCCTGCAGCATCTCCACGTCCTCGGGGTCAACGGCATCGGGATCGATGGTGACAGAGAGGATGCTCATATCGCCCTGCGCCACGGCCTTCACCATGCCGCCGCCCGCGGTGGCCTCGGCGGTCATGGACTTGATCTCCTCCTGCGCCTTGGCAAGCTCAGCCTGCATCTTGAGCGCTTGAGCCATCATGTTCTTGTTGATTCCCATCGGGTTCTTCGCCATGAGAACGGTTCCTTTCTCTTTACAGCCGCCGACACTTTGCCGCCGGCGACGTATTGCACGATTTCATACGATGCGAAAGACTACCACACCTCGCGCGTTATTCCTCTTGCACGTCATCCATCGACACGCCGAAAGCGCCGAAGATGTCAGCGATATCCATGCCGCCATCCGCGGGCCGGGCAGGTTGCATCGACGGGAACGGCGAGGGCTTTGCACCTCCGTTGCCTATGCTGCTCGGCATTTTCCGGTTTGCAAACGGGTTGGGCTTATTGGGGTCAACCGCAGCATCCGGGTCGAAGGGAACGAACGGACGCGAGGCGGGCGCGGCGTTTTGCGCGGAAGTAGACTGCGAGGCGCCGTTCGACCCAGCCGCGCCGGCAGCCCCCTGCTCTTGAGCCGCATCGGAAGCTTGCTCGGTCGCCGTTGCGTTCACGTCGGTCGTCGGGTCGTCCCCCACGCCGGGCCAGCCCTTGGCCACAACCGTGCCCTTCGGGCGCTTCTTGGGCGCCGGCATCGAATCGAATCCCAGCTTCTTGCCGATGAGATACGGATCCACAGGAGCAGGCCCGTTGACGCCAAGCGCGGGGTTTTTCGCCTCATGCGTAGAGTGCACAGGCTCGGCAGGTGCTTGGTTCGACTGGGCAGCACGTGCAGGGCGATGCGCCGGGGCAGTCGACGCCGCAGGCATTGCGGTCGCTGCAGCCTGAGCAGACGTCGCAGCCACTGCCGTCGGCGCCGAAGCGGGCATCAAAGCAGATGCTGCTTGCGCCGGGGCCGTATCGGCGGGCTTTGCCGCGGGCGCCGACATTGCGGTCGCGGCAGCCGGTTCCGCAGCCTCGCCTTCCCATGGCGCGGGATACGAAGCATACGCATCGTCTTCTATATAAGAAGCAATATCCGCATCGGAATACGGCACCACGTCGTCATCATAGGCGGGCGCCTCCGGTGCGGAAGCAGCGCCGGCATCACGCGAAGGCATTCCTTGGCCGTCCGGGGCCGTCGCCTCGGCGCGGCTCGCAAAGTTCGGCTTCGGTCGAGCGAACGCGGGCGCAGCTGCGGAGGAATCGTCTTTGCCTGCGATCCCCGCAGCATCGGCAGGCGCATGATCAAAAGGGACGGAGTTCCCCGCATCCGACGAAGGGGGACGGCGGAACGCAGGCGCTCCTTGGCCCATGGGTCGGCTCGACGCCATGTGCCCGGGGGCAAATTGGGGCACGGGCCCCGAAGCGCCCGGCATCGGCGCGGGCGCATGCGCCGCCCCCGTGGCGGCCGCAGCGGCCATGACGGCAGCCGCGACGCCCCCGCCCTGGGTGAATCGGAACGGCACGGAATCGCCAAATGCATGCTCAAGCGCCGCGGCAAGAGCCGTGGACACGTCGGGCTTTTGCGCCGCCGAATAGGCGAAATCGTTTTCCTTGGAGAACTCGATGGCCACGCCCGAACCGTCCGCGTCGGCCACCACGCGCGCCGACTGCATGAGCGCGGCGTATACCGCACGCTGACGCTTCAGCTCGGCAAGCGTCGCCTGCCAGCCTCGCTGCAGCGCCGCAGGATTGAGGAGCTTTGCCTTGATGGCATCGGATGCACTCTGACCAGGCGCGGCGGAACCCTGCGCCGCAGGAGCCGAAGGGGCGGGCGCGGGTGCCGCGGGAGCGGAGAAAGCACCGGGAGCCGCCGCGGGATTCGGAGCCGCCGCCTGCGCCGGAGCCTGAGCGGGCGCAGCGCTTGCCGGAGCC
>NZ_CALUMA010000111.1 GCF_944321625.1 uncultured Slackia sp.
GACCCCGACAAGGACATCTCGCTCTACATCAATTCTCCCGGAGGAAGCGTGTCGGCGGGCCTTGCCATCTACGACGCCATCCAGTTCATCCGCTGCGACGTGTCCACCGTGTGCATCGGCATGGCGGCCGCCATGGGCTCGGTCCTTGCCTGCTGCGGCACGCCGGGCAAGCGCTTCATCACGCCCAATTCGCAGATCATGATCCATCAGCCCATGGGCGGCTCGGGCGAGCACACCCAGCAGACCGACTTCGAGATCCTGGCTGACGAGATGCGCAAGACGCGCGACCGCCTGGAGGGCATCCTCGCCAAGCACACCGGCCAGACCATCGAGACCATCCACCGCGATTCCGAGCGCGATCATTGGTTGACCGCCGAAGAAGCCAAGGCATACGGCCTGGTGGACGAAATCATCACCTCCCGCGCTGCGGGCAAGTAGGAAGCATAGGAAGCCATGCAACACGACGGCAATTCGACGATCGACCCCAAGGACGCGCGCTGCGTTTTCTGCGGCAAGACGGCCGACCAGGTGGGCGGCATGATACAGAGTCCTGATGGCGTGTGCATCTGCAACGAGTGCATCGAGGTGTGCTCGGATGTGCTCGAGCAGGGCGGCTACATGCAGCCGGGCGAGCTGCGCGGACGCCATGCGGCCCAAGCCGCCCAGGCGCCCGACGGCGTGCCCACCGCCGAGCAGGTGCTGGCCGACCTGCCCACGCCCCATGAGCTCTACAACCGCCTGAGCGAGCATGTGGTGGGGCAGGACGCCGCCAAGCGCGCGCTCTCGGTGGCCGTGTACAACCATTACAAGCGCATCAGCCTGGATGCCGCCGCCGAGGAAGGCGATGTGGAGCTGGCCAAGAGCAACATCATGCTTCTGGGTCCCACCGGCTCGGGCAAAACGCTGCTCGCTCAGACGTTGGCCCGCACGCTGCAGGTTCCGTTCGCCATCGCCGACGCCACCACGCTCACCGAGGCGGGCTACGTGGGCGAGGACGTGGAGAACATCCTGCTCAAGCTGATCACCGCCGCCGATTTCGACATCGAGCGCGCGCAGATCGGCATCATTTACATCGACGAGATCGACAAGATCGCCCGCAAGGCCGAGAACCTCTCCATCACGCGCGACGTGTCGGGCGAGGGCGTGCAGCAGGCGCTGCTCAAAATCGTGGAAGGCACCGAGGCCGCCGTGCCGCCCCAGGGCGGGCGCAAGCATCCCCAGCAGGAGCTCATCCACATCGACACCACGAACATCCTGTTCATCCTGGGCGGCGCGTTCGTGGGCTTGGCCGACATCATCGGCCAGCGCGTGGGCAAGACCGGCATCGGCTTCACCAACGATATGCCCGAGTCCAAGAAGCATGCCGAGGCAGAGCTGCTCGCCAAGGTGCTGCCCGAAGACTTGAACAAGTTCGGCATGATCCCCGAGTTTGTGGGCCGCATCCCCGTCATCTGCTCGCTGGATGAGCTGACCGAGGACGACCTGGTGCATATCCTCACCGACCCGAAGAACGCGCTGGTGAAACAGTACACGCGCATGTTCGAGTTCGAGGATTCCGAGCTGGTGTTCACCGATGAGGCGCTGCGTGCCATCGCGCATGAGGCCGTGGAACACGGCACCGGCGCCCGCGGCCTGCGCTCCATCTGCGAGCGCGTGCTGCAGGACGTTATGTTCGACCTGCCCGAGCACGAGCCGGGCACGCGCGTGACGCTGCGCGCCACCGACATCACAGGCGAGACGAGCCCTGAGATTGTCCGCTTCAACGATGAAGAGCCTGCGGCTTAGCCCTGAGGCTTTTCTAAAAACGGTCGCCCATTGCTCGTTGGTTGCGTCGGCGGTATTCGCCGGTCATCTGCGAGCATGGGCGCTTTATTTGGTTCAACTGGCCTTTCGTAGTTCTTGGAATGCTCTCATATGTGGATTGTGCTATCGTGCGCATATCTGAATATGAAGCGGAGGCGCGAGGGAGGGTTCCACGCGCAGTTCCGCACGAGCCGAAAGCCACTTTTGTGGCTTTCGTGCGAGACAGGACTGTTTGAGCATGGAACCCTCCCTCGCGCCTCCGCGGTGGGATAGATAACGAGAAAGGCAAGCCATGGGAGAGCTTTCCAAGAACTACGATGCGGCGGCCATTGAGCAGCAAATGCTCGACAAGTGGATGGCCGGCGAATACTACCGCCGCAATCCCGGCGTAGGCGACTGCACCGTCACCATTCCGCCCCCCAACGTGACCGGCGTCCTGCACATGGGCCACGCGCTCGACGACACCATTCAGGATACGTTCGTGCGCTTTAACCGCATGCGCGGCGTGTCCACGCGCTGGATCCTGGGCACCGACCATGCGGGCATCGCCACGCAGACCAAGGTGGATAAAAAGCTCGCCGCCGAGGGCGTATCGCGTCGCGAGATCGGTCGCGAGAACTTCATCGAGGCCTGTTGGGATTGGACGCGCGAATACGGCGGAACCATCAAGGAACAGATTAAGCGTATGGGCTGCTCGGTCGACTTCTCCGACGTGCATTTCACCATGGACGACGATTATGCCAAGGCCGTGCGCAAGGTGTTCTGCGACTGGTACCATGACGGGCTCATCTATCGCGGCAAGCGCATCGTGAACTGGTGTCCCACCTGCGGCACCGCCATCTCGGACGACGAGGCGGAGTACCAGGAGGAAGACGGCCACCTGTGGCATCTGCGCTACCCGCTCACCGAGCCGGTCGACGGCCAGGAATACATCGTGGTGGCCACCACGCGCCCCGAGACCATGCTGGGCGACACCGGCGTGGCCGTGAGCCCCAAGGACCACGACAAGGATAAATTCGTGGGCAAGACCGTCATGCTGCCCATCATGGACCGCGAGATCCCCATCTTCAGCGACTTCTATGTGGATGCGGGCTTCGGCAGCGGCTTTGTTAAGGTCACTCCCGCGCACGACCCCAACGACTTCGCGATGGGGGAGCGCCACGGCCTGGAGAAGATCAACATCTTCGACGAGACCGCGCATGTGGTGGAAGGCTACGGCCAGTTCAGCGGCATGAGTCGCGAGGAATGCCGCGAGGCCGTGGTGGCGTGGTTCGAGGAGCACGGCCTGCTCGACCACGTGGAGGACCACAAGCACCCCGTCGTGCACTGCTACCGTTGCCCCAGCGCGCTTGGGCCGTGGCTGTCTGAGCAGTGGTTCGTGGCAGTCGACAAGCTCAAGGGCCCTGCTACCGAGGCGGTGACCAGCGGCAAGGTCAAGTTCCATCCCGAGCGCTGGACCCAGACCTATCTCACCTGGATGGAGAACCTCAAGGACTGGTGCATCTCGCGCCAGCTGTGGTGGGGCCATCGCATCCCGGTGTTCTACTGCGACGAGTGCGGTTGGATGGACGCGTGCATGGAGGACGTGCACGAGTGCCCCAAGTGCGGCGGCCACGTGCATCAGGATGAGGACGTGCTGGACACCTGGTTCTCCAGCCAGTTGTGGACGTTCGCCACGCAGGGCTGGCCCGACCATACCGAGCTGCTCGAGGGACATCATCCCACCAAGGCGCTCGTCACCGCACGCGATATCATCGCGCTGTGGGTGGCCCGCATGGTCATGTCGTCGCTGTATTTCCTGGATGAGATTCCGTTCGAGGACGTGGTCATCTACGCCACCATTCTGGCCAAGGACGGCACGCGCATGTCCAAGTCCAAGGGTAACGGCGTTGACCCCATGGACCTGATCGCCATGTACGGTGCCGATGCCATGCGCTTCAACCTGCTCACGCTGGTGACAAACAACCAGGACGTGCGCTTCGACGCCGACATCGACCCCCAGACGCATGAACTTATCGGCAGCCCCCGCACCGAGGCCGCGCGCGCCTTCGTGACCAAGATCTGGAACGCGAGCCGCTTCGTGCTGGGCAACCTGGAGGGCTTCACGCCGGGCCCCGCGAAGGCCGCAACGCCCGCGGACGCCTGGATTCTGTCGCGTCTGGCCGGTCTTGCCGAGGACGTGACGCGCGGCATCGAGACGTACAAGTTCGGCGAGGTCGCAAGCGCCCTGCATGCGTTCTTCTGGAACGAGTTCTGTGACTGGTACATTGAGTTCTGCAAGTCGTCGCTGCGCGAAGGTGCCGATGAGCAGGTGCGTCTGCAGACGCAGCGCAACCTGGTGTACGTGCTCGACTGCGCTCTGCGCCTGCTGCATCCCGCGATGCCGTTCGTGGCCGAGGCCATTTGGGAGCAGCTGCCGCACGAGGGCGAGGAGGCCCCGGCGCTCATGGTGGCGACGTGGCCCGAGCCCGGGTCGCTTGCCCGCTGGAAGGACGAGGCGGCCGAGCGCGCCATCGGTATGGTGTGCGGTACCGTGTCGGCTGTGCGTTCCGCCCGCGCCCGCTTCGGCATCTCGCCCAAGCAGGAGCTTGAGGTGATCGCCAAGGC
>NZ_CALUMA010000112.1 GCF_944321625.1 uncultured Slackia sp.
TGATCAGCCAGGGCGAGCGCCCCGAGGTGCGCTCCGCGAAGGTGTACTACCTGCAGGGAGATCTGACCGAGCAGGACATCGACGCCATCAAGCACTACGTGATCAACCCCGTCGAGGCGCGCGAGGCGTCCATGGCCGAGCGCGACACGCTGGCCCTTGAGGTCGCGCAGCCCGATCCGGTGGAGGTGCTCGAGGGCTTCCGCGAGCTCGACGAAGAGGGCTTGGCGGCGTTCATCGCCGAGCGCGGGCTGGCGATGGATTTGGCCGACATCGTGTTCTTCCAGAAGTATTTCCGCGACGAGGAGCACCGCGATCCCACGATCACCGAGGTCAAGGTGGTCGACACCTACTGGTCCGACCATTGCCGCCACACCACGTTCGGCACCGTGCTCGACGAGGTCACCTTCGATGACGCCGTGGTCGAGGAGGCGTTCGCGAAGTACCTCGAGATGCGCCACGAGCTGGGGCGCGACGAGAAGCCGGTCTGCCTGATGGACATGGGCACCATCGGCGCGAAGTACCTGAAATCCAAGGGCATCCTGACCAACCTCGACGAATCCGAGGAGATCAACGCCTGCACCGTCAAGGTGAAGGTCGACGTGGACGGCGTCGACGAGGACTGGCTGTTCCTGTTCAAGAACGAGACGCACAACCATCCCACCGAGATCGAGCCGTTCGGCGGCGCCGCGACGTGCGTGGGCGGCGCGATCCGCGATCCGTTGAGCGGCCGCAGCTACGTGTACCAGGCGATGCGCGTCACCGGCGCGGGCGATCCCACGGTTCCGGTGGAGCAGACGCTTGCGGGCAAGCTGCCGCAGCGCAAGATCGTCACCGAGGCCGCGGCGGGCTATTCCAGCTACGGCAACCAGATCGGCCTGGCAACCGGCCAGGTGAGCGAGCTGTACCATCCCGGCTATGTGGCCAAGCGCATGGAGGTGGGCGCCGTGCTGGGCGCCGCTCCCGCCGCTAACGTGCGTCGCGAGGAGCCGGCTCCGGGCGATGTTGTGGTGCTTCTGGGCGGCCGCACCGGTCGTGACGGCATCGGCGGCGCCACCGGTTCGTCCAAGGCGCAGAACGTGTCCAGCGTCGAGGAATGCGGCGCCGAGGTGCAGAAAGGTAACGCGCCTGTCGAGCGCAAACTGCAGCGCCTGTTCCGCCGCGGCGACGCGTGTCGCCTGATCAAGCGCTGCAACGATTTCGGCGCGGGCGGTGTGAGCGTGGCCATCGGCGAGCTGTGCGACGGCCTGCAGGTGAATCTGGACGCCGTTCCCAAGAAGTACGATGGTCTGGATGGCACCGAGCTTGCCATCGCCGAGAGCCAGGAGCGCATGGCCGTGGCGCTGGCCGCCTCCGACGTGGAGGAGTTTCTGGGCTACGCGCGTGAGGAAAACCTGGAGGCCACCGTGGTGGCTCAGGTCACCGAGGAGCCGCGCGTGCGCATGATGTGGCGCGGCGACACTATCGTCGACCTGTCGCGCGAGTTCTTGGCGTCCAACGGCGCGCCCAAACATCAGAAGGCACACGTGGTGGCGGCCGAGGCGTACGCCCCCGTCATCGAGGGCGAGACGCTCGCCGAGCGCATGCATGCCCTGGTCACCAACCTGAACGTGTGCTCGCAGAAAGGCCTGGGCGAGCGTTTCGACTCTACCATCGGTGCGGCTACGGTGCTTATGCCGTTTGGCGGCATTCGCCAGCTCACGCCGAGCCAGGCGATGGTTGCCAAGTTCCCCGTGTTCGGCGAGACGCGCACCGTGAGCGGCATGGCGTGGGGCTTCAATCCCTATATCATGGAGAAAGACCAGTTCACGGGCGCGTATCTGTCCGTGGTCGAGAGCGTTGCCAAGCTGGTTGCCACCGGCTTCTCGCATGAAGCGGTGTACCTGAGCTTCCAGGAGTACTTCGAGAAGCTGCGTGACGAGGCCGATCGTTGGGGCAAGCCCGTGGCGGCGGTGCTCGGCGCGCTTATGGCTCAGATCGACCTGGGCGTGGGCGCCATCGGCGGCAAGGACTCCATGTCGGGCAGCGTCGCGAGCCTGGATGGGCCCCCGACGCTGATCTCGTTCGGCGGGGCTACCGGCAACGTGGACAACATCGTATCGCCCGAGTTCAAGGGCGCGGGCAATCG
Source organism: uncultured Slackia sp. (assembly GCF_944321625.1). GTDB lineage: Bacteria > Actinomycetota > Coriobacteriia > Coriobacteriales > Eggerthellaceae > Slackia. Next base: position 2,126 of record NZ_CALUMA010000112.1, read on the forward strand.
CGTGCTATTCGTGATTCCGCAGCCGAGCGAGGACGGCATGCGTCCTAATCCTGAGGCGCTCATGGAAGCGTTCTCGACGGTCGAGGGCATGATTGCGCGCGGCGACGCCCTGGCGGTTTCGACCCCCGGCTTCGGCGGCGCGGCCGAGGCGCTGTTCAAGATGTGCGTGGGCAACGGCATCGGCTGCGACCTCACGCAGGGCATCGCCGATATGGATGCGCTGTTCGCGAACGTGTACGGCAGCTTCATCGTGGAGCTCGCCGAGGGCGCCCAGGTGCCTGCGGGCAGCGAGCGTGTGGCTGTAGCCGTGATGGGCAGGACCTGCGAGGAGTACGTCTTTGAGGCGTGCGGACAGAAGGTCGACCTGGCTCAACTCCAGGAGGCTTGGGAGCATCCGCTGGAGAGCGTGTTCCCGTACCGTGATTCCGCCGAAGAGGCAGCCGCGAAACCGGCTGCTGAGCCGGTGACCTGGATGGAGCGCAAGCCGCTCACGCTTTCCGCCACCATCGCCAAGCCCAAGGTCATCATTCCGGTATTCCCGGGCACCAACTGCGAGTACGACACCGCCGCCGCGTTCGAGCGCGCCGGTGCCGAGGCGCAGGTGCTGGTCATCAACAACCTCACGCCCGCCAACGTGCATGAGAGCGTGGAGGCGCTGGCGAAGGGCATTCGCGAAAGCCAGATCGTGATGCTGCCCGGCGGCTTCTCCGGCGGCGACGAGCCCGACGGATCCGCCAAGTTCATCACGGCGTTCTTCCGCGCGCCTGAAGTGACCGAGGCCGTGCGCGATCTGCTGCAGAACCGTGACGGACTGATGCTGGGCATCTGCAACGGCTTCCAGGCGCTCATCAAGCTGGGCCTGGTGCCGTTCGGCGACATCAGCCCGATGGACGCGGATTGTCCCACGCTGACGTTCAACAACATCGGCCGCCACCAGAGCGGGCTCGTGAACACGCGCGTGGCATCCAGCCTGTCGCCGTGGCTGTCGCGCTGCGAGGTGGGCGACGTGCATACCATCGCCATCAGCCATGGCGAGGGCCGCTTCGTGGCCAACGACGAGGTGCTGGCGCAGATGAAGGCCAACGGCCAGATCGCCACGCAGTATGTGGATGCGGCTGGCATGCCGTCCATGAGCCTGGGCGTGAACCCCAACGGCAGCGTGTGGGCTATCGAGGGCATCACCAGCCCCGACGGCCGCGTGCTGGGCAAGATGGGCCACACCGAGCGTTCCGGTTACGGCCTGTACAAGAACGTGCCGGGCGACACCTACCAGCCCCTGTTCGAAGGCGGCGTGGATTACTTCACGCTGTAAGGGTTCTGGGTCGCTACCGGATTCAGCAGACGCTTCAAGGGCGCAGCCGATATCGGCTGCGCCCTTTTCGTTCGCAAGCGAAACAGCAACTCTGTTTCTGCCGGTCGTATTTGCAGGCCAGCGCTGCTAGATAAGACGAATCTGTCGTTCAGGGAACTGCGCGGTGATTTCGAGCGTACCGCCCAGTCCTTCCACGTAGCGTCGCAGCGTATCGATTTTGAGCACATCGATCTTGCCGTTCTCGAGCGCCGATACGCGTTTTTGCCCAATGCCCATTTTTCGTGAAAGTTCTTCTTGCGTCATGTGGCGTTTTTTTCTAGCTTCCTTTAGCTCGTATGTACGTATTGTTTCTTCAGTGGTCTTTCGAGCCTCTTCCATAAGGGTATCGCTCACGGGATGCTGTTCGCGAAACTCAAGATAGGTTAGTTTTTCCATGGATTACTCCTTGCCTTGAAGATAGCCCCTGTATCTTTTCTCGGCCTCAGGAATGGCTTTTCTATACCACGCTGCCCAGGCTCTTTTTGCTCCGCCCTTCGACTTGTCACCGCCAAGCAGCATGATTGCCTTGCGGTCGGGATCAAAGGCGAACAGGATGCGAACTTCTGTCTTGCCGGGTGATGCAGGCCGAAGCTCTTTAAGGTTCTTTAGCGTAGTGTGGGAGAGTGTATCTACGAGCGGGCGCCCCAGCGCAGGCCCTTTCTCTTGAAGCATGTCCAGTGCGGCATAAATTCCGGCTAGGGTTGCTGAATCCTGAGAAACGAGCCAGTCTGCTATGTGCTCTACTCGGATTTCCCACATATCGCATCTCCTAATATACCATAAATATATAGTACTATAGATATAAAGTAATTACTTTTCTGATGCGAGCAATATAGTGGGGAATGCGCCGAGGCTGCTCAGGGAGAGGGATTGCAAACGGGGTCTATGCAGTTGGCCTCGGTGTAGAACATGTTGTTTTGCCTAAAAGCATCTCCCATATGAATACGGACGTTTGTTCGTATATAATAAATGGTACTGGTCAGTTGGCGTTCAGGTATGGGTGGCTATTGTCATGCGATGTGCGTCTGCTGCAACGTGAAGCGTTGTAAAGAAGGGCCATAGCAGGGTATGAGCAGGGTGCAAAGAATCATCGAGTGGGCTACGCGCGAGGCGCGCAGCAAGCCCGAGTGTGCCCTGTCTGAGAAGGTCTATCGCGATGAACCCATCCTGATTACTGCCTCGCAAATGCGTCAGTTCCTGCCGCGCGAGTATCGTGAGATGCGTGCGATCGCCACGTCTTCGGAGGCAAGGTTCAAGCCTTCTGCCTGGGTGTTTGCCCAGCAGGCGAAGCTTATGGAGAACTTCGAGGACGAGTTTCCCTACAACGGCGAATTCGTACGGTATTACCCCACGTATATGGCTATGTCGGAAGACCAGCTGCGTGGGTATTTCACGTGGCGTGCCCATCTGCGGCGTGGCGAGATGCCGCAAGGCCCCACGTCGTTTGCGTTCGTATATATCTATGAGCTGCTGAACGGTGCGGGTTGGAAGACCCCCGAGGAAGGCTTTACGCTGCTAAAGGAGTTTTACGAGCACTACGGCGAGCATGATTCCACGATTCGTCGCTATCTGAAGCGCTGGATGGTGGATTTTGCTGTGTGGTATGGCGTTACGTCGGACGATTTGGACGACTTGGTGCGAGGTGGGCGCGAAGAGGCCATTAAGGTGTTTGACGGGGCTGCCGCCTTGGACGCGTCGCAGATGGGGTTCGAGCGCGACCCTCATGGGGTGCCGGTTTCTGCTCAGGCGCGTTTGGAGGAGGGGTCGAGCGGCATCGTCCCTGATGAAGAGCTTGCCGTTTCTGGCGATTGCGCGCATAGCGCAGACGATGAAACGTCGTGGGATGCATTGTTCGATGCCATCGTGGCGCTTTCCACCTACCGCGTTGAAGCATCGCGCCTGTTCAAGGAGTATCCGAACGAGTTCCGTCGCGCGCTGTGCGGCACGTGCGTCGCGCTGGCGCGGTATTGCGAGGCGCATCGCAAGACCTCGTTTTCGGAAGGTCTGTTCGGCGCGTTTCGCGAAGAAGATTACGTCATGTTTCAGAACGCGGTGTTTTATAACGACGGCCGGCATATTGAAGCCGCATACTGCCTTCCTGACGGGCGCATGCTAACGTGCAAAAACGGCAGATGGCGCCAGAAAAAGCGCGTTGCCGTGAACCGCGGCCCCAAACTAGGGGCTATCGCGAAGACGGTGGATGCGTGCGTGCGCGAAGAGCTTGCCATGAGTGTGTCGCTCAAGGCCCCTGAGCTTCCGAAATACATGGCGCGTATCGTGGCGGATGAGGCGCATGCGGCTGTAGCATGGGAGCAGGCACATAAGCCGTTCGAACTCGATTTGGATGTGTCCAAGCTTTCCGGCATCAGAAGCGCTGCGTCCGAGACATGCGAGGCTCTGCTTGTGGACGAAGAGCGCGATGCGGGAGCGGAATCGAGCGCGACTTTTGACGTCGCGATTTCGGGGCTTGGGGCGTATTCGCTCGAGCATTCGAGTGGTTACGGGTTTGAAAGGTCCGGCGATGGTTCGGCGGCATTGCTCGATGGGCATTGTGCCGGCGCCGTGCGTGAAGCTGAATCCGCCTCGTCGAAGGAGGGGGTGGGTTGCTGCTCCCCGGAATCGCCCAATTGCTCGGAGTCTTGCGGCTTTGCTGCGGAAGAGGGAGAGTTTGGCAATTGCCCGCTGAATGAGCTCGAACGTCGCTGGGTTGTCGCACTGCTTGACGGCGATGTTGGCGCAGCGTACGGCGTGATTGTCGAATCGGCACTTACCGAAGACCTGATGGCGGATGCCGTGAATGAGAAGCTGTTCGATTACCTGGGGGATACGGCGGTGGAATCATGCGGCAGCGGATATGCCGTAGTGGAAGACTACCGCGAGGATGTGGAAGGATTGGTCCGATGATTGAGGCGAATGAGGCGCAACGAACGGTGCAACCGGGGTCTGCCGGCGTATCGGCGGCGCAGGTCGCGCCCAAAGTGCCCAAGCGCATCGCTGCCACGCTGCTCAACTCGCTCAAGGGTGGCGTGGTGCCGCGCATCGGGCTGCCATATGTCACGGTGGGTCGTAAGGACGAGATTGCGGCGCTACTGCGTGACCTTGAGCTGGTGGCCGACGGCGGGGCGTCGTTCCGTTTCATCGTGGGCGCCTACGGCAGTGGTAAGAGCTTCCTTCTGCAGACCATTCGCAATCATGCGATGGGCAATGGGTTCGTGGTGGCTGACGCCGATCTCTCTCCCGAGCGGCGCCTGCAGGGCACGCGTGGGCAAGGGCTTGCGACCTATCGCGAGCTTATTCGCAACCTCGCTACCAAGACCAAGCCCGAGGGAGGAGCGCTCACGCTTATCCTGGATCGTTGGGTGTCGGGCGTGCGTGCTCAGGTGGTGGACGAGGGCGCGTCTCCCGATGCGCCGGATTTCTCGGAACGAGTGGAGTGCCGCATCTACACGCAGATGCAGGCGCTTGAGGAAATGGTGCACGGGTTTGATTTCGCACGGCTGCTCGCGCTGTACTATCGTGCGCATGTTCAGGACGATGAGGAGACGAAATCTCGCGTGGTCAAATGGTTCCGCGGCGAGTACCGCACCAAGACCGAGGCGCGGGCCGAGCTGGGCGTGAACATCTGCATCACCGACGACGATTGGTACGAATATATCAAGCTGTTCGCGGCGTTTTTGCAAGGTGCGGGATACGCGGGTCTCATTGTGTGCATCGACGAGTTGGTGAACCTGTGCAAGATTCCCAACGCTATCACGCGGCAGTACAACTACGAGAAAATCCTTGCCATGTATAACGACGCCATGCAGGGCAAGGCGCGCCACCTGGGCATCATCATGGGCGGTACGCCGCAGTCTATCGAGGACCGACGTCGGGGCGTGTACAGCTACGAGGCATTGCGCAGCCGCCTGTCCGAAGGCCGTTTTGCGCGCGAGGGCCTGCGCGACATGATGGCGCCGGTCATTCGGTTGGAGCCTCTTACGCATGAAGAGCTGTTCGTGCTGATAGAGAAGCTGGCGGCTATCCATGCGGGGTATTTCGGATACGGGCAGCGCTTGACCGGTGACGATTTGGCGGAGTTCCTCCGTATCGAGCTGGGTCGCGTGGGTGCCGCCATGCTCATAACGCCGCGCGAAATCATCCGCGATTTCATCGAGCTGCTGGACATTCTCTATCAGAATCCCGGCGTCGGCGTGGCAGAGCTGCTGCAATCGGATTCGTTTGCGTTCGCGCAGGCGCCGGTGGGCGATGACGATTCGCCGGTCGATGAGAAATACGCAGAGTTCACTATTTAGAAGGTGAGTCAGGGGCTCAGATGGACGGGGTAAATGGACCCTAGTCTTTCCGGTCCGTGTCTCAAGAAAGGATTGCCGTGAGCGTATTCGATCGATATGCGCCGTTCGTGCAGGAGTTCATCTTCAGCCACGATTGGCAGAGTCTGCGCGGCATTCAGGTGGCAGCGGGCGAGGCCATCTTCGACACGGATGCGAATGTGCTGCTCACGGCGTCGACGGCTTCGGGCAAGACCGAAGCGGCGTTCTTTCCCATCCTGACCGAGTTCTGGGAGAATCCGCCGCGCTCGGTGGGTGCGCTCTATATCGGACCACTGAAAGCGCTGATCAATGACCAGTTCTATCGTTTGAACGACCTGTGCGCTGAGGCGGATATTCCCGTATGGCACTGGCATGGCGACGTATCGGGTTCGCATAAGGCGAAGCTGCTCAAGAAGCCGTCGGGCATTCTGCAGATTACGCCCGAATCCCTCGAGGCGCTGCTTATGCATCGTCATGCCGCGGTATCCAAGCTGTTCTGCGACCTACGCTATATCGTGATTGACGAGGTGCATTCGCTTCTGCGTGGCGACCGCGGCGGTCAAACGCTGTGCTTGATAGAACGCCTTTCGCGCATGGCGGGCGTGAACCCGCGACGCATCGGGCTTTCTGCCACGCTGGGCCAGCCCGAGGCTGTGGGCGCGTTTCTCTCGGCTGGCACGGGACGCGGCTGCATCATTCCGCGCGTGGAGGAGCCGGGACGTGTATGGCGCCTGTCTATGGAGCATTTCTATATCGGAGGCCCTCTAGAGGCATCGAGCGAGGTGTCGGTCGACAGTGGCGGCATGGTGCTGCCCAACGTGGTATCCCATGGGCGCGAGGGGAAAGGGCAAGCGAAGCCGGGCGTCGTGGCGGCGTCGGCTTCAGCAGTGCAAGGTGCGGGGCGGGATGCTGCCGCCGCGTTCGCATCCGATGGTGAAGTGAACAGGGGCGATGGCGCTTGGTTCGATGGATTGTCTGGCGCGGTAAGGCCCGAGGTCATTGACTCTGATGCGGTGGATATCGCGCCGGTGGCACCGTTCGATATGCCCACCGATCAGGCTCCCAAAGGAGCCGATCCAGGCTTGGGCTACATCTTCGAACACACGCGCGGCCGTAAGTGCCTCGTGTTCGCCAATTCGCGCGAGGAGGCAGAAGGCGTGTGCACGTCGCTGCGCGCGTACTGCGAGGCACGCCACGAACCCGATCGATTCCTCATCCATCATGGCAACCTATCCGCCAGTATCCGCGAGAGCGCGGAGGAGATCATGCGCGACGAGAGCGAGATGCGCTCTATCGTGACCACCGCGACGCTTGAACTGGGCATCGACATCGGGCGCATGGAGCGCGCGTTCCAGATTGATGCGCCGTTCACGGTGTCGGCGTTTCTGCAGCGCATGGGGCGCACGGGCAGGCGCGACACGCCGCCCGAGATGTGGTTCGTGATGCGCGAGGAGAAAGCCGAGCCGCGTTCACTCCTGCCCGAGACGGTGCCGTGGAAGCTTTTACAGGGTATCGCGTTGGTGCAGCTGTACCGCGAGGAGCGCTGGGTGGAGCCTCCGCGGCTGGACCGTCTGCCGTACAGTTTGCTTTACCACCAGACTATGGCCGCCCTGGCGTCCGAGGGCGAGATGTCGCCGGCGCGTTTGGCGAGCAAGGTGCTCAGCCTCACGTTCTTCCATCGCGTGAGTCAGGATGATTTCCGCATGCTTCTGCTGCATCTGCTGGAGATGGACCACATCGAGCGCACGGAGGCGGGCGGGCTTATTGTGGGTATAGCGGGCGAGCGCGCTGTGAACTCGTTCAAGTTCTACGCCGTGTTCCAAGAGAACGAGGAATACACGGTGCGCAGTGATTCACAGGAGATAGGCACCATCGTGAAGCCGCCCCCGCCGGGGGAGAAGATTGCCATCGCGGGGCACGTGTGGGTGGTCGAAGAGGTGGACCATAAGCGGCGCGTGCTGTACTGCACGCAGGTCAAAGGCCGCGTTCCGGCATATTTCGGCGATTGCCCCGGTGACATCAACACGAAGATCTTGGAGCGCATGAAGCGCGTGCTGGAGGAGGGTTGCGCGTATCCCTACGTGATGGACCGCGCCCAGGTGCGGCTAGCGGAGGCTCGCCATGTGGCGAAGGCGGCCGGCATCGTGAGCGATGCCGCAAATGGGCACGTTGAGCCTACGCTTATCAACTTGGGTGGAAACATGTGGTGCCTTATGCCGTGGCTCGGGAGCTATGCGTTTTTGGCGCTGGAGCGTCTGTTGAAAATCAAATGCGCGCCGCATTTGGGCCTGCGCGGTCTTGACGCATCGCGGCCATATTTCATGACATTCATCATGGACGAAGCGATTGACGAACAGGCATTTCGCGCGGTAGTGGCCAAAGAGGCAGCCGAGCTGTGTGACCCGCTTGAGCTTGTATATCCTGGCGAGGTGCCGCGTTTCGAGAAGTATGACGAGCTCGTGCCGGACGAATTGGTGCGCAAGGGGTTCGCGTATGGCGTTTTGGATATCGAAGGCATGCGCGAGCGCATGGCATCCGGGTCCGAGGCCCCTCGACTAGAAGAGTCTGGTATCTAGTTGCCAGGCGGGTTTAGCCGTGGGTGGGGATGACTCAGTGAGGAGCCCAGGTTTCGTCCGTCGGGCAGGTTGCCAAGCCTCCTTTTGCAACGGGCGCTAATCGGACGCTTCTCCTTGGATCCCAACGAAAAAGAGCCGACCTAAAAGGCCGGCTCGAATCGGGCGCGCGTTGGACGCTATTGGACGCGTAGGCTGTTTGACTAGTCGCGCGTGAGCTTGCGGTGCAGGCGATGGGGCTTGGCGGCCTCTTCGCCCAGGCGCGCCACGCGGTCTTTTTGGTACGACTCGAAGTTGCCCTCGAACCAGTGCCAGCGACCCGGGTTCTCGTCGTCGCCTTCCCATGCGAGCATGTGCGTGGCGATGCGGTCGAGGAACCAGCGGTCGTGGCTTACCACCACGGCGCATCCGGGGAATTCCAGCAGCGCGTTCTCGAGGCTTTCGAGCGTTTCCACATCGAGGTCGTTCGTGGGCTCGTCGAGCAGCAGGAGGTTGCCGCCCTGCTTGAGCGTGAGCGCCAAGTTCAGGCGGTTGCGCTCGCCGCCGGACAGCACGCCGGCGGGTTTCTGCTGGTCGGGACCCTTGAATCCGAACGCGGCAACGTAGGCGCGGCTGGGCACCTCGGTCTCGCCGACCTTCATGTAGTCCAAACCGTCGGACACGACCTCCCACACGGTTTTGGAGCCATCGATGCCGGCTCGGTTCTGGTCGACATAGCTGATCTTCACGGTCTCGCCGATTTCGAGCGTGCCGTCCGTGAGGTCTTCGAGTCCCACGATGGTCTTGAACAGCGTGGTCTTGCCTACGCCGTTGGGGCCGATCACGCCCACGATGCCGTTGCGGGGCAGCGTGAAGCTGAGGTCGTCGATCAGCACGCGGTCGCCGAAGCATTTACGCAGGTGGTTGGCCTCGATGACCTTGGCGCCCAGGCGCGGGCCCACGGGGATATGGATATCGGCGAAGTCGGTCTTCTCGAACTTCTGCGATTCGGCCACCATCTGGTCGTAGCGCTCCAGACGCGCCTTGCTCTTGGCCTGGCGGGCCTTGGGCGAGCTGCGCACCCATTCGAGCTCTTCCTTCAGGCGCTTGGCGAGCTTGGCCTCGCGCTGGCCCTGCGCCTCTAAGCGGGCGGCCTTCGTCTCCAGGTAGGTGGAGTAGTTGCCCTTGTAGGGGAACAGCTGGCCGCGGTCCACCTCGCAGATCCATTCGGCTACGTTGTCCAGGAAGTAGCGGTCGTGCGTGACGGCCAGCACGGCGCCGGGATAGCGCTTGAGGAACTGCTCCAGCCACAGCACGCTTTCGGCGTCCAGATGGTTGGTGGGCTCGTCAAGAAGCAGCAGGTCGGGGGCCTCAAGCAGCAGGCGGCACAGCGCCACGCGACGGCGTTCGCCGCCGGAGAGCACGTTCACCGGCATGTCGGGGTCGGGGCACTGCAGCGCGTCCATCGCCTGGGAAAGCTGGCTGTCCAAATCCCAGCCGTTGGCGGCGTCGATAGCCTCCTGCAGCGTGCCCATCTCGGCCATGAGCGCGTCGAAGTCGGCGTCAGGATCGGCCATCTCGGCGCTGATCTGGTTGAAGCGATCGATCTTAGCCAGCACGTCGGCAAACGCCATGCGGATGTTCTCGATGACCGTCTTATCCTCATCCAGCGGCGGCTCCTGCTGCAGGATGCCCACGGTGTAGCCGGGCGTCAGGCGCGCCTCGCCGTTAGACACTTCCTCGAGGCCCGCCATGACCTTGAGGAGCGTGGATTTGCCCATGCCGTTAGGACCCACCACGCCGATCTTGGCGCCGGGGTAGAATGAGAGCGACACGTCGTCCAGGATGACCTTGTCGCCATGCGCCTTACGCGCATGCATCATGGTGAAAATGAATTCGGCCATTTGATTCCTATCTCTTAACGGGGTGTGTGCCGCCCTGGCCTCGCCGCCCATGATGCGCGCGGCCCACGCTTCGCCTTGCGCGCGTCTGCAACGACGTGGCCGCTTGGCGCGCGGGCGGGGCTGCCACGTTCGACGTGCGCTGGGTGCGCAATCTCGGCACATCGGGGCTGCTGGGCGCGGCGATTTCCCTTTCTGAAATGGTCTTACACTTTCTATCGGGAAATGCGTGATAAGGCAACGTCGCGCGCGCAAAATACCGAGAAAAGGCAGGGGCGGGTCTTGTGGGTTTTTGCGATAAGTGCGAGCATTGGTGCCTGCGGGGGGGGGGCGCTTCCTCGAATCGCCTTACAGCTGCGCGCGGGACTTTAGATTGCCAGGATTGTTGAGTTTCGTGGACGTTTTTTCGATTTTCCCGGCTATTTTGTCTGCGATTTGCTTCGATATGAGTTGATATACCCCGATTCGGCATCCATAGTTGTTTGAGATAAGCGACAAATCCTTAAAACAGCTGTTCAACTTTTAGAGATACGCAGCACATTCGACGTTAGTCCCGGGAAAGTCGAAAAAACGTCCACGAAGTATAGGGTTGTTCGGTAAGGTCTGGGCTTATTTACAAAACGGCGGAAATATTGCGGCAATGCTACGACCCGATAGTATGACGCGTGCGGGGGCTTTCCGCCGATATCGCACATCATCGGCGCAAACAACCTATTGGCACGCAACAGCTAGCTGGAAGACTGCTGCCGATTGCGCTCGCGGCGCATTGCGTCCACGGGCACTTATCTGTGACACATGCGCTATTTGTTGTGCGTAGGACTGATTTGCCCGCTATGATGGCTGAGCGAAACAATGAAAGGGCAAGGAGCGTGAATCCAATGACGAACAATCACGATTTTGGATCGCAGACGCCTTACAGCACGGTACCCATGAATGGTCATCCGTACGGGGCGCAAGCGCCGGGTGTATCTCCGGCGCCCGGGGGAAGCGGTTCGCGGCGCCCGCCGCACACCTACACCACGGGGCAGGTTATTGCGTTCGTGCTGATTGTGGCAGTACTCGTCGCCGCGGTGGCGGGGCTTATCGGCTCGAACGCAGCACGCGATGCCGCCGAGAAGGAATACGCGCAGCGCGAAGCGGAGCTTACGCAACAAATTCAGCAGCTTGAGCAGGAGCGCGATGAATTGCAGGCGCTTTACGATCAGGCGGTCGCTTCAGGCGATGCGGGCACGTCTGCCAGCGCTTCTGATGGAGCCACGATTGAGATCGATGTGGACGAGACGGTTGCGTCCGCTAAGGCCAAGCTGCAGGAGGCGGTGGACTCCGCAAAGGAATGGCTCGAGTCCGATGCGGGGCAGGCCATGCAGGTGCACGTGCGCCTCGCGCTCCAGAATGCCATCGACATCGCAAGCCGGCTCATCGAGGAGAGCGGCGTCGCCGATCCTCAAACCTACATCGACGCTGCGGACATGATTACAAGCATCATCGACGAAGAGACCGCGGAAAACGCCCAGGAGATGCAAGAAGGGCAGAGGCAATAGCCCTTCAACGCAGGGTGGAATTCGTTGTAGCAAGATCTTCGGCGCCGTGCAGTACCGGGCTTCTCTACGCAGCGTGGAAACGTGGACCGTGCGGGAGGAGCGAGCTGGACGGTTTATTGTTTCAATGGGCGGACTGGTGAGTTGTCTGTTCAGTCGCGCATGGGCGCGCCCAGGAAATCCTCGTCAAAAGGTATGGCGTCTTCGAAATCGTATGTGCCATCGGTGGCGATGACCAGGTAATTGTCTTCGCCACCGAAATCCTCGTCAGGACAGGGGATGATGTGCACGTGCGCGAATGCCTTTGCAAGCGTTGCCGTCAGGTCGCGGAGGAACGCGACGTTCGCCCTGTCGAAATCAGACACGACGTTGGCAGCGTAGAGGCCGCCGGGGATGAGGCATGCCTTCGCCGCCTGTGCTGCCTCGACGGTCGCGAGCGAGCGAACGGGCTCGGCGCCGGAGAACGCGTCGTTGACGATGGCGTCGTAGCGCATCGCCCCAGGGCGAGCGCCGTAGGAGCGCTGGCTGCTCTCTGCGGCATTTTCAAGGAAGGCGCGTCCATCGTCGCAGATGAGACGCAGGCGCTTATGGGCGGGGTCGAACCTCTCAATCGCCTCATCGAGGAAGAAATGCCTGCGGGCGATACGTATGATGGCGGGGTCTATTTCCACCACATCGAGGCTTACTTCGGGATGCGTTGCCAGCACATGCTTGGGCCAGGCGAACCCGCCGCCGCCTAAAACCAGCACTCGATGGGAGTCGGCGAAATCGGTCCGCTTGCAGTCAGGCGCGTCGGGTGTCTCGACAGCAAGGGAGCGAGCGGCGGTGGCGGAGGAATGCGCGGTGTCGGAGAAATGCGCGGTGTCGGCAAAGGAGGCCGATGCGCCGCAAGGCGGGAAGCCGTCGGGCGAATCGTCTTCGAGTGCAGCACCGACCGGGTGTTCGAGCACGGTGTCGAATGCGCGGTAGTACTCGAATACCGGCTCGAATCGTCGCTCGTCGGTATATGCGGCGCTTTGGAACACGCCTCCCAGCTTGAGCACGCGCACGGGCGAGCCATCGGGCGCGTGCTCTTGAAGTATTTGTGCAAACCCGAATTTAGTGCGGTAGATATATCGTCCGAAAAGCTTCATGCGTGTCCTCAGATTAAGCGGCGACTTAGAGCGCTTTTTGCTGGTACAGCCCGTTGTGGGCGGCGGCGAAGCCCAGTTTGCGGTAGTACTCGCGCGTGCCTATGGCGCTGATCACATTGATGCAGTCATATCCGGCGTCGTGAGCAATCTCGCAGGCACGCTCCACCAGGCGTTTGCCGAGGCCGCGGTGCTGGGCCGCTTGTCCTTCCTGATGGATGCCTGCCACTGCGCCGTACACATGCACCTCGCGGATCATGGCTTCGCCGGGGGCTATGGGAAGCTGCGCAGACGCATCGGCAAAGGGCGTGGCGACATCCATAGAAGGATGCTGCGTTTCCTCGGGCAAGCGCTGCGTTTCGTTCATATGGGCGGCGGGTTGCTTGGGGGTACCAGATGTCGCATGGTCGCCGGCATGGTTCCATACCGCCGCATCGGGCAGCGACAGGCGCAAGAATCCGGCGATGGCGCCGTCGGGGGTCACCCACTGCAGGAATATTTCTTGTCCCGTGGAGGTGTGGTAGAGCAGTTCCTCCATCATCAACTCGCCTTTTTCGGCCCGGCGTGCGTTGATCTCGCGGTGGCGAATCTCGCGAAGCGGACGTCCGGTTGTCAAAGCCCGCTGAGCCGCCTCTGCTTCCACGACTTCGCGAAGGTTGACCTTCTTGTTGCCGTCCACGATATCGTCCGACGAGAAATCGCGGATCATGCGCGAGATGCGCGCCCACGAAGGCGTGGCAATCACGTTGCGCACGAGCACGTCAACCAACGTTTGCTCGTCATACGGGCGCCATGTGCCGTTGCGATAGCGCTCCATGAGCGCGGCGCTGCCGATGAGCGCGCACGGATACATCTTCACCTCGTCAGGCATGAAGCGCGCGTCGCTCACCAGGCGTTCGTAGCCGCGCACGTCGCCTTCAGGCGTGGCGCTGAAGAGGTTTGCCATGAAGTGCGCGTGCGTTTTGAACCCGAACAGTCGGGCGAGGGCGAACGCCTGCGCGATACGTTCCACCGTGATGCCGCGGCGGTTCGCGCGAAGCACCTCGTCATCCAGGCTTTGTACGCCCATCTGGATTTTCGTGCAGCCAAGCCGACGCATGAGCAGCAGGCTTTTGCAGGTGACCATGTCGGGGCGCGTTTCGATGACCAGGCCCACACAGCGGTGCGTCGCAGTTTCGTTTTGCGCGTGGAGCTCTTCGATGCGGGCGAGATCAGCCGTCTGCATACGGGCGACGGCCTGCCATCCAGCATTGCTTTCGTAGAGCGCGTCCATCGCGCGGTTGAAAGCAAGCGCGCCCTCTGTCACGCGCTCCTGTACATCTGCGACCTCTGTCGCAAGCTCGTCAGGGTCGTTCGAAATGCCGCATTCCGCATAGAACGCACGGCGTTGTTCGACCGAGGTCTGCATCTCGGGAGAGCCGCCCTCGTTGAGCGCGCGGAACAGCTCGGCAATGAACCAGATGCGATAGCGCTCGGGGTAATCGTCCCAGGTGCCGCCCAGCACGATGAGCTCCACTTTGTCGGTCACGTGTCCCATGCGCGCAAGCGAGCGCAGGCGTGCGGCCACCTGCAGATACGGGTCGAACCACGTGCGTTCGGCTCGCTGGCAGGCGGGTTCGTCGGCCAGGTAGCTTTTGGGCATGCGCACGTCGTTAGGGCAGTACAGGCAGGCACTTGTGCAAGCGTGCGGCTTCGTGATCACCGTGATGGTTGCAACGCCGGACGAGGTGCGGCGCGGCTTCACGCGCAACGTCGCAAGGAGCTGCCGCTCAAGGGTGTTGTCGATGTTCCAGCTGCGCCAGCGTTCGGGCTCGCTTTCCTTGACCGCGAAATAGTAATCGAGCACCTTCTTTTTAGAGAAGTGCTGCGCGTTATCGCGAATGCTGCGATTATGGAAGCGAATGATGCGCTCTAGCTCGTCGGGCGCAAGCGGCGTGTTCGATGGGTCGTCATGGGTAGGGCCGTCGCTATCATGGGGGCATGCGGTACCGTGGCGCAAGGCATCAAGTATGTCGCGAAACAATTCTTCCATGGGTGTAAGGATACCATGGCATGTGTGGGGCATAGCGAAATCGCGGCGTATCGTGCTTCGATTGACCGGGCGACACGAGCGGCCCGCTACGCTATTGCCGCAATCCTAGTCGTGCCACGCTGCTGATGCAGGAGTAAATCGATCGCTCGAGAACTTTGGGCTCCGCCGATTGACGCCATCGAGCATAGAAGGCCGAGGCGATGTCTTTGCCTAAGGGGAGCCCGCCCGAATCCGCCGGACGGGTGCCGTCGAAGTTGCGCACGAATTTGCTCTTGCGCCAGCCCCACTGGCCTTCGAGGTCCTGAGTGTACTTCACGCCCTGCTCAATCTGCAGAAACATGAGGTCAAGCGGCGATTCCCTGCTGGAGAAATTGACAGAGGTGTCGTATTTGCCCTGCATAAGAGCCATTGCCAGCGTGGTTGTCATGCCGCACGGCGTGAAATCCTTGCGCGGGAACCAATCTCTCAGGAGCGCGGTACACGCGATAAGCAGGCAGCGTGCGCTTTCGGCAACGCCGGAATCTTTCTCAGTTTCGAGGATGTCGCTCGCGAGTCCGTCGGCGAAAGCGAGAGTGTCTTCATCAGATTCAACCCAAGCAAGTAGATCGCATTCGCAGCAAGCATCTGTGCCCATGTGTGCCCTCTCTTAAACGATGTGCCTCTATAATGGGGATGGTAGCACGCGAAAATTTCATACGTGTTCCAATCATGGTACAGACAAACGCCGCGAGGAGAAGAATGGACAACGCGACCGCGCGAGCGCTCTGCGCGCTTAATAACGAGTTCTATGCGAGGGAAGCCGCGTCGTTTTCTGCGACGCGCGAGGCCCCGTGGCCCGGGTGGCGGCGCGTGCTTGAGGCGATGGTGGCTAGGCGCGACAACGATACGGACGACAGTCTTTTCCTGGTGGATGTTGCCTGCGGAAACATGCGGTTCGAACGGTTCCTTGACGCGGAATACCCCGGGAATTTCTGCTCGATTGCCGTGGATTCATGCGACCAGCTGGCGCTCGATGCGCTTGAGGCGTGCGATTTCAAGAGCGGCGAGGTGGGCTATGCGCACGTCGACGTTATAGAACAGCTGCTTGACGGCGGCGCACGGGGGCTTGCGCTTTCTCTAGGCGCGAAGAACGCCGATGCGACCGTGGCCTTCGGGTTTATGCACCACATCCCCGGCGAGAAGAATCGGACGCACTATCTCAGAGCGCTGCTCGAGACGGTGCGCTCTGGAGGCGTTGCCGCCGTGTCGCTCTGGCGTTTCATGGATGACGAGCGGTTAGCTAAAAAGGCACGTGAGGCCACCGTGCGGGCGAAATCGCTTGTGGCGGATGCAGTTTCGGGTCGCATGCCCTTCGATAAGGAGGCAGGTCGCACATCTTTTGCCGAAGAAGCTGCGCGCTCCCCGCTGTTCGCCGTCGATTTCGCCCAGTTCGAAGCAGGGGATTACCTGTTGGGATGGCAGGACGATGCTGCGGCGTTTCGCTATTGTCACAGCTTCGATGATGCGGAGATAGCGCGCCTTATCGATTCGGTGGGCAATGCGACGATGCTCATCACCCGCTTCACCGCTGACGGCAAAGCCGGTAACCTGAACGAATATCTCGTGTTCCGCAAGAGGTGATTCATCGCGCTATTTGCTTACGATGCATTCGGAGCCACTAGGTATTTTGGCCGCCCTGGAAAGCGAATTCCAGATTGCAGCACGATTTCTGAACAAAAAAGCGAGTTGGCCGGGGCTTTGTAGCGAGTTTCGACGGTTTTGCGCGCCGTCGATGGTGCTCGTATGCGATTGCGATGACGAAAACTCTTATAACGCCAGTTCGCGTTTAATGGTTTTCGTCGAATTGGTGCTCCGCTTCCGGCTAACTCGAAATAGTGTCCATTTCGCAGCGCTTTTCTGGGATTTGGGGCAAGCTGAGCAAGCAGTACGCATCCGTCAAGCGGTGAAGAATTTTGGACGTGTCGCTGAGATGTTTCGGGCGCACTGGCAAAACGTTTTAGATGCGCCGCAGAGGTGTTTTGGATGTGTGGCCGGGCATTTCGGACGAGCGCTTCGGTTGGTTTGACGCGGCATCTCGGGCGCGCTCTGTGACGTTGCGGTAACGCCGCGTCTTCGTTTTCTCAAACTTTTACGGTTCGGCCGCTCATCTTGCTTGCTTCGCCCGTTATATGGGGTGAGGAGGTGGAAATGCGGACATGGTTTTCAGAGATGGCGAAAGGAATGCTGCGCTAGAAATGTCTGGTGTGCTGGAAATGCCCGGCACGGCAGGAATGCCCGGCACAGTGGCAATGCCCGGCACGGCAGGAATGCCCGGTGCAGCAGGAGTATCTGGTGCGGCAGGGATGCTTGGCGTAGCAGGAGCGTCCGGCACGGCAGGAATGCCCGGCGCGGCGGATGCTCACGACGTGGCGCATCACGAGACGAAGGTGCTTGGTGAGCCATGCTGCGGAATTGAAATGCCGGATGGGGCGCGCCGCAAGGCTGAGCAGCATGAGGCGACGCGCCACGTGATCGAGTCGCATTACGACGATGTGCTTGCCTACTGTCGCCGCCGCGCTGCGTCTCTCGAAGACGCTCGGGATTTGACGCAGGAAGTGTTCCTGCGGTTCTTTCGCGCCTCCTCCCGATACCGCGACGAGGGAAAACCCCTTGCGCTTCTGCTCACTATCGCGCGCAACGTGTGCATCGATGCCGCGCGTAGGCGGCGGTTTGACCAGGTGCCGTTCGAGGAAGAGCTGCATGATCTTCCGTCCTCCGATCAGTCTGAATCCTTGGGCGTCATCGCCCAGGCGCTCGAACGGCTAGACGCAAGCGATCGTGAGGTGCTGGAGCTGCGCTACGACCAGGGGCTAGGCGTGAGCGAAATAGCACAGGTGCTGGGTATCTCCCGCTTTTCCGCTTCTCGGCGTATCAGACGGGCGCTCGCCGAGGCGCGCAAAACGCTTGAAGAGGAGGGATTTCGATGGGACGACTGATTTCTGGCGAGCGTGATGCTGCGAACATGGAGAAGATGCTTGCTGCCCATTACGCGGCCGAACGCGCGGCTTTGCAGTCCTCCGAGAAACGCAAGGCCGCCGTCGAGGCATGCGTCACTGCAGTCG
>NZ_CALUMA010000113.1 GCF_944321625.1 uncultured Slackia sp.
ATCCTTTGCGGTATCATCCTCCCATGCGAACAATTATCGGTTCCAGCATGCAGGAGAAGCCATGATCGATTTCAACAAGGAAAGGCAGCAGCTCCAGCTCACACGTGCACCGCTCAAGGATTCCTCCCATTGGACGAAGAAATCCGCTCGCTACGACACCAAGGACACCCGCAACCTGTACGCCGAAGCGTTCCTCAAGCTTGCGGGCATACAGCCCGGCGACGTCGTGTTCGACATGGGATGCGGCACCGGTGCCTTGGCCGTCCCCCTTGCGGAGGCGGGGCATGTCGTCTATGCCGCCGACTTCAGTGACGGCATGCTGGGCAAGCTCGCCGAAAACATGAGCATTCACGGCGTCGATTCCATCACCCCCATCAGGATGAGTTGGGAGGACGATTGGGCGGCGCATGGCGTGGAGGAGCATATGGCCGACGTCGCCATCGCGTCGCGCTCGATCGCCGTTGCCGACCTTGAAGCCGCCCTGGACAAGCTTACCCGCGTTGCCCGCCGCCGCTGCTGCATCACGCTCACCACGGGAACGTCTCCCAACGTCGACCCGCGCTTGCTCAAGGCAATCGACGTGTCCGTCTCCCCCACCCGCGATTTCCTTTATGCATTCGGCATCCTCGCCCAGAAGGGCTTCGAACCTACGGTGGACTACATCCACTCAACGCGCAAGGACACCTTCGATACGCAGGCGGAGGCGCTTGAGGACTTCACTCGCATGATCGACGCCTCCAACCCGACGATGCCCCTCCCCGAACGAGAGGCCGCCATAGCCCGCCTTGACGCGTGGCTCTCCGAGCACATCGTCGACAACCCCGACGCAGGAAAACCCGACAGGAAGGGCATCCCCGAGGGGCTACTGTGCCTCGACGTGCTGCGCGTAGTGTCCTGGGCGTTCATCGCCTGGGATACGCGCATCGATTCACCCTATTAACCGACTCGCATTTCCTGGTTGCGCATGCCGTATACGCCCATTCGCGCATGTTGGCGCATGTACATTTGCATGCATATGTGCCTCAATAGGATATATACTTATTTGGAAATAATTTACGCCATCGAAAGGACCGATATGACTGGAACCGTGCCTTCCATGATTTCGCTCGAGGAAGCGCAGGAGCTCGTCCGCTCCCACACCAAGCTGCTCGATGTCGAAACCGTTCCGCTGCTTGATGCGACGGGCCGCGTCGCCGCAGCCGACCTGACGAGCGACATGGACGTGAGCCCGTTCGCCCACGCTGCCATGGACGGCTTTGCCCTGCACGCCTCCGACATCGCGCAGGCATCGCCTGAATCGCCCGTCGATTTGGATGTCATCGCCGAAGTTCCTGCAGGCGGCGCCTACGAAGGAGCCATCGAGTCCGGCCAGTGCGTGCGCATCATGACCGGCGCCGCGCTGCCCGCCGACGCCGACGCTGTGGTGAAGTACGAAATCGTCGATTACCTGGGCGGCGACGGCATGCCGCAGAGCCGCGTTCGCTTTACCTCCCCCGCCAAACCGCGCGCGAACATCCGCGAAGCGGGCGAAGAGGCCAAGGAAGGCGAAGTGGTCGTGCGCGCTGGCGAGGTCATCAAGTCGGCCGGCGCGGGCTTTCTGGCGGGATGCGGCGCAACGGAAGTGCCCACGTATCGTGCGCCGCGCGTCGCCATCATCCCCATCGGCAGCGAGCTCGTTCCGCCCACGGAGCGCCCGGGCATAGGCCACATCCGCAACTCCAACGGCTACGCCCTTGCCGCATGCGCGCGCGAGGCGGGCGCCATCCCTGAGATGCTCCCCATCGTGCCCGACGACTTGGACGAACTGACGCGCGTGGTGAAAGATGCCTGTGCGCACTTCGATTTCGTGGTCACGTCGGGCGGCGCCTCGAACGGCGATTTCGACTTCATCAAGCCGGTGGTGGAAACCCTTGGCGAACTGTACATGACCACCGTGAACATGCGCCCGGGCAAGGCGCAGACCTTCGGCGTGGTCGACGGCACGCCTGTATTCGGCCTTCCCGGCAACCCCGCCGCCGCTTACATGGGATTCGAGCTGATCATTCGCCCCGCGCTGCTCGCCATGCAGGGCCACACCCAGCTCGAACGCCCGCACGTGCAGGCGCGCCTTACCGCCGACAAGAAGAAAAAAGACCCGCGTCGCCTGCTCATGCGCGCCACCATCACGCGCGGCGAAGACGGCGTGCTCGAGGTGACGCCCGCCGCCAACCAGAGCTCGGGACTGTTCGGCGTGATTCAGCGCAGCAACTGCGTCGCGATCATCCCCGAAAACGTCACCGAAGCGCACGCGGGCGATATGCTCGAATGCATCCTGCTGGACGTCGATGAAGGAGTGGTGCTGTAATGGCGCATACGCACAAGCACGAAGAACCGAAGCCCTCGTTCGCCATCATCACCTGCTCAGACACGCGCTCCGAAAAGGAGGACACCGCGGGTGCCGCCCTCGAGGAGCTCATAGCGGAACGCGGCTGGACCTGCGTCGAGCGCGTGGTGGTCAAAGACGACCGCGCGACCATAGCCGAGAACATCGCGCGCCTTGCCGACATGCCCGAAGTCGATGTGGTTCTCACCTGCGGCGGAAGCGGCCTTTCGCCGCGCGACGTCACGCCTGAGGCCACGCGCGACGTGTGCGACCGTGAGGTACCCGGCATCGCCGAAGGCATGCGCGCCTATAGCATGGCCATCACGCCGCGCGCGATGCTGTCCCGCGCCATCTGCATGCAGCGCGGCAGTACCATCGTGATCAACCTGCCCGGCAGCGAGAAGGCTGCGCGAGAGAACTGGGCAGGCGTGGCCGACGTACTCCCCCACGCCGTATCCATGATGGCAGGCGGAGGGCACTAACCGCTTCAATACATCAAGAAAGGCCACTGCATAGTGGCCTTTCTTATTCGCTCTCTATCTGCGGCATGCCTATTGGCGCAGCCACAGCCCGGTTTTGCCGCCGTCCTTCTTCAGCAGGCGCACGTCCATGATCTCCATACCGCGATCGACTGCCTTGCACATGTCGTAGACGGTCAGGCATGCCACGCTCGCAGCGGTGAGCGCCTCCATCTCGATGCCCGTCTTGCCCGTGACGCCGCACGTGGTGGTTACATGAATGCCCACACGGCCGTCCTCGCGCTCGCCCTCGAACACCGGATCGCATTCGACCTTCGCCTTGGTGATATTGAGCGGATGGCACATGGGAATGAGCTCGCTCGTCTTCTTGGCCGCCATCACGCCCGCGACGCGCGCGCAGGCGAGCACGTCGCCCTTGGCGGCCTTGCCTTCGACGATCAGATCGAGCGTCTCGCGATGCATGGCGATGAACCCCTCGGCCACCGCGATGCGCTCGGTGTCGGGCTTGGCGGACACATCCACCATCCGCACCTCGCCCTTCTCGTCAATATGCGTAAGCTGCTGATCCATCCTCTAGCCTCCTATTTGGCTCATGTTGCGTTCGGTGCCTACCTTGTTGTGGTGCTCATCGGGCTTGATGCGCAGCGCCTCGGCGAATGCCGCGCGCACGCCCTCGTCGTCGCCCGCACGCAATGCCGCGCGCACATCAAGCTCGACGTCCGAGAACAGGCACGGACGCAGCTTGCCGTCCGCCGTCAGGCGCACGCGGTTGCACTGGGCGCAGAAATGGTTCGACATGGCCGAGATAAAGCCCACCGTGCCCTTGGCCCCCGGAAACTCCCAGTAACGCGCCGGCCCCCAACCGAGCGGCTTATCATCACCCGCCGGAACGAGTTCGGGTAAGCCTGCCTTGCGTGCGGCATCGTTGATGGACTCGAGCACCTCTTCGTTAGGCACCACGTCCTGAGGACCCCATCCGCACCCCGTGGCGCCGGCGGAATCGCCCACAGGCATGTACTCGATGAAGCGCACATGCAGCGGTCGGTCGACTGACAGGCGCGCGAATGCAAGAAAATCCTGATTGAGACTGCGCACCGTGACGGCGTTGATCTTCACGGGGTCGAATCCGGCATCAAGAGCCGCCTCGATGCCGTCGAGCGTCTCGTGCAGGTGCCCGCGGCGCGTGATGTAGGCGAACTGGTCCTCGTCGAGCGTATCGAGCGAGATGTTCACGCGCGAAAGGCCCGCACGCTTCAGATCATCCGCCATCCTAGGCAAGAGCACGCCGTTGGTTGTCAGCGATACGTTTTCGATGCCGGGCGTGTTCGCCACGTCGCGCACCAAATCGACCACGCCCTTGCGCACAAGCGGCTCACCGCCCGTCAGGCGCACGCTCTTGATGCCCATATCGGCAGCGATGCGCACCAGATGCGCTATCTCCTCGATGCGCAGAATCTCTTCATGGGGAAGGCTGACCACGCCTTCCTCCGGCATGCAGTAGATGCAGCGGTAGTTGCAGCGATCAGTGAGCGAGATGCGCAGATATTCGATTGTGCGGCCCAGATGGTCTTTCATGAAACCCCTTTCGAAACGCTCGCATAGTACCACGAACGAGAATAATTGGGAACGTATGGCCCCGGAGGGGCCGGTCGGACGCCGCGGGACACGCGTTCGGCTACCGCTCGCTTCGCTCGCTATGCGCCTCACTCGTCTCTCCAACCTTTAGATAATGAAGTTTGAGAGAGACAAGTGTCCTGCGGCGTCCGACCGGCCCCTCTGAGCCCGAGAATCCCAAGCGCTACCTTGATACCAGATAGATAGCCTCGGGCGGAATGCGTATGAAGAGCTCATCGCCTTCCTGGGGCAGGCCCTCGAAGCCCACCTTGAGCTTGTCCACGCGCCACTGCAGATGCGTGCGGAGGAACTTCATGGTCTCGTCCTCTTCCGCCACATCATGGAGGCGCTGAGGCGTCTGCTCGGCGTCGAGAAAGCCCAGCATGACGGTACGTTCGAAGCGCGAATCGCTCACGCGGTCGGCGCGCATGCGGAACACGTTCTCGCCAGGTCCTTCCGCACGCTGCAGGAAGAACGCCCTCACGCCGAAATAGCGCACGTCTTGAGGCACAGGGAGGGCGCTCTTCACGCGGATGCCCCATTGCGGCAGGTGCACCGTCGAGGCGTCCACGTACGCCGCCTCGGTGGTGTTCTTGCAGCCAGAGAGCTTGATGGCGGCAAGCGAACCGGGGCTTTCCACAATGGCCTGGTTGGACCCTATCTCGTCGATGCGCCCGCTGTCCACCACGGCGATGCGGTCGCAGAACCGAAACGCTTCGTCGATGTCGTGGCTCACGTAGAGCACCGTGCCCTCATACTCTTTGAACAGGCCGATAAGGTTCTGTTCAAGCGAGCTTTTGAGATGGGCGTCAAGCGCCGAAAAGGGCTCGTCCAGCATCAGGATGCCGGGGCGCGCCGCCAGCATGCGGGCGAGCGCCACGCGCTGCTGCTGGCCGCCGGAAAGCTGAGCGGGATAGCGCGCCTCCAGGCCCTCCAGACCGAATCGGCGCATCTGCGATGCCACCAAGGTGTTCCGGTCTGCCGCGGATACGTCTTTCCCGATGCCGGCCGCCACGTTCTGCGCCACCGTCAGATTGGGAAACAGCATGTAGTTCTGGAACAGCAGCGCCGTCTTGCGCTGCTGCGGCGTCAGGTCAACCGACGCACGCTTGCCGCGCGCACGATCGAAGAACACCTTCCCGTTCACCTCGATGCGACCTTCGTCGGGGCGCTCGATGCCGGCGATGCAGCGCATGGTCAGCGACTTTCCGCATCCCGAAGCGCCGAGAAAGCCCAGCACCTCGTTGCCGGCCTCGAACGCGACGTCCAGCTGGAAGCCGCCCATGTTCTTTTTGATATCAACCTTGAGGCTCATGCGGACCCCTTGCTATTCCTCGGTCGCCTGGCGGCGATACTTCGTTGTACGCTTGCTCCACAGGTTGATGAACAGGATCACCAGGAAGCTGAACGCGATGACCACGCAGGTCCAGAACAGCGCCGTGTCCATGTCGCCGCCCATCCATTCGAAGTAGATGGCGATGGGGATGGTGCGCGTAATGCCCGCGTAGTTGCCCGCCAGAAACAGCGT
>NZ_CALUMA010000114.1 GCF_944321625.1 uncultured Slackia sp.
AGGCATGCGTCACTGCAGTCGAATGTGCTCTGAAGAACGAAGGCGACGGCGCCGAGATGACGGGACCGGTCAAACATGAGAGTCTGGCGCGTGGCATCGGCGGGAATGTGGGCAACCAACTCGAACGCGGAGGCGCGGTGTGCGCGGAGGCCGGAGAGTGCGCCAACACGCTGAGGCGGTTCGCGTCAGAAAACTCGCTCGGACGCTTGGAGGATTCGCTCGGTTCTGCGTCGAGGCCTTCGAGGATGCATTCTGCGAAGACGCGTCCTTCATCGCCGTCGTTCCTTTCGTTCGCGGCGTTCCAGGCGCGCGCCATTCCCGCACGCATCTGGATAGCGCAGGCGGCGCTCATCGCGCTCGTGCTTTGGGTATGCGCGTTGGAGCCTGCGGAAGGATTCGTCAATTGCATGGCGGCGGCGCTTGGGGCAATCGTTGCCGGCATGGGCGTGCCCGTTGCCATGGCGAGTAGATCCTATCGCATGGCGGAACTCGAGAGCACGTGTCGTTTCAATTGCCGGTCGGTTGCGGCAGCGCGCATGGTCGTGGTCGGGGGCGCGGATGTTTTGCTTCTGGGTGTTGCTGCGTGCGCTGCGCCCTCTTTGACGAATGCGTATGCGCTCACGTTCGCCGTGTATGCATGCGTTCCCTATTTTGCGGTGTGCGCGGGAAGCTTTGCCGTCTCTCGCCGAGCGCGCGGCTCCTCCGCGATGGCGATCTCTGCGGCGTTGTCCCTGCTCGCTATGGGGATATGCGTGTTTCTCCAGCAGGTGTTTCCTTGGGTGTACGAGCCGGCAGCGGTGGGTTTGTGGGCGATTGCCGCGGCCGTCACCGGAGTTTGGCTGGCGCGCGAAGCTTACGCGTTCCTCTGCGCGGCAGCTGAGGGGATTGACGCGTTCGGGTGCTTGGGGCGCTTAGCGCATAACGAGAAAGGGTGCGATATCTCATGGAGCTAACTATCGATAGGTTGAGCAGGCAATTCGGATCGCATATTGCCGTTGATCGTGTGTCGGCGCGACTGACGCCGGGAGTGTATGGGCTGCTTGGCGCGAACGGAGCCGGCAAGACCACGCTCATGCGTATGGTGTGCGGAGTACTGCGTCCTACGTCGGGGGAAGTGCTGTTCGACGGAGTGGATATCCGTCGGTTGGGCGAGGCGTATCGTGCGCGTTTGGGCTACCTTCCGCAGGATTTTGGCTACTATCCTGATTTCACGGCGCTCGATTTCATGATGTACATGGCGGCGCTCAAGGGAATCGGCCGCAGGCAGGCGAAAGCCGCGTCGCTCGATTTGCTTGGCGTGGTGGGCCTGAGCGATGCAGCGCGTATGAAAATCCGCGCGTTCTCTGGCGGCATGAAGCAGCGATTAGGTATCGCGCAGGCGGTGCTCAACGACCCCGACGTGCTGGTGCTCGACGAGCCTACGGCGGGACTCGACCCCAAAGAGCGCGTGCGGTTCCGCAATCTCATTGCCAGCCTCGCGCAGGATAAGATTGTCATTCTCTCTACGCATATCGTGTCTGATGTGGAGTACATCGCTGACGAGATCCTCGTCATGCGTGCCGGGGCGTTCATCATGCAGGGTGCGCCCGATGCGGTTACGAGCCAGGTGGCGGGCAAGGTGTGGGAATGCCACGTGGATGCCCGCACAGCAGACGCTCTGGCGGCACGCTTCACGGTGAGCAACGTGCATTACGCGGCGGATGGTCAAGCGGTGGTGCGTGTGGTGGCGGATGCTCAACCGGTGTCGGGCGCGCGGGCGGTAGAACCCACGCTCGAGGATTTGTACCTGTATGTGTTTCGCGATGCATCGGATCGGGGCGACGCGGGCAATCGGTCCGGTCGTGAGACAGCGGCGCATCGCGGCCTGGTGAACCGCATTCGAAGCACCGGTCGCGGCGGGGAAGAAAGGTAGGCTCATCATGTTCGACCTCATAGTCTTCGAGCTCAAGAAAATCGTGTGCCGCCGCACCACGGTCGTCGCCTGCGGCGTGCTGCTCGCGCTCATCTGCTTCATCATGGCGCTTAACGTGCTGCAAACCAAGACGGTGACAAATTCGGACGAAATCCTCTCAGGGTTCGACGCCATCGCCTACAACCGCGATGCGGCGAACGCCCATGCGGGCGAGCTCACGGCGGAGCGCATCGTGGACGATTTGACGGCATACCGCGATCTGACGCTTTCGAAGATGGATGTCCAAGAGCTTGCCACCATGAGCGACGCTGCTGCATACAGCCTGATGACGCAGGCGTTTGCGCCTGAGGAGCGGGCGGTTCTCACGGATAGCTACTACAGCTATCTACTTGCTCCTTGGCGCGCTCCGGGGCAGGAGTCCTATCAGGCGGCGGCGCTGCTCACCGATGAGCAAATCGCCAATTTCTATAGCGAGGTGGACCGTTGGTTCCAGGATTCGCTCGACGACAACATGGGCGGCTCTTGGAGATATTCCGACTCCGAGCGCGCGTTTTGGACCGATATGCAACAGCGTGTGGGGGAGCCCTACGAGTACGGTTATGCGGGCGGATGGGAAGACATCCTCAACTGCGTGGCGTTTCTGATGTTCGCGATGCTGGGCGTGTGCGTGGCGCTTGCCCCGGTGTTCTCGGGCGAGTACCAGGAGCGCACCGACGCCGTGCTGTTGGCGTCGCGACATGGGCGCGGGCGCTTGGTGGTTGCCAAGGTGGTCGCATCGTTTATCTTTTCCACAGCGTACTTCGCTCTCTATGCGGCTGTGATTTGCGGCGTTGCCCTTGTCGCGTTCGGTGCGGAGGGGGCAAGCCTGCCTGTGCAGGCAATGACCGCCTTCATTCCGTACGATCTTACCATGGCGCAGGCGGTGGGCATCGCGGTGGGCATCGCCTATGTGATGACGCTGGGCTTCGCGGGGCTTACGCTGGCGATTTCATCGCGCACGAAATCGACGCTCGCGGTGTTCGCCATCGTAGCGGCGCTTATTCTGGTTTCGGGCATGGTGCCTTCGGCGGGAAGCGGCATCTTGATGCGCATTCTCTACCTCGCGCCCGCAAACGCGCTTGCGCCTCAACCGCTGCTGGATATGTGCATGTCGTATCCGCTGGGCCCCGTGGTACTCGATCTGCAGGGTGCGTGCTGGGTGCTTTATGGCGTCATTGCGTTGGCGTGCGTGCCTCTGGCCGTCATCTCTTTCCGGCGCCATCAGGTGGCGTAAAGGCCGTTACTTCCCGCACACTTTTGCGAGCACGGCGATGAGCGCGTTGAAGTCGATCGGCTTGGACACGTGCGCGTTCATGCCGGCCTCGGTGGTGCGGGCGATGTCCTCGGCGAACGCGTTCGCGGTCACGGCGATCACGGGCACCGTCTTGGCATCGGAGCGTTCGAGTGCGCGGATGGCGCGGCAGGCCTCGCAGCCGTCCATTTCGGGCATCTGCATGTCCATGAGAATCACGTCGATGTAGCCGGGATCGGTGGCCTCGAACGCGCTCACCGCCTCGCGCCCGTTCATCGCAGGAATCACCTCGGCGCCCATCGCGTCCATCATCTCCTGCATGATCTCCATGTTGATCTCGTTGTCCTCGGCAATCAGAAGGCGTTTGCCTTCCAGGCTAAAGTCAGGCGCAGCATTGCTGGGCGCGTCTGCCTGCGCGCCGGCGAGCTCTTCTTCCTCGGCGATGCGCAGCGGCAGCACCACCGTGAACGTGCTGCCTTTCCCGAGTTCGCTGTTCACGCTGATCTCGCCGCTCATCTGCTGCACGAGGCTCTTGACGATTGGCATGCCCAGCCCTGTGCCCGACACCTTTGAGGGCGAGAACGTGGTTTCGCGCGCGAACGGCTCGAAGATACGCTCCAGGAAATCCTGCGACATGCCGATGCCCGTGTCGGACACGATGATGCGACATTTGCACATCTTGGGGCGGCGAGACGCTACGTCGAGGGTCACATCGATCGTGCCGCCCGGCAGGCTGTACTTCACGGCGTTCGATATCAGGTTGTTCAGAATCTGGCCGATACGGGCGGGGTCGCACATGACAAAGGGCATGCTTTCATCAACCTGCACGTGAAGGGTCTTGCCGCTGCGTTCTGCCGCTTCTTTGAACAGCGAGGCGCCGTCTTTCACGCATTGGGCAAGGTCGGTGGGGACATATGCAAGCTCAGTCTCTTTGCCGTGCTCGATGCGCGACATATCAAGCACGTCGTTCACCAGCGTGAGCAGCTGGCTGCCCGCTTGCTCGATCTTATCCAGGTAGTCCTCGGTCTTCGCACGGTCGTCAAGGTTTGCACGTGCGAGCGACGACAGGCCGATGACTGCGTTGAGCGGCGTGCGCATGTCGTGCGACACGTTGCTGAAAAACGCGCTCTTCTTGTCCACCGTCTGCCGTGCGGAATCCAGCGCGCTTTCCAAAAGCGCCTGCTGTTGGAGCTGCTGGCGCTTCTCAGCGTCCACCTCGCGGAAGCACATGACAACCTCGTTGAGGCCAAGGTCGCGGTTGTAGATGAGACGGATGTTGACCCACTTGTACCCGTCGGGGAAATGCCTGCGGTAATCGCCGCCGAATTCCTCGACGCCCTCCGCCGCCAGCTTGCGGATGTTTTCCAGCGAAAAACTCTGCTCGAAGGCGTCGAAGGTGCGCTTCTCAACCACGTCGCCCACCATGCTGAGCATGTGGCTGTACGCGCCGGAATGCCCCAATCCTTCGCGCACGTCGGGCGACGACTTGATGGTCTCGTACGTGCCCGCGTTGTAGTCGATGCGGTAGATGGCATAGAACGTGTCGCCCAGGATTTTCAGCGTGTCCTCGGTGTGCTTCATCCTGCGGCTGTCGAGGTGGCCGCGAATCATGATGGCAATCACCAGAAGGACGAGCACGAGGCAGATTGCCGCCAGCGCGACGATCGCCGCATCCCAGCCATCCTGGAGGATGTCTTTGATAGGGATGGTGATGACCGAAAGCCATCCGTTGCTCATCTGCGAGTAATACACGCCGTTCACAACGCCGTCGAGGTCTGTGATGGAGGCGAGATGGTCTTCCATCTGGCCGTCCAGCACCGCCGTGCGCAGATCGTTCGCCCAGGCGGCGGTCTGTTCGTCTTCAACCCCGTCGTCAGAGGTGGTGTAGATAAGAGCGCCGGATTCGTCGAAGAGGTAATACGAGCTACCCTGCGGCAGCGATGCCTTGTTGCGGTGCACGTGGAAGTTTTCCAGGAAAATGTCGAACGCGAGCACGTTGCCCTCGCCGCTGAGCTTGACCGACATGGTCACGAGCTCCTTGCCCGTGACGGCATCGGTGTAGGCGTCGGTGAACGCCACATGCCCGTCAGCCTCGAGCGCTGCGGTGTACCAAGGGGCGGACGCGTAATCGTAGCTTTCGTCGCCTTGCCAGGGGTTAGCGGCGATTATCCGGCCGTCGATCACGGCATAAGGGTCGATGATGTTGACGCCGAGCGAGTCTTCGATGTTGGTGTCGTAGCGCTTCAGGAGGCTTGCGTAGGCCTGGGCTCCCTCGTCGTTGTCGAGCGCATGGTTGAGGGAGCTTGCGACCATGCTCATGAGCAGGCTGTATACGGAGGTGCGGTTCTCTTCCTCGGCGGCGTAGCTTGCTGCCAGCGAACTGCCCATGTCGTCGGCGTTCATCAGCAGCTTGTCGCGCACGAGGTAGATGCTCCAGGCGATGAGCAGGCACAGCGCGACGGCGAGCGCCGCGCCGATCTTTATGGGGAGGCCCGACGACAGCAGGTCGCGTCGCTTGGATGATGTGTCGTTCATGCGCTTTCCCTCCGCCGTTGTATGCAAAACGCGACGACAATAGCGCCGCTGCGTCATGATTATATCCGCACCAACAGGAGGGTGCTTGATTGCTGTAATAATTTCTATGGGCGCTTCAGGCGGTCGAGCTCTTAGCGAGGAGAGTCGCCCCCCAATGTATTTTCCGTTACACGTCCAAGTCGAGGCCGCGTGCCACGTGCGCGATGAAATCCTGCACGTTGGTCACAATGCCGCGCGAGGCGAGCGACCCGCGATCGGCCAGCTTGTTCACGGCGAACTCGGCGATGTCCACGCAGTAGAAATACACCTGGCGGATGGTTCCGTCGGGCATCACGCGGAACGAGGGCGTCATGTTGCCCG
>NZ_CALUMA010000115.1 GCF_944321625.1 uncultured Slackia sp.
CGTCAACAACCGCCTGGGCGGCATCGAGGGCATCTGCCTCGGAGACAAGCGGAATTCCCAGATCCTTTGCCTCGGCGAATTGGGTCCGGAAGAACTCCCTGATCTCGCGCCATTTCACCGCGACGCCAGACCCCTCCATGAACTGCTTCATAGCGGAAAGCTCTTGCTTTGCTTTCGCAATGTCGTCTTTGCTTCTGACGAATTCCCCGCAAAGCCATTTCCAATCATTTCGCATTGAGCGCAAAGCCCTGTCACAAATCGAAAGTTGCTCTGCGTAGATATTTGAGAAAGGATATTCTGCGGCTCTGCCCCGTGCTTCTCGGTAGATCGGAAGCTCTTGTTCCAAATAGTCTGCGAGCTCTTGCGCGATGCCCTTCGCGTCGTTGGCGGTTGGGTTGATTCCCGTAATCATCCTGAAGCCCTGCGTGATTTCGGAAAGGGTCTCTGGGCTTACCGCCTCGACTTTGGTGACGACGAGCTTGTCCATGTCGACGCCGCTCTTAAGTGCGTTGGCGAGGTTCACGCCCTCCAGGAGAGAGCCCGCCTTCCTTATTTCGATTCTGTTGAGGGAATAAAGAATCGCGACGGCGTTTCTCACGGTGACATCGGGCCAGCCGAAATCGTTTTTAGTGAAATGGGCAATAAGGCTCGTCGCTCCATCGCCGCCGACCGTGACCGTGGCGCTTTCCCCAGCGTACCTGATCCAGCCGAAAACCGTCTCGACATACTCGGGTACAGTTACTTCGATCATACTTTGCGCCGCAAGGCAGCTCTGGTAGACGTCTCGCTCCGAATAGTTCGCTTTCAGCTGCTGCAGCCCCGTGTAGCTTCGTCTCACCAATATCCCCGCTACAGAGGCTACGGCGTCTTTTCCGCTTCCGCCGACCTCGTCGGTCACTTCGACTCCGTTGACGAAGTACCTCGCGTTGGAAAGCTGTTCTTTTAAATCCTCGCGCAGCTTCAGGGAAAGCGCCGCGTTAGCCTGGCGCTTGTCGGCGATAATGGCATTTCTGACCTCTCCCGATCCGCTTGCGAGATTCACGTACTTTCTCGTCTTGACAAATGTGCTGACGTCGCCGAGCAGCGGGTTAGGGTCTTTGAGCACTACGGAGAGTGTTTTCGGCCCCGAGCGCGGAATATCATACAGGCCGTCACTCGGCAGCTCCGTAACGATATCGAGCGTCAGGTCGTACCGCGACTTCCCGACGGCTTCCCCGTCTACCTTGAGGTTATAGGGGAATTGATGGCTGAACTTGCCATTCTCGTACCCTGCCTTAAGGGCGCCAACAA
This sequence comes from uncultured Slackia sp., assembly GCF_944321625.1. Lineage (GTDB taxonomy): Bacteria > Actinomycetota > Coriobacteriia > Coriobacteriales > Eggerthellaceae > Slackia. Next base: position 1,291 of record NZ_CALUMA010000115.1, read on the forward strand.
CATCCTTGAAGATTTCGCCGATTTGGTCGCGAACGTCCCCTTGCTGTATCTCGGTATTTCTTATCTCCTTCTCGATGTCTTTTTCCTCATCGGTCAAGTACTCGTAAGCGTTAGTGTCAGCGGAGCGTTTTATGTAAAGCTGACGCTCGAGTTCGGCGAGCGCATCTTTGATTTGCTGCTCGAGCGTGGCGGTATTTTCTTTGAACGAGCCATAGAGCAGAACCCTCAGATTTCCAGAGGTTGCCTTGAAATCCTTGCAGTATTTCACCAAGAGCAGCGCTTTTAGGACGCGTATCGCTATGGGGTTGTCGGAAAGATTTGTCTCGGCAATGCTGATTGCGCCGTAAACCTCGCTTTTAAGTGAATTGCGTAGCCCTTCGAACATAGAGTCGAACGTGGCCAGATCCTGGCTTTCGGTCGAGCCTCCACCATGCGAAAGCTCCGTGGCGACCTGCTGGAAGACGCCGAGCATGGAACGCGCGCCGGTAGAGTGATGGCGGCCGGTAAATGCATTGTATTCAGAGAGGCCTCGCATGGCGGTAATGAACAAGTCGAACTGATACGGAACGAAAGGATAGGTTCCCACAAAATCTTCCTCGTCGCGATAGGTTTTGTATCGCTTCGACCCATCGGCAAAATCGAACAGCACGCGGAAATCCGCTTCGTTTCTGTCGTACATGCTCGCGAGATCCGGGAGGGCTGATGCCGTCTTTGCCAGAAGCCTCTGCTTGATGACCGCCTTGGCATCCTTCGAAGTGAGCTGCATCTTGACTTTGAAGCGAGCCTGGATCTTCGAGAAGTCGTTTGCGGATCGTTCCGTCATCTGACCGACGATATCCTCCATGTTCTCCTGGCTGGTAACCACAACCCATGAATTTCCGTGGCATGCAGTATTGAGCTGCTCGGCAACCGACTGGAGGTTGACCATCAGGTTTTCGTTCTGGGCGATGAACTGCCCCACCTCGTCGACAAAGAAGTTCAATCTGAACCCCGGTCGCGCCTGACGCTTCTCCTCGATGTACTCGGCAACGCGCTCGGCGAACGATTCGATGCTCGGCTTGTACGTCTGCTGGTAGTATCGGATCACGTTCTCGGTGGAACCCGGCTCGTTTCCGCAAGCGATGTCGAACGCGCGGCTGATCTTGGAGGCGTGGATCAGTGCAGACCTGCGCACGTCTTCCCATTTCTTTCCCGTGGCGGCTTCGACCTCCGATACGAAAACCCCCAGCTTCCCCTCGCGGTCCAAGTCGTATTCAAGCCTTGCGATATGTTGCTGGTCGCCGTCGAAGTAGCCGCAGTGGCGGTTGAACACCTTGATGAACGCGGCGAGGAGCGCGCCGGCCTCCGTTCTTCCCTGGTTGGGCGCAACCGTGTCGATGTTGAACAGGATCGACTCGCTCGGATGCTTCTTCCGCGCCACCTCCATAGCCCCGGCGAGCGCCGGATCGTCCTCCAATTTGGGAAGGATATAGTCGTACGCTCGTTTGCCGGCGACCTCCTGGTCTTCAAGCAGTACCGCGAGGATCTTGAGCATATGGGACTTGCCGCTTCCGAAGAAGCCGGATATCCATGCGCCGTTTCCCGTGGCGTCAGGATCGTTGTATTCGTCGAAAAATCTTGCCAAGTGCCCTGCAAGTTCCGGGGTGATCACGTATTCGTCAAGCTCGTTTGCAAGATGCTCCACGCTCGACGCTTTAACCACCGCGTCAATCGGGCGGTCTATGGGTTTGTCGTACATATCCTTGAACAGCATGGATGCAGCCTCCTACAAGTCGAAGACGTTAGTGGCGCGGTAATAGCCGCCGCTAGCAGCAGATGGAATATTGAGAATGTCGAGAGACGTCGAACCGTCGGCACCCTGACGGTATTCCCCTGGGAACACGAGCACGATGGGTTTGTCGGTTTCGAGTTCGCCCAGAAGCGAATGCGTCCTGATGAAAGGAAACGTCTCGCCTACGCCTGTGATAAAGACAATGTCGCAGTCCGCCGCGCGGATGGCATCCTCGACAGCGGGCTTGATGACCTCGGACACGTTCAACGTATCCTGCAGCATCATGATCAGCTCTTCCCTCGTGGATTCCTCCTCGACGCCGCAAAGCGGTACCCAAAGCTCTTGTTCATCCAGATAGGAAAGGACAAGGTCGTAGAGGTTCACCACTGCAGCCCGAACCCCGCGATTCGGGAGATCATCAGTGCAGATCGCCTCGATCAGATCCTTCGCATACGCCTGTTGGCTTGGCGGATACGGTAGCAAATACGAAGAGTGCCTCATAGTGTAGCCGTTTCGCCCAAGCAATGTGTCGTCCGCTAAATGATCGACGATAAACGTACGCGCTTCCATCGAAGCAATATGTTCAAAGTGCGCCGTCATAGCAGAGCACCTACCTTCGGAAACAGCTCAAGGTCTTCTGACGATGTCTGGCCCACAAGTTCGACGAACCGCACACTTGGGTACAGCGGCGTGATCAAGAACGCACTGTCGATAAGGCGGCAATCTCTCAGCATGCCGAAAATGCGTATCTCAATTTTCTTCTTCGAGCTTTCAGTGAGCCGCGCGTATTCAGGATGGTCGAACTCGATTTCCTCCGCAAATGCCAAATAGGAGGTCTTGGGTAAATCGGGAACCATATTTGCATACCTTGAAGCGAGGACATCGCGGCCAAACGAGTAAAGAATCGGATACGTCCGGCAAAGAGCCACCCAGAGCATCGCCGACTGATCGTCGTCTATCGATTCATCAAAAAACTCCAACTCTTCAATGGCGAGTGTCTGGAGCCTCTTGATTATCTCGCCGCCGATGCGTTTGCGGTTGCCATCCGAATTCAAGTTGATCAGGTTATCCTCGACAACCAGACGTCTGACTTCACGCCAATCCCGACACTCGAGATAGGCATGCAGCACCTCCAGGGTTTCCGCCCGATAGGTACCAGCACCCGTCAGCGATAAGCAGTATTTCTCGCTTTTGCGCACTCCGATTAGCCTCTCTTGATTAGTTCTTCGATCATGCACTCGCGGATGAGGGCGGACAGGTTCGTCCCCCTCAGCGCAGCGGCCTTCTTCGCCGAATCCCGCAGGTTTTTCGGGATGCGTATGGTCACGGCGGTCGTCTCACCTTCGACCAGGTACTCCCTGATCTCGGTAGGCGTCGCGCCGTCTCTCAGCATGTCGGCGTAGTCCATCTCGCGCTCCTCCAATTGCGCTTGCTAAATGCAATACACCGTATTCTAACATTCGATGCGGCCGAACTCCTTTGCTGCGAGTTAATCGTGAGTCTCGCGCCCCGGATCTTCCACCGGCGGAGCCGAACCGCCCTCTCGACCCTCCTTCCGACATGTCGCCAGCCGCTCGGAAAGGCTGCGCGCCATCAAGCTTTCCCCGTTTCGCCAGACGCCCCCTTGCCAGCCGATGCCCCTTCGCCATCTGCCTTGCACGCGCATTGCCGCACGGAACCCGTCGCAGCCGCAAGGGTCCGCGATGTTTCCCGAAAACTTTTCCCTGATGGGGAAAGTTCGACTCAGGCAAAACTTTCCGGCAAACACCGGAGGAAGAGAAATCTACGCAAGGCCTCCTTCGCTTTCCTCCCTTGCGCCAGCGGCGGAACCCGCGCGTCTTCCGCGTCACAAGGCGGAAGGCCAAAGGGGCGAACCGCCTAGACATTAGGAGGTCATTATGTACGAACTCAAGGAGAAGGCCACCAAGGCGGCGGCAAGGTTCCTCATCCAACGCGGCTATGAGGTCGTGGAGACCGGTTGGAAGTCAGAGGGCGGCAGCGCCATCGACGTGGTGGCGAGAGAGGACGACGCGATCGTGTTCGTCGACGTCTACGCGAGGAGCGGCACCGACAGGGGCATGCCCGAGGACGGCGGCGTGGCGTCCCGCGAGAGGCGCGAGATCGCGGCGGCGGCCTGGCTGGCCGAGCACGACGGAGAGGAGGGGCTCGTTGACCTGCCCATCCGCTTCGACAGCATCGCGATGATGGTCATCGGCGAGAGCCGCGCGCTACTGAGGCACCACATCAACTGCCTCGGCTGCGAGATCACCGCCGGCGAGACCGACTAGCACCTCCCGGTCCAGCCGGATTCGACATAAGCCGCCTCGGGCACCGGCTCGGGGCGGCGCACCAACCGATTCACTTCTCCACAGAAAGGGAACGCATCATGGGAAGCCGAGCAGTCGTCACCACGCCGAAGCGAGAGATCGGGCTGTACCTGCACTGGAACGGCGGACGCGATACGGTCGAGCCGCTGCTGCGCTACTGCGAGCTGAAGGGCTACCGGGCTCCGAGCGCCGACAGCTACGGATGGGCGCGCCTCGCCCAGGTCGCCGGAAACTTCTTCGGAGGCACGTGCTCGGTGGGCATCGACGCTTACACCACCGACTCGCGGATGAACCCCGGCGACAACGGCATCTACGTCATCGAAAGCTGGAGTATTGTCGAGAGGATTCCGCCCTACGAGGGCTTCGTCGAGCAGGACGAGTACGACTTCGACGAGATGCTGCGCGTCTTCGACGCCTCCATGCCCGAGGGCGAGCGCCTGGGAGACTTCCTGGGTGCCGAAGTCGTGGCGACATCCAGCCTCGCATTGGGCGATGAGGTCTGGGTTCGCGAGATCGACGACAGCTACAAGCCCTACCCGGTGGTCGGATTTATGGACGATGGGACCCCGCTCGTGTCGAGGTACGACCACGACGGCGACTGGTCCTGGAACCCCAACAACCGCGTGACTTCGGATACCGTGCGCATAGCCAGCCATAGATAGTTCGCCTTTCCACCCCTAAACCGTTCGTTAATGAACGGTTTAGGGGTATACTGGGTATACGGACACGGGATGCCGCCGCATCTTCCACATATCGCGGCGGCATTCCCCGATGCAAAGGAGGCATTCGACATGCGCACCATCGCGGTATCGAACTACAAGGGCGGGGTCGGCAAGACCACCACTGCGGTCAACCTCGCCACCATCTACGCCAGGCGGGGCCTGAGGACGCTCCTGATAGACCTGGACCCGCAGGCGTCCGCCACGGACTTCTTCGGGCTCTACGACCGGGCATCCAGCGAGCGGCGCGGCGCGGTCGAGCTGCTCTACGAGGGAGCTCCCGTCGGCGACGTGGCTTTCGAGACTGAGACCGACGGACTCTCCGTCGTGCCCTCGACCATTGAGCTCGTCGACCAGAACGAGCTGCTGCTGCGCGAGCAGCGCCTGCGTTTCGCGCTCGACGACTGCGCGGACGACTACGACATGTGCATCGTCGACTGCAGCCCCACCATGAAGCGCCTCGCGTTCAACGCCTACCTGGCCGCAGCGGGAGACGGGATGGTCGTCGTGCCGGTGAAGCTCGACTCCACCGTCATGCGCGGCACCGCGCTCACCATCAGCGCCATCAACTCCATCTCCGACGCGCTGCGCATGCCCACGCCCGAATGGCGGATCCTGCGCACGTGCGTGCCCGGCCTCATGACCAACGCGGAGGCCACGGGAGCCGGCGTGCTGGACGCCTACTTCCCCGACAACCAGTTCGCCACCGTCATACACGCGAGCTCGAAGGTGTGCGAGGGGAGCTGGCAGTGGCAGCCGGTAGCGACGTTCAAGCCCGACAGCCGTCCGGCGAAGGACTACGAAGCATTGGCGGAAGAGGTGCTCCATGGCTAAATCGACCGCATCGGGCTTCACCATCTCGGGACTGCTCGACAAGAGCACCGCGACCCGCAACGACTACCCCGTCGAGAAGATTCCCGTGAACGAGATAGAGGATCACCCCGCGAACACCGCCTACTCTATGGATGAGGCAGGCATCGCGCAGCTCGCAAGGAGCATCAAGGAGGAGGGCCTGACCGACCTGCCCCTCGTCCGCAAGCTCGAAGACGGCAGATGGCAGATGGTGAGCGGACACCGCCGCAAGGCCGCCTACGCCATGCTCAGCCACGAAGACGAACGATACGCGCTCATTCCTTGCCGCATTATCCGTGACATATCCGACGAGCAATCGGTCATCCTGCTGCACGCAGCAAACTACTTCGTGCGCAGCCTCACCGTGACGGAACGCGCCGCCGCGAGCCGCGCGCTGGGCGTCGAGGTCGAGCGCATGAGGGCGGAGAACCCCGCGCTTTCCGGCGTGCGCACCGAGGACATCAAGGCGGCGATTATCTCGGAGCAGACGGGGCGCAAGGTATCCGGAAAGACCATCCAGCGCCAGGAGTCGCTCGCGCGGAAGATCGAGGAAAGACTCACGCCGCAATGGCGCGAGGCCGCGCTTGCGGACGCGCTCTCGGCGGATGCCGTTGGCATCCTTGCCGACCTGGAACCGGCCGAGCAGGAAGAGCTCCATGCAGCCTGGGAAGCGCAGGGTTTGGGCAAGAAGGAGACGACCGAGTTCCTCAAGAAGTCGACCGCCGAGCCCGAGGCCGAGGAAGCCGAAAAGGTCGTCGAGCCGAAGCCCGCTGCTGCGCTCGCAAGCGCCCTTCGCGCGCTCAGGCGCTACGAGTCGAAGTCGGAAACCCCGCCGAGCGAGCTGGACAGACAAGCGCTTCATGAGATCGCGGAGACAGCCTCGAGGCTCATCCAAGGCAGATAGACATCGTACAGGTGCCCGACAGGGGCACCTGAACCGTTTCCAGCAAGTAGCCTATCTCGTGTATACGAGATAGATGGCGGCAGAGACGCCTTCCGGCGACCCTCCGCCCCGCCCCGTCTCCAATGACGCAAGGGGAGGGGCCATGCCGCCGGGCGCATCGCGACGCGGGGACGCGCCGACTCGCGCCATGCGGGGGATACCCCGCGCCCCTTAGAAAGGACGTCGCCCAAGCTTCCACCATATCAAGGCGGCGAATGATGCGAAGGATCAAGAAGATGAC
>NZ_CALUMA010000116.1 GCF_944321625.1 uncultured Slackia sp.
AGCTGGAGCAGCCCGGCGCCGTTGCGCGCGGCGAGGTCAAGACCAGGCACGTCGAGGACCAGCGAAGAAAATAATGATTAAGGGCAGATTCGCTCCTTCCCCTACGGGACGGATGCATGCGGGCAACGTGTTCTCGGCGCTCGTGGCGTGGCTCGTGGCCAAGTCGCAGGGCGGCTCAATCGTCCTGCGCATAGAGGATTTAGATGCCGAGCGCTCTAAGCCGCAGTTCATCGATGCGGTGCAACGCGACTTCGAGGCGCTCGGCCTCACCTGGGATGAGGGCCCGTATTTCCAGCATGACCGCGATGAGGCGTATCAGGCGGCTTATGACGAGCTCTGCGAGCGCGGGCTGGTATACCCCTGTTTCTGCACGCGTGCCGACCTTCACGCCGCCTCCGCGCCGCATCACGGCGAGAAGCTTGTGTATGCCGGCACGTGCCGGAACCTGACCGACGAGGAGCGCACTGAGCGCATGAAGGAGCGCCGTCCCGCATCCCGCCTTATCGTGCCCGATGAGACGCTGTCCTTTGTCGACGGTATCCAAGGCGAGTATTCTCAGAATCTTGCCGCCGAATGCGGTGATTTCCTCATTCGGCGGTCGGACGACGCGTTCGCCTATCAGCTTGCGGTGGTAGTGGATGATGCCGCCCAGGGCGTCAACTCGATCGTGCGCGGCGTGGACCTGCTTTGCTCTACGCCGCAGCAAATGTATCTCCAGGATTTGCTGGGATACCCCCATCCCTCATACGCTCATGTGCCGCTCTTGGTCGCGGAAGAGGGAAGGCGCCTGTCGAAGCGCGACCACGATGCCGCTCTTGATGCGCTGCTGGAACGCTTCAAGACGCCAGCGGGCATAATCGGCCATATCGCCGGCATTACCGGCATCGCTCCCACCTGCGATCCCGCCACTCCCGAACAGCTCCTTGCAACGTTCGATTTGCAGGCGTTCGCATCGAGCATTCCGAACAACGTGCAGATTCGCTGGAGCTGAGCCTACTTAACTACAGGCTAGATGACGAGCGTGATGCCTCCCGCGGCCAGGATGGCGGCTGCGTAGAATGCTCCCAGCGCCACGTTCACGCTGCAGATCTGCGCCATCGCGCCGATGCGCGACTGCGGTGCCAGCGGGTTGGAAAGAAGCGCTTTGAGCAGGGGATAGGCTGCAAGCAGCATGAACGGCATCACGATAAGGCCCGGCGTGAAGAAAACGCCTACAAGCGCCACGATGGCGATGACCCAGGCGTATACGAACGCATGGTAGACCTTTCGTGCGCGGCCGCGCCCCAGCATGACCGAGAGCGTTTTGCGCCCGACGGGAATATCCTTTTCGACATCGCAGGTGTTGTTCGTGAACATGATGAGGCCCACGCCGATGATGGTAGGCACGGCCCACAGCAGGGCGCGCAGGTCGAATACGCCGGACAGCGCCTGGTAGCATGCCAGGGGAATGAGCCCGCCCATCACGACGCCGCTTACGAGCTCGCCGATGGGAAGATAAGAAACCGGCGTCTTGCCCGCCGAGTAGAGCACCACGAAGATGGCGCCCACCACGCCGATCGCCAAAGGAATCCAGCCTGCCATGTAAATCACGTAGGCGCCCAGCGCGAACGCAGCCACCAGGAACCCGATGGCAAGGTAGAGCGCGCTTTTGGGGTTCACGTTGTTGTAGATGAGCGTGGCGTCGGATTCCTCCACGTTGTCGTCGGCGGAGTCCGCGCCCTTGACGTAGTCGTAATAGTCGTTGAACGTGTTGACCGCCGCCTGCATGAGCACGCATATCACCAGCAGCACGCAAGCCATGACGGCCGAGGTGGGCGGAGCGGTAACCGCGGCGGCGCACATGGCGACCAGAGAGGGAAGGATGGCGGCGGGCCAGGTGTGAGGCGCCGCAAGCTGAAGCGCCATGCGCGGCGTGAAGCGTTCGTATGCGTTGTCTTTCAAAGGATGCCTTCTTCGTGCTGGTGTATTATGGCGCTTTGCAAAAAGCGCTTGTCTTGCGAAAGGCCATTGTAGCGCAAGGCGGCCTGAACGGCGGCTGATTCCAGGGAGGATGCGCATGCTCTTGAATATCTTCGCGGTTGCGGGCGGCGGCGCGATCGGCGCGGTGTGCCGCTATCTAATCGGCGTGCTCGTGGGGCGCGTCGGCGCCGATGCGGCGTTCTGGGGCGCCTTTCCGCTGGCTACGTTCATGGCAAATGTTCTCGGATGCTTTGCTATCGGGTTTCTTTCGGTCGCGTTCGAGGGCCCGTATGCGGGCAAGGACCAGGCGCGGCTTTTCGCCATCACAGGCATCATGGGCGGCTTCACGACATTTTCTACGTTCAGCCTGGAGACGGTCACGCTGTTCCAGGATGGCGCATGGGGCATGGCGGCGCTCAACGTTGCTTTGAGCCTGGCGGCGTGCTTGGTCGGCGTGGTTCTGGGGAGAGTGGCCGCCTCCGCCGTTTTCGCCCGATAGGTTATCGGGCGCGCGACTTCGTTCCGCGCAGTTCCTCGACGGTGCGCTCTCCGAGGTCGATGAGCTCTTGCCTGCCTTTGACGCCGCATTTCGCGTAAATGCGGCGCATGTGCGTGTCTGCCGTGCTCTTCGCCACGAACAGCTCCTGGGCGATCCTCTCGTTGCTGCGGCCTTTGAGCGCGAGCGCGAGCACCTCGGCCTCGCGCGTCGAAAGGGAGAACCGTTCGACCAGGCGCTCGCAGGCGCGTTCCTGCTCATCAGACGTGTCTACGATTTCCGACAGCGCCCTGAAATCGCGTTCGGTGAAGAGGAAGAGGTAGGCGAACAGTATCGCAAGGCCTGCGCACGCCATAATGCCGTACGAAAAGTCAGCGCTCGGCATGGTGGTGTCGTATATGTTCGCGGCGGCGATGCCGAGCGCTTCACCGGCATAGAGCGCGAGAAGCCCTCCAGCGAATGTCAGCGCCGGCTGTGCCTGTGCAACGCGGGCCATAACGAGGAAGAACGACATGAACGACGCGACAAGACCCAGATATCCTGCAAGGATGATGGCCTCGCCGGGCACGCCGCTGTTCTGTAGGAGCGGCGCGAACAGAAAGCCCGCCATGATCACGAGCATCGCGATGCGGTACATGCTGCCCAACGATTCGCCCTCGGTGGGCTTTTCCACGAAGAGCGATTGGAGCACGGCGACGCAGAACAGCGCGAGAATAAGCAGCGTGGCGGGGAAATCAGGGGTGGAGAGCATGCCGGGATCGCTTCGGTAGCTTTCCATGAATCCGGCGGCGATGCCGAACATGACTGCGCCTGCTATCATGCGCGTGCTCATGGCGCCCACGCCGGCTTTCTTGAATACCGAAGACAGCGAAAGCTTCGGCAGCGCACGGGCGTCGTCGGGGGTGTTTCCGGGGTCCGTGTCGGGGGCTTCGGTTTCTTCCGTCGAAGCGTGCGCGCCCACCGCCTCGCGATGCGGCGGGAAGTTCTCAAAGGTGCGGGCTGTATCTTGCGGCGTGCTCGCATGGCTTCTTTCCTGCAGGCAGAGCGCCACGATGAGCGAGCCGGCAATGGCGCAAACGACGGGAACCGCCACTTGGGCCATCGAGGGCATGAACGCGCAGGCGAAGCAGATGGCCGATGCGAAGCCCGTGGCAGCGAACACCTCGCATGCGATGGTGCGAGGGGAGCCCGATCCGAGCACGATGCTCCAGGCTAGGAACAGCTCAGCAAGCGGGTATCCGACGAGCACGCCTTCAATAACCAGCCCGATAGCGTGGGAATTCAGCGGGAATTGTGGGGCGATCGTGCCGACCACCAGCATAGCCGCCGAGGCAAGGATTGTTGAGGTCGCGGCGTTCGATTCCAAGGCGCGTGCGATGTGCGCCTTGCCGAAAGCGAAGGCGAGGCACATGAAGACAAGCACAAGGAACAGATCGGCGCGTTCGAATACGGTGCCGCCGAGTGCGAGCCCTCGGTTGGAGCCCATATAGAACAGCGAGAATATGCATCCTTGATGACAGGCGAACCCCAGGATTCGTTTCCACGATGGTCCGCCGTGCTGCGCTTCGCCCACGTTCGCTTCCTTTCTTGTCAGCGAAATGATAGCAAACGCAGCGGTCTTGGCTCGGCTTTTGCGGCAATATCGATGGGAAATGCGAAACGCCCCGGTTTGCGCATGGCAGACCGGGGCGTTTCGTGGCCAAAGGTGCGGAGGCGAAAGGGAGGGAGGATTAGCCCTGCACCGATGCGGCCTCTTCGACGGACGATTCCGCAGAAGACGTGGTGGATGCGGCGGCAAGCTTCTTCTTGCGCTTGGGAGCGGGCTCCTCTTCGGCCTCTGCCGCCTTGGTGGTCTCTTCGCCGCCGGAGATGCCGTCGCGCAGATTCTTGATGGTCTTGCCCAGCGCGGAACCGAGCTTGGGAAGATGCTTGGGTCCGAAGATGAGCAGGGCCACGCCGAGGATGATAAGAAGCTCAGGCATTCCGAGTCCGAAGATTTTCATGAGATACCTCCGTTGCATTCATATGGTTGCACGCGACGTGCGACGCGTGCGCCGTCGAGATTCGCATGGTGGCTCTGCCGTATCGCCCGACGACGCTGCATAGAATACGGCGCGATGTGTCATGCGGCTATCATGCAGACTGATGAAATGCCTGCATATCGCATTGTTTTCTTGTCATGCAAAGTGAGTACACCCGAATGTCCATGGTTTCATGCGCAAAAATCTCCTGCATCAACGAACGTGCGAGGAGGTATGGGCGTAAATCGCGTGTGGGTATGGTAGGATGCCATGGTCAGTTTTGGGCCCGCACGCGATGCGCCCAAAGGGGATTCATGTCCCACGTCTCGCGGGAGGCACGCTCCATCATGCCTTCGGCGAGACGCGCGGACCTGCGACTCGAAAGGGGGACGAAGTGGATTCGTTCTTCAAGATCTCGGCCCGCAAGAGCACGGTGGGCAACGAGGTCATTGGCGGCCTGACCACGTTTCTGGCCATGGCCTACATCATTGCCGTCAACCCCTCGCTTCTTGAGGTGGCCGGCATCCCGTTCAACGCGGCGCTCACTGCGACCTGCGTAGGCGCGGCGGTCATGACCATCGCGATGGGCCTCATCGCGAACCGCCCCATCGCGTTGGCTTCCGGCATGGGCATCAACGCCATCGTCGCGTACACGCTGTGCCTGGGAGAGTCGGCGGTCGACTGGCGCGTTGCCATGGCGATCATCTTCCTGGAGGGCATCGTCATCCTGATTCTGGTGCTGTGCGGCTTGCGTAAGGCTGTTATGGACGCCATCCCCGCCAGCCTGCGCCACGCGATCGGCATCGGCATCGGCCTGTTCATCGCTTTCATCGGCCTCAAGGGCGGCGGGCTCATCGTTGCCGACGAGTCCACCGTGCTTGCCTTGGGCGACCTCACGGCTCCGACGGCCATTGTGTCGCTTATCGCCATCCTGGTTGCCGTGGCGCTGCAGGTGATGAAGGTGAAGGGCGCGCTGCTTATCTCCATCGTTGCCGCCACGATCGCCGGTATTCCGCTGGGCGTGACCGCGCTTCCCACCGAGTGGAACTTCGGCCTCGACTTCAGCACGTTCGCGGCACCCTTCCAGACGGTTCCCGGCACCGACACCATGGCGCTCGTGCAGGTGTTCCTGCAGCCGGCGTTGCTGCTGTTCGTGTTCTCGCTGCTGATGAGCGACTTCTTCGACACCATGGGCACCGTGGTGGCCGTGGGCGAGCAGGCCGACTTCGTTGACAAGGACGGCAATGTCGAGGACATCCAGCCCATCCTGACGGTGGACTCCGTGGCTGCGGCTGCGGGCGGCTTCTTCGGCGCCAGCTCTGTCACGAGCTTTGTGGAATCCACCTCGGGTGCCGCCGCCGGCGCTCGTACGGGCCTTTCCTGCATCGTGGTGGGCGTGCTGTTCTTCGTGTTCGCGTTCTTCGCGCCGGTCATCGCCATGGTGACGAGCGCCGCCACCTGCGGTGCGCTCGTTGTGGTGGGCTATCTGATGCTCTCCGACGTGGTGAATATCGATTGGTCCAAGATCGAGCTCGCGTTCCCGGCGTTCGTGACCATCCTGGGCATCCCCATGACCTACTCCATCACCAACGGCATCGGCTTCGGCTTCATCTCGTACTGCGTGATCAAGCTGGTCCAGGGCAAGGCGGGCGAAGTCAAGCCCCTCATGTGGGTGGCCGCCCTCGCGTTTCTCATCATGTTCATCGTGGGGTAGAGGCGTAGCGTCTGTACTCTTCCGATTGTTCTTAGACGGTCATAAACGACAAGCGACCTGGGACGATGTATGAACATCCCAGGTCGCTATTTTTTTAATGGGCGTCAATATAGCATAGAAGGCGCGGGCTTACTCGTGCTTGCCGAACGCCTCTATGAGCATCGCGGCGATGACGCACAAAAGCCCGCCCACGATCCATGCGACCCAGAACCAGGCGGCGGTTGTTCCCAGGGGCTCGAAATCGCCGTTGACCCAGTTGGTGGGATCGCCCAGCGGCGCGAAGAGCATCACGAGGCCCACGATGGTGGCGGCGATCATGATGACGCCGCAGACGGCCGAGGTCTTGGAGGAACGACGCTTCGTCTGGTAGAGCTCGTCTTTCAGCGATTGGCTGATCTGCGCATTGGCGATGTCTTCGATTTCAAGTTCGTCGGCGGCGCTTTTGTTGTATTCCGCCACGTTGGTACGGCCCAGCAGCATTCCGTAATGAATGATGTTCCATACGCCCAAGGCGATGAACAGCATCAGGAAGAACAGCGCGTACTGCTCGGCATTGGGCTCTAGCATGAGCATGAGGCAGATGCCGACGAAGATGCAGGCGATGCCGCCGATCAAACCGCGCGTGAACGTGGTACGCGCATGCTCCTTGTCCGATTCGGTATAGAAATCCTCGATGAAGGGGTGCGCCTTTACGAAAGCGTTGTGCCTCATGCCAGCGGGAATCAGAAACACGAGGCCTACGAGGACGCCCAGCAGTACGAACATGATGAATGCGACGTCGTTGCCGTTGTGGGTTCCAAGGTCGAACGACCCTTCGAAGAAGAAACCGATCGCGATGCCCAAGAGAATGCTTGCGATGCCGGTGGGAACCTTCCAAGCCAGCATGCGCTGGTGCTCGTCGTATCCGCAGATATCTTGCGGCGGACCGTCGGGGATTGGCATTGCCGCTTGCGTCGCGCCTTCAGGGGCGTAGCGCCCCGTGAGGTCGCCCTGCACCAAATCATCGAGCGTGCAATCGAACAGCTGGCATATCTTGAGCAGCTTGTCCATCTCGGGGTAGGAGCGTTCGGCCTCCCACTTGGTGACGGATTGGCGCGAAACGCCCAGCAGCATGGCAAGCTGCTCCTGCGTCATGTTTCGTTCTGCGCGGAGGTGTTGGAGGTTGTTGCGGAAGCTCACGGCTGGTCCTTTCGT
>NZ_CALUMA010000117.1 GCF_944321625.1 uncultured Slackia sp.
GTTCTCGTTGTGGTCGCCAATCTTGGCAATGGAGGAAGGCGTGAACACCGCCTCAGGCAGCTTGGCCGAGTTATCCAAGCCGGCGCACAGCTCGATGCCGCACACCTTGCCGGTGTTCTTGTAGTCCTTGAAGCCGCTGCCGGTCAGGTACCCGCGCACGATGCACTCCACGGGATACATGTTGGCCTTCTTGACCAGCATGAAGCGGCCGTCCAGGTAATCGGACCACGGCTTGAACTCCTCGGGCAGATCGGCCACGTCAGCGCTGATCAGGTGGTTTTCCACCACGCCCTCAAGCAGCTCGAACCAGAAGCAGCTGATCTGGGTGAGCACCTTGCCCTTGCAGGGAATCTCGTCTTCCAGGATGTAGTCAAACGCCGAGATGCGGTCGGTGGCAACCAACAGGAGCTTATCGCCCAAATCGTACAGATCGCGCACCTTCCCCTGTGCGTCGGGCTTGATGGTGATGGGATTCATCGACTCCTACCTTTCTTTCCTTTTGGAGATGGGGCCGGATTTGCCGGGGTTTTTGGACTTAGGGCCTTTCCCTTTTCCCTTGCCGCCCTTCGAATCCTTGGAAGCCTTTCTCTCTTCCCTTTCCTTCTGCGCCTTGATGCGCGAGTAATCATACAGCGGGATGTGGATGGTGAAGCAGGCGCCTTCGCCCTTCTTGCCTTCCACCTGGATCCAACCGCCGTGGCGGTCGACGATCTCTTTCACCACGGCCAAGCCGATGCCCAAGCCGCCGCTTTGGCGCTCGCGGCTTTCTTCGGCGCGCCAGAAGCGGTTGAACACCATCTTGCATTCCTCGGGCGACAGGCCTATGCCGGTGTCGCGCACCGAGATGGACGCCATGATGTCGCCCTTGCGCACCTTGACCGACACGGTGCCCGGAGCCGGCGTGTAACGCACAGCGTTGGAAATCAGGTTTGCGGTCGCCTGGCGTAGCATGTCTCGGTCGCCGTACACCATGACCTCGTCCTCGGCGTCATATTCGAGCACCAAGCCGGCGTCGTTGACGAACGCTTCGTGCGACATGACCAGCGGGCGAATGAGCTCGCCCACGTTGATGACCTCTTCCCTCATGGGAGTGGAGCGGCTTTCCAGACGCGACAGCTTGAGCAGCGCATCCACCAGGCGGCTCAGGCGCTGGACCTCGGCGTTGACGGTGCCCAGGCGCTCGGCGTCGGGCTCGAACACGCCGTCCACAATGGCTTCAACCGTCGATTGAATCGCCATGAGCGGCGTGCGCAGCTCATGCGCCACGTCCATGGTGAGGCGGCGCTCCAACTGCTGGTTCTTCTCAACGCTTTCGGCCATGGCGTCGAACGTCTTGCCCAGCTCGGCAATCTCGTCATCGCCCTGGAGGTTGGTGCGCGCCGAGAGGTCGCCCTCTTTGATGGCGTTGGCGGTCTTGGTCATTAGGTTGATGGGATTCACCAGGCCGCGCGCGAACAGGAAGCCGATGCACGAGGCCAGCACCACCGAAAGCACGGCGGCAAGCGCCATGGCCTGGTAGCTTTGATCGCGGAACGCCTGGTCAGCCTTGGAAAGAAGCATCTCGGAACCATACACCCACATGTGCACGGTGCCGACGGTCTTCCCGTTGACCGTGATAGACGCGGTAGCCATCTTGTCGCCGGAATCGGGCGCGAGCGAAACGGAGCCGCCCTTGCCGCCGGGGCCCTCGTTGGCCGCCACGGCGGAAGAGTCGTAAATCACGTTGCCGTCCGACGTGGCCACTTGAATGCCCATGCCCGGCTGCAGCGTGTGAGCCGCCTGGGCGGATCCCACATCTTCGCCGCTCAAAGGCGGATATTCACCCTCGCCGGTCTCCTTGATGCCATCGATGATGGAGGAATAGCGATTCTCATAGCCATCGGCAATGCTCGACGCCGTGGCGTCGGCAAGCTCCTGCACGTTCTCGCGCGTGTATGTTTGGAAGTGCTGCTCCCAGACATACGAAAGCACGCCCATAGCCACAATGGCGGTCATTGCAGCTATGAGCGCGAAGGTAACGGTGACGCGCGTCGTGTACGAAAAGCCAAAAAGCCACGCGTGGACGCGCTTTGTGAAGCTGTCTTTAGAGCGGTCGGTTGATGAACGCATGGGTCGCGTAACCGCCTACTGCTTGGTGGGGTCTTCGAAGCGATAGCCCACGCCGTGCACGGTGTGCAGCCACTTGGGGTTGCGCGGGTTGTCGCCGATCTTGGCGCGCAGGTTCTTCACATGCGAGTCGATGGTGCGCTCGTAGCCCTCGAAGTCGTAGCCCAGCACCTTTTCCACCAGCTCCATACGCGAATACACGCGGCCGGGGTAGCGGGACAGCGTGGTAAGCAGCTTGAACTCGCTGGCGGTCAAA
Source organism: uncultured Slackia sp. (assembly GCF_944321625.1). Classification (GTDB taxonomy): domain Bacteria; phylum Actinomycetota; class Coriobacteriia; order Coriobacteriales; family Eggerthellaceae; genus Slackia. The sequence goes on from NZ_CALUMA010000117.1 coordinate 2,363, forward strand.
TCGACTTCCTGGCCGTTGACCAGCACCTTGTGGCCCGACACGTCGATGGTGAGCTCGCCGAACTCCAGCACCTCGCGCTGAGGCTCGGAATCGGCGTGGACGCGACGCAGCAGGGCGCGCACGCGGGCAACCAGCTCGCGGGGGCTGAACGGCTTCACCAGGTAGTCGTCGGCGCCCAACTCCAGACCGATGATGCGATCCTCGACCTCGCCCTTGGCGGTGAGCATGATGATGGGCACATCGGAGTTGTCGCGGATGGCGCGGCACACGCGCTCGCCGGGAACGCGCGGAAGCATGAGGTCAAGAATGACCAGGTCGAAATGATGCTTGGAGAATTCTTCGAGCGCCTCCTGGCCGTCGCCCACGGCGGTGACCCAGTAGTTCTCGCGCTCGAGATACGCGGCCACAGCGTCGCGAATGGCCTTTTCGTCTTCGACGAGCAGGATACGGCGGGTTTCGTTGCTCATAAGCACTCCTCAACACTATTCGGGAAGCGGCGCTCCCCTAGCGCGGCGAACCCATCGCGCGCGCTTTAAGCCTTGTTCTGGCCTCAATTGTAACCCGCGTTCATGCACACGGTTTGCGTTTATTGTAACGATTTGGAAGAAACCCTCGAAGCTTTGGGCGAGAAAACGACATAATAAGCCGCTATGACCCAGAAAAAGCCCACACCACGTCGTTCCATGCGCGCAGGCTCCGTCCGTTCGGCGGCGTCGCGCGGTATATCCGCACGCTCTGGTTCGGGGATGGGCAGGACTTCCTCAAAGATAGGTTCAAGCACCAGGCGTGCCGGCTCCGCGCATGCGGGATCGAGCCGCACCGGTTCTGCACGCCTAGGCGGCGGCAAAGCGCCGCGCCATGCACGCGGGGCGTCTCCCCGCCCCAGGCACGCGCAGGCCCCCAGCGTGCGCAACAGCATGGCAAGCGCGGGCAAGGTGTCGCTGAGTCCGCTTTCCTCAGTGGGCGGCGCGGGCGACAAGGCATCCGGCGTCAACGGCAGGCCCAGCATCCGCGACGCGGCAAGCACCCTTGATTCCCAAGTAAGCATCTCCCTGCCCGAAGGCGGGCACTTTTCTCTCACGCGACGTCAGCTTCTGATTGGCGCCGGCGTGGCAGGCGTGGCCGCAGTAGGCGTGGGCGTCGCAAGCATGGTTGGCGGCGGCGATGACGACGACGTGACCACGCTGGAAGTCGCCGAAGACGCCGTGTTCACGCTGGACGACATTCCCGCAGAAAACGTCCTGGACGACAACGGCCCCATGCAGCTTGAGGGTGAATTCAAGCTCCCCTACGGCACGCTCGTATGGGCAACCCCGGGCGCTTCGCGCGCCGCATGCCTGCTTCCCACCGATTCGGCGTCGCCCCTGACGCAGGTTGGACTGCTCTCGCTTTCGGACGGCACCTGCGAAACGGTGCTCGAAAGCCCCGCTTCTGAGGAACGCGGCTTCGACATTTACGAAGCGTGCTGCGACGATTCAGGCGTCATCTGGACCGAGGCGAATTGCCTGACCGGCCAGTGGCGCGTGTACCAGGCGACTCATAACGGTTCATCCCTCGGGTCGCCCGTGCTGGTTGACCAGGGAGAAAGCGCATACGAGATTCCCTCTATCGCCGTTGCGAGCGGCAGGGCGTTCTGGCAGGTGCTGCCCGACGCCAACGGCCCGGCGTCCACGGAGGATTCGCTGCTCAAAGCGGCATCGTTCGGCCAGTCCGACGTGGCGGAAATCTGGCGCTCCACTGGACGCATGAGCACGCCGCCGTACTCTACGGGCGATGGCATCGTCATCACGCCGCGCCTGAGCGTTTCGGGCGTGTACCACCAGCTCACGCTCATCGATGCGGCAAGCGGCCAGATGATGGATTCGCTCACGCTGCCGGGCTCCATGAAGCCGCTCGAGGCGGGCTACGTCAACGGACGCTTCACGTTCTCGTTCGATGGATGGTACAGCTACGGCGATGGCATCTCGCAGATTGGAACCTACGTGCCCGTGGATGAGAACGGTGCCAACGGGGGATCGTGGTTCCGCTTTGGACGCACCCCTACCGCCGCACCCGCGTGGGCGGGTCCCTATCTCATCGTGAAATCAACCATGTCGGTGGCCGGCGTGGATGTCGCTTCGCGCACCATGTTTACCATCGAATGCCCTGATGGATGCGATGATTTCGGCGAATATCTGGCCGTGACCGGCACTACGGACACCTTGGTCACCTACATTGGCATGCCCGCTGAAGAGGGTTCTGATGGAGAAGGCCACACCCTTGTGCGCGTGTGGAGGTACGCAGAGGCGTAGCGCGACGAAGCGCTCGGCGGCGTTAATCGCCCAGTGCGCCGATTGGCAGCGCACTGCCCTGCTTTAATCGAGAGCACGAATGGTGCGCATGTCAATTTTGGCGAGTATGTTATCCATAATCGCGTTGATTTTAGGGTGACTGCCAGTTTTGCCGAGTATGTAACCCATTTTCGAAGATTTTTTTCAATGCCAAGCAACCGATGGCGCAACATCTGGTCTTGGCGTGAAATTCGACCTCGGGTTTTGCGAATGAACTAGAGATTTTCCGCCGTGAAAGCCTTCCGAACTCGGAAAAATACTGCGTGGTGGATTACATACTCGACAAAATTGACAGCCGCGATATCACGCACCGCGAACTGGATTACATACTCAGCAAAACTGACAGGCACAGACACATGCATGTTCATGCGCGAAACCACACCTGTTTACAGAATTTGAAATGGGTGCTTTCCATGCCCTGGCGCTCGTAGAATGCATGTGCGCGTGTGCGGTGTTGTTTGCAAGCAACCTCAATCTGGATGCACCCTGCGGCGCGTGCAGCCCTGCATGCAGCCTCGAACAGCTGTGCGCCGATGCCCTCGCTGCGATGACCCGACGCCACCACCAATTCCATGATTTCGGCAATGCGAGCTGCGTGGTGAAGCTGTCGCTCCATGCGCAGGTTGATGAAACCCACGGGCTCGCCGTCGTCCTCTGCCACCAGGCACAACATGCGGCCGTCTGCCATCTGCTCGGCAAAGATGCGCGTGAATTCGTCATAGGGCAGCTCCTCTGCCTCCATGTCGCAGATGAGGTCGTAGACGAATGCGCAATCGGTACGTACGGCAGGACGAATCACAGTCATCGAGCATTCCTTTCGGCGTATGCGCATGGTAAATAACTCACTCACCATACTCGCCCCTCGCCAAACATGCGCAAAAGCCGCGTCAATTCGTCGCAAATTGGCACTTTGGAAGCCTCTCTGCGGCAACCTCCTGTTGGCTTAAACCCTGCTTCTTTCGAAGCCGCATGAGCTTGTCCGAAAGCATAGCTGCTCCTTCACCGACGAGTCATTTTGGTAATCGATGGGCTCAGGCATGGTCTCGCTCCGCAAAATGGGAAACCCAGCCTCGCCCAAAGGGAGGAAAGCCCTGATTCCGTTCACTCGAAAGAGTCACCCCTTGCCCGCAAAGCGGCATAATCCCACAAGCCGCCCTCAATCTTCTTCCTATTGTTCCAGATTCCTTCGGCGAAGAAAGGCAAATCCATTCGGCATTTCGTCCAATGCATTTGCCTAACGGCAAATGCAGAAAGCCCTCCCGGCCAGATGGCCGAGAGGGCTTTCGTCTACTTCGCAACGGCGCAAGCGCCTTCGGGCGGTCCGCCGTTCGGCAGAACGGTGGAACTTCTAAAACTCCAGAGTCTCCAGCTTCTTGAACACCACGTCTTTGTGGCCGAGGAACGCCCAGGGATCGAAGATCTCATCCAGCTTCTCGGGCGTCAGGTTGGCCTCGGGATCGGCCTCAAGACGCTCACGATAGGTGGGGCCGTCCACGGCGTTCTGGATGTCGTGCCACACAGCCATAGCGTTGCGCTGCACGATCACGTACGCGTCCTCGCGCGTGATGCCCGTGTCCACCAGCGCCAGCAGCACCTTGGAGCTGAAAATCAGGCCACGCGTGCGGTTGAGGTTGAGCACCATCTTGTCGGGGTAGGTCTGCAGGCCGTCCAGCATCCACTGCATCTTGCCGAACATATAGTCCAGCGCGATGAAGCTGTCAGCCAGCGCCACGCGCTCGGCTCCGGAGTGGCTGATGTCGCGCTCGAACCACAGCGCCACGTCGTCGAAGCCCACCTGTGCGTTGGCCTTGACCACGCGCGCCAGACCGCACACGCGCTCCGCCGTGATGGGGTTGCGCTTGTGGGGCATGGCCGAAGAGCCCTTCTGGCCCTTCTTGAACGGCTCTTCCGCCTCGATGACATCGCTCTCCTGCATGAGGCGCACCTGGAGCGCGATGCTCTCGAGCGTGGAGGCAGTCACGGCGAGCGCCGCCATGACCTGGGCGTGGCGATCGCGCGCCAGCACCTGGTTGGACAGCGGGTCGGGCGTGAGGCCCATCTTCTCGCACACGTACTGCTCGATGAACGGGTCGATGCTGGAATAGGTTCCCACCGCGCCGCTGATGGCGCCGGTTGCAGCCACCTCGCGCGCCTGCTGCAGGCGGGTCTGTGCGCGCTTGAGGGCCCACGCCCAGCTGCCGAACTTCATGCCGAACGTCATGGGCTCGGCGTGGATGCCGTGGGTGCGACCCACGCACAGCGCGTCCTGGAATTCGAACGCGCGGCGCTTGCAGGTCTCGCCCAGCTGCTTCACGTCCTCCAGAATGATGTCGAGCGCCTGCGTGATCTGGTACGACAGCGCGGTGTCGCCCAGGTCGGAGGAGGTCATACCGTAGTGCACCCAGCGGGAGGGCTTCTCCTCGCCCTCGGGCACGTCGGCGTCGATGTATTCCTTCATGCAGGTGAGGAAAGCGATGACGTCGTGGTTGGTCACGGCCTCGATCTCGTCGATGCGCTCCACGCGGAAGTCGGCGTGCGCGCGGATCCAGGCGGCCTCTTCTTTGGTGATGCCGCACTGGCCGAGCTCGGCCTGGGCCTCGCACGCCAGAAGCTCGATTTCCTTCCAAATGGCGAACTTGTTCTCGGGCTCCCAGATATGGCCCATCGCGGGACGCGTGTAACGACCGATCATGATCTTCCCTGTCCTTTCCTTCGTTCTTCCGAACAGCGGAAGAACGCAATAAACGCTGCGATGCCGCAAAGGGTTGGCACACCGCAAAGTTTCAAATCCACAAATCGAATCTTACCGCAAACGCGAGCGGCTCTACAGCGATTTGAAGAGTTCTCGCACGTCCTCCACCACGTCGCGCTCCGCCACGACCACGGCCTTGTCGCCCGGGTACATAATCGAATCGGGCGTCGCAACCTCCGCCTCGCCCTCTTCCAGGCGGTCGATGGCGGCGATAGAGGAGCCCTCGGGCATGTCCAGGGCGTCCACCGGCACGCCTTCTTCCGGATTGAAATGGCGCATGCGGCCAGGCACGCTCATCTCGAACAGCACGATGTCGCCGCGCGAGAGGGCACTTACCACGCCCACGCTGCCCATCAGGGCCTCCTCCTCGATCATGTTGGCAATCAGCAGGGTCGATGACACGCTCTCGATGCCCACGATGTTGAAGATGCGGCGATTCTTGGGGTTGTTCACGCGAGCGATGCAGCGCGGCACGTTGAACACACGCGTGGCGATCTCGCACGCCAGCAGGTTGTCGTCGTCACGACCGGTCACGGCAACGAACACGTCCGCATGCCTGATGCCGGCGTCCTCCTGGAAGTCGGAGTCGGTGCCATCGCCCTGGATGATCAGATACTGGCCCTGGAGCTCAATGGACAGGCGGTCGGCGGTTTCCCGCGTCTGCTCGATGACGGCCACCTCATGGCCTTGGTCGAGCATGACGGTTGCCAGGTATTCGCCAACCTTGCCGCCGCCCATAATCACAATGTACATCGAATCGCTCCTTTTCTCGCGCTTCGAATGTCCCGCTCGAACACGAGTAGGACCGCCCTCTCGGGCGTCTCATTGGAAACGGAGCATGCCGCCGGCATGCTCACCCTATTGCATGAACTTCGAAAACTCGCCCAGCAGGTCGTGGCGGATGCAGGCCACCACGCCGTCGCCGTGGTAGAGCACCGAGTCGCGCGAGGGAATGGAGCTCGCGCTGCCGTCGCGCCGCTCAAACGCCACGATGCGGATGTCATGGCTGCGCTCCAGATCGGCGACCTTCATCTGCTTAAGGCCCGTGCCCTCGAGGTTGAACGAGAAGCGCAGAATCTCGAATTCGCCGAAGGAGTCCAGATGGCTTCCATGGCCGGACATGACCTTGGAAAACACTTCCTCGGCGACGAGCGACGTGCCGCATACGTAGTCCAGGCCCAGCTGCATGTGGGCGCGCTCGCGGGCGGGATTGTACAGGCGCACGATGACGTGGGGCACGTGGAAAATGCGCCGCGCGGTTTCGGCGACCATGAAGTTGGCGCTGTCGGACGACGTGACGGCCGCCACGACGTCGGCCTCTTCGACGCCGGCACGCACCAGCACGCCCTCGTCAAAGCCCTCGCCCTGCAGCGTGGTGCCATTGAAGTTGCGGCTGAGGTTGGACAGCGCCTCCGCCTTGCGGTCCACCACGCATACGTTGGCGTTGTTCTCGGACAGCATGGTGGCAAGCTGCGATCCAACGCGACCGCACCCTACGATGATGACATTGGCCACGGCGTTTTCCTCCTTGTCGGGCTTGCGCCCCTACCTGAAATGAAAAGATGCGCCTAGGCGCATCTTACAGGAATCTATAGCCTTGCGGCGCGGTTCGCATCGGTTTGCGGCACACGCCTACAGGAATTTGTAGTACACGTCGCGCACGCCCCAGTCGTGCACGTCGGTCGCCCCGAAGAGCTTCCACACGCCGGGCGCCAGGTCGAGCGCACGGCCGTAGCCGGCAAACCCGCCCGTATCGGTGACGGTGGCCACCACGATGGCCTCGCCGTAGCGAATGGCAACAGCATGGCCGATCAGGTGGGACTGCGACTGCGGCACGGCGACGGTCAGGCCGTAATCGGTCAGGGGCACGCCCGATGCCGTGACGTCGGTGCCGAAGTTGCCCTTGCCGTCGTCGTTGTCGGCGAAGCTGTATGCCGAGGCGGAGCCAACCGACCAGCCGTCATCCTCATCGGGGATGATGTGCGGCGCGGTGGGCAGCGGGTCGGTGGTGCCCAGCTTCATAGCGGCGTCGACGGTGTTCGGGTTGGTCTCGTCATACGCGGTGATGACGATGACCGGATCGGGGTCTTTAACGGTGATGGTGCGCGTAGATGCGGAAGTGAGCGTATTGGTGTCGGACGCGATGGGCGTATCCTTAGCGGGCTGCGCCGAAGCGTCGTCCTCGGTCACGCTACGCTGCAGGCTTCCGATGCCCACCGTGGTGCTATCGACGTCATGAGACGCGACAGCCGGCTGCAGCATGAACGCTGAAGCCGCCACAGCGAGCGCGACGAGCGAAAACGCGCCTGCCACGAAGGGCAGAACGCGGCGCTTGCGCCCAGTATGAGATGCCTTGCGAGCCAAATATCCTCCAAATGCCGTAACGCAATAGACCCCGCCGGAAAAGCGCGGGGCTGACAGCGTGCTGAAGTTGTGGGGTGTGATTGCTGTCGTGCGTTATTGCTTGTCAAAACTGGGATATTTTACCCCAGAAGTGAGGCAGGAGGCAAACTCTTGACCTCGTGAGCGGCGCCGCGCAAGGCATCGAATACGAGCCGAACAGGTCTTTCAGTTGTTTGTAAAGTGTGACGGTTTGATGATGAAGAGTGGGCGCGAAACAGATGACCGCGTAAGTTTTGTGGGATCGGATTAAGGCGACGAGTGAAAATTTCCTGAGACACGGAACGAAATAGCGAGCGGGCACGCGAGGCAAAATCGATGGAGTCAATTAATCTCCAAACCCCCCCGGAATCAGGACGAAACAGCGAGCGGCAGTCTGACGAGTCGAGTCGCCTTGAACGAGGAGCGAAGCGTACTTCGTACGTGAGCGACAGTAAACAGGCCAGCGGCCTGTTTAGTCCCACGCTTCCGCGCCCGAGAGGGAGCAGGCCGTCAGGCTGCCGCGCAGCGTCGCAGCGCCTCGCCGAGCAGTTCCGGCGGCCGTTAGGCCGACGGAACCAACAGCGCAATCAGGAAGTAGGCGATGATGGCCGTCGGGGTGAACAGCACCAGGAGGATGACCGCCATGACGCGCACCACGGTGGAATCGATCCCAAAGTAGTACGCGATGCCGCCGCAGACTCCTAAAAGGCGCTTGTCGGCCCTGCTGCGACGCAGCGATCGCGATGCGCCGCCCTGCGTGAAGCCGGAGAATTTGCCCGTTTTCACGCCCCACAACAGGTATGCTCCCGCTGCGACCAGGGCAAGCGGCCAGAGAATTCCCCATATAGTGCGCACGGTGGTACCAAGCATATTCCACACCCAGCCAGGCAAAACAGCGTTGATCAAGCCCCAAACGCCAAACAGCACCAAGACGATGCCTATGACGATGGCCGCCTGCTGCGGCTTTGTGTGTTTGTTTCCGTATTCCGCCATAGTCGCCCCCCCCTAATTCCAAGGGTTCACTTCGAACACATGCGTGCCGAAAAGCGGGGAATACACCGTCAGATGCTCGAGCGATCCCGGCACCGCGAACACGGTGGCAGCGCACACGACCATGGCGACGACGCACAGGGCCGCGGCGAGGGCCAGAAGCTCATTGCCCACCGCGCGCGAGATGATGTCGATTCCCAACGCGATAAGCAGCAGCGGCCAGAGCTTTTCGAACATAAGAATGATGGTCTGCCACGAAAGCATATGAATCGTGATCAGCAGCAAAAGAATGCCCAGCGAGAACACCACGATGCCACGGGAAAAACGGCGGATGCGGAACTCGCGGCGCGAAGGCACCACCATCTCGACCAGGCCCGCAAGGATGACCAGGCACGGCCACAGCTGCCACCAACTCACCTCGTTGACCATGGAGCTCAGCAAAGCCGCCACGCCGATGAACAGCAGAATCACGCCCGCCCACACAACGACGCGCGTGGTGCCGCCCATGCCTGCCGCGGCTTCGCGACTCGATGCGTTGCGGGCCCCCGTGGCAGCAACCGCTTCGTAGTAGGCGGCGTAGGGCGCTTGGCTCGCCTGGCCCGCCTGCTGTGCCGCAGAGGCGGCATAGGCGGCCTGGGCGTCATGGCCCACAGGAGGAATGGGACGCGAACCAGCAGGCGGCGCAGACGGCCCCGGTTGAGCGCAGGGGTCGACGCGCAGATACGCGTCGCATGAGATGGGGTCGCCCGCGCTCACGCGGCGCGGCATGACCAGCCACAGCAGCACGTACACGAGCACCACGACACCGAACGACGAGATAGAGAGCAGCACCGCCAGAATGCGCACGATCACAGGATCGATGTCGCAATACTCGGCGATTCCCGCGCATACGCCCGCGATGACGCCGTCGTCGGAGCGATACAGGCGCTTGACTTCCTTCGCCATGCGGGCCTCCTTTCATCATGCGGTCTCCGGCGTCTCGCGCGCGGAGGTCTTGCGGGGCGTGATTTCGGCAATTTCTGCCGCTAGCCCCACTTCACGTGTTATATAAACGCACAAAAATGGCCGGAAGCGTATCGCCTCCGGCCGTATCGTCAATCGGTTCGTCCCGGCGTTAACGGTCGGTTTCCGCCTCTTCCTGGGAAGCGGCATCAACCTTACGCACGCGCAACGACGATACGCGGCGCCGACGCATGCGCTGCACCTTGAACGAATAGCCGTCGGCGGAGAACTCGTCGCCCAGCTGCGGGACGCAATCGAACGTATCCATGAGCCAACCCGCGACCGTTTCGTAGTCGTCACCGGGCTTCACGGGCCAACCCATTTCTTCGAGCGTTTCGCACGGGCAGGCGCCGTTGACCGCCCATTCGCTGTCCGACACCTGTGTGATGTCGGCGTCTACGGGGTCGGTCTCGTCCACGATCTCGCCCACGATTTCCTCGACGATATCCTCCGTGGTTATTAAACCAGCAGTTCCACCGTATTCATCCACCACAATGGCCATCTGTTGACGATTCGTTTGCATTTCGTTGAGCAGCGACAAAAGGCTTTTGCTCTCAGGCACAAACATGGCCTCGGCCACGTAATCCTTCACGCAATCCGATTCGCGGTCGTCCAGGAGCGGATCGATGAGATCCTTGTAGCGCACGACGCCGATGATGGAGTCGTGGTCATCGTGGTAGACCGGCAGACGCGAATACCCGGTGCCGCGCATACGATCGATGGCCTGACGCACCGTCTCGGTGTCCTCCACCGCGATGATGTCGACGCGGGGGGTCATGACCTCCTCGGCCGTCGTGTCGCCCAGGTCGAGCACATCGTGAATCATGCGCTTCTCATCGGCATCCAGCTCGACGCTTTCGTCAACCGCCGAGCGGATTTCGTCTTCCTCGGACTCGACGCGCTGATCCTTCTTGAACAGGCGATCGACGATCGAGGAGAGGGACGCGGGTTTTCGGGAATCGGGATCCATGGGTTTCTCTTCCTTTTCTCTCTTACAATACATACAGCACTACCGATAGATACTGCAATATGGATGCTGCCAGCACGAACAGGTGAAACACCGTGTGCATGTACGGCACCTTCTTGAGCACGTAGAAAATGCATCCGATGCTGTAGCTCACGCCGCCGGCGGCAAGCAGAATCAAGCCGGGAAGCGGCAGCGCAGCGATGAGCGCGGGCAAGAACCACACCACGCACCAGCCAAGCGCCAGATAGATGACCGCCGAGATCCATCGCGGACGAAACACCCAGAACGCCTCCATGGCGATGCCCACGATAGCGAGCGCCCACACGATTGCGCAAAGGATGATGCCGCCCGAATCAATGAGCGTGACCAGGCAGAACGGGGTATAGCTGCCCGCGATGAACAGGTAGATGCAGCTGTGGTCGATGACCTTGAACATCTTTTTGGCACCGGGGTGCGCCAGCGCGTGATAGAGCGTGGAGGCGCAGTATTCCAGCAGCATGCTGATCGAGTAGATGAGCGCTGCCGCCAATGCGATGCCCCCGCCGTGGTGCGCCACCGCGGCGACGATGGTGGTGGGGATAGCGACGATTGCCAGAATGACGCCCAGGCCGTGGCTGATGGAGTTGGCCACCTCTTCGCCCAGCGTGTATTCGCGCACGTTCTTGCGCGCCTTCACGCCCTGCTTGGATTGAGGTTCGGGCTTGCGCAGGCGAATGTCTTCGAACTGCGAGGGCTGCCAAGGATGGGGGTCGCGTTCGCAAAGCGAGAAAGAGGCGTTGGAGGCGCGCTTCGAGTGTGCGCCTGTCTTGCCGTCCTCGCGGCGCTGATGTGCGGAATCGCCCGATGAGGCGGTACGTTCTCGAACGGGCGCTTCCTTGGCGCCCGCGATTTCGATGTGTTTCTCAGCTGTAGTCATGCCGGCAATTCTAGCACAGCGCCTGCACCGCGCCCGCGGGCAAAAAGCAGCGCAACGCAGCCGTAACCAAAACGCCGCAAAAGCGCATTGGGAGGGGCGGGTGCCCTTCATTCTGCAGTTTTTCACCGCCTCACAAAGTAGCCCAGCGTTGTCGCATGCGTTTTACCAGGTCGCAACACCGCGAAAATGCGCTTACTTTCGGAGAGCGAGAAAAACTGCAGCATGAAGGCTTTCTCTATGTTCTCGTGCCGCACCAGGAGAGCAACAGGCGGCGATTCAGTGCAGTTTTTCGCGAGCAACTCAAGCAGCCAGACGTATGCGCATCTGCGAACTGGCATTATGCTGGAGATTTGGTCAGACTATCTGACTACCTACCAGAAAACTGCACTGAATCGCCGTTTGTTTCATTTCCTCACCGCATCAGCGTCTCTCGTCTTGGACGAGTAAAGCCTATTCTGCCTTTCTGAAACGACATGCAGCGTGCTATCCCAGGCTATGCCTGCCACAAAGCCATTTCGTTATCCCCAACAAAAGCGGCGATCAGAATCCCTGATCGAATGCAAGCAAGGCTTGGTAGCGTTCGTTTTCGCGAGCGAGGCGAGGGGGAGCTCCGTCGATGGCGATGCGGCCGTTTTCCACGAACACGGCGCGGTCCATGGCGGATACGCCTTGCAGATGGTGCGTGACCATGATGACGGTGCGGCCCTCGAGCGCCGCGAGCAGTGTGTCGAGCAGCGAGTGCTCGGTGATGGGGTCAAGTCCCACGGTAGGCTCGTCGAGAATCACGATGGGCGCATCCTGCAGCAACACGCGTGCGAGCGCGATGCGATGGCGCTCGCCGCCGGAGAAACGCTTGCCCGCCTCGTCCACCATGGTGGCGAGGCCCTGCGGCAGACGCTCGACCATCTCGCGCAGCCCCACCTGGTCAAGTACGCGCCAGGCGTCTTCCTCGGTGGCTTCGGGATTGCCCACGCGTAGGTTGGCAAGCAGCGTGTCGTTGAACAGGTAGGTGTTCTGTTGGATGACGCCCACGTAGCGCGGCATCGCGTCGCCGAGAGCTGAGGCGTCCGCGCCGCCGATGGTCACGCGCCCCTCTTGGGGCACCAAGTCGCCGCGGATGAGCGCCGCGAGCGTCGATTTGCCGGCACCGCTGCGGCCCAGCACGGCAATCTTCTGACCTTGGGGAATCGTCAGGTCGAGCCCGCGCAAAACCGAGCGGTCGGCGCCGGAATAGGTGAAGGAAACCCCTTGGAGGCGAATATCCAAGGGGGCGGGGGCATGAGAATCGACAGCGCCTTCGCTCCCCCAATCGCCTACGGGGTCAGGCAAATCATTCAGTCGCCCGATCGAATCGGCATGCGACACGGCGTCGAGAGCGGCAGCGGGCACCGGCGCGAACGCCTCGATCAGCGGGAAGAAGCACAGGACGAATGCGGCGATGTAGTTCGCGGCGGAGGTCACATCTGCGGCAGGCGCCCCGCCGAACCGCGCGCCCGCCCACACCAGCAGCATCGCCGCGATAAGCCCGAACAGCACCTGTCCCGCCATATCGCGCCAATGCGATGCCCGCGATTCGCGGCGCTGCAGATTGCGCAGTCGGTCGTGGGCGGCGCCGTGGCGTGCCAGATACTCGTCGGAGCGGCCGGAAAACACCCAGTCCGCCACGCCGAGCACGTTGTCGGTGAGCTCGGCATACATCTCGTTCTTCATGGCCTTCATGCGCATGCGGCGTGCGCCGCCCGCCGTCACGGCGATCAGCGGCAGAAGCACCATCTGGATGCCCAACAGCACGAACATGCCCACTGCCACGAACGGCGAGAACGCCCCCAGCGCGATGGTGGCGATGAGCCACAGAAGCCATGCCGCGACGGTGGGCAGCATGCAGCGCAGGTACATGTTCTGCAGGTGGGAAAGGTCCTCGGACAGAAGCCCCAGCACGTCGCCGGTGCGCCGCACCGCGCGACTCATGCCCGCCTGGCCCTCGAGCGACTGATACAGCCGCAGGCGCAGGCTGCTGGTCACGCGCAGGATCCAATCGTGCGACGTCAGGCGCTCGAGGTACTGCAGCACCGGTTTGCCCAAGCCGAACACGCGCACGGCGATGAGCGCCAGGTGCATCATGAGCACCGACGCCGGAAGCGTGGCCGATCCGCTGATCAGGTAGCCCGACGTGAACATGAGTCCCGCCGCAAACGCATACGCCAAGATGGAAAGCGCAATGGCGCCCGCCAGCGGTTTCTTATAGCGCGCGAAGAAGGGTCGCACCCACCGGTCGCGCTTGAACGCCTTCCAAGGAGACTGCGACGCGCTGCGGTTGTCATGCGTGGAGATAGAGGCAGGGGCGGCGGATATCTGCCCATCCATGCATGCCGGCCCGGCGTTGGATGCTTGTTCGGCAGCAAACGCCTGCCTGGTGCTGGACGCCTGCCCTGCCGCGGAAGCTTTCCCGGCGTTGGATTTCAGCATGTCCTTATTCATCGCACGCCTCCTCCCCGTCGACCGATTCCGCACCGCGCATCGGCTCCACGCCGCGCATCCTGTCGACCAGGCGGGCGAACGCGCCACCCGCTGCGGCCAATTCCTGCGGCGCGCCTTGCTCGACGATGCGGCCGTTTTCCACAACCAGCACCCAATTCATGTTCGCCATCCAATGCAAACGATGCGTGGCGAAAAACACCAGGCGCCCTTCCATCAAGGGCAGCATGCGCTCCTTGAGCTCCATCTCGGTTTCCACATCCAGATGCGCGGTGGGCTCGTCGAACAACAGGATACGACGCGAAGGGTCGAGCAGCGCACGGGCGAGCGCGATGCGCTGGGCCTGGCCGCCCGACACCGCGCGACCGCCTTCGCCAATCAAGGTGTCCAGCCCCTGCGGAAGCGAATCGATGAATTCTTGCAGACCCATGGCGCAGACCGCCGCCTGAATCTCTTCCTCGGAAGCATCGGGACGGTAGAACGTCATGTTCTCGCGCACGGTGGCATGGAAGATGTATGGGTCTTGCGGGATATAGGTCGCCTGGCCGCGCCAGCGTTCGCTGCAAAGCGACGAGACAAGGGCGCTCGACGCGGCTGTATTTGGCGGCGTTCCATTTAGCATCTTGACGGTCGAAGTCCCCGTTTCGGGCGTCATCACGCTCGGGCACTTCGCATCTGCCCCGCAAGCCTCGCGCTCAACGCCATTGAGCACCGTTATGACGCCCTCAGTCGGTTGGGCGAAGCCCGCGAGCAGGCGCAGCAGCGTGCTTTTGCCCGAGCCGGAAAGCCCCACAATGCCCACCTTCATGCATCCGTGCACGTCAAACGTGATGCCGGAGAGCGAAGGGGCATCGGCGCCAGGATACGCATAGCCCACGCCGCGCACGGCCAACGTGGACCCCTCGCCCCACGGCTCAACCGCAGGCGCCTCGTCATGCAGGGCGTTCGTGGGAGACTCGTCTCGCACCGTCACCAAAGGTTCTTCCGCAACGGAAGCAGCAGAGGCGGAGCTCTTCGTCTCCATCTCCTCATTCAGACCGGTAACCTCCAGCACATCGGCCAGGGCGTTCTTGCCATCGAGCGAGGCATGATAATCGGCGGCGAACTCACGCACAGGGCGGAAATACTCCGGCGTGAGAATGAGCACGAACATGGCCGGGAACAGCATGACTGAGCCATCTACCAGGCGAAATCCCAACATGATGGCAACGGCAGCCAGCGAAAGCGTGGCGAACACGTCCAGCACCGCACCCGAAAGCGTGGCCACGCGCAGCGTCTTCATCGTGATCTCGCGGAAGCGCTCGCTCGTGACGAACACGTCGCGCCCGCGTGCCTTGGAGCGGCCGAAGAACTTGAGCGTGTCCAGCCCGCGCAGCGAATCGACGAAATGGTTGGACAGCACGCCGAACTCGCGGTAGCGGCGCGCGGCCTCGTTTTTGGCCGTGTAGCCCAGCATGACCATGTACAGGATGATGAACGGGAACACCACGAGGGCGATGATGCCGGAAACCCAGTCCAGCGGGAAGATCCACAGCAGCAGAACGAGCGGCACCACGATCACGTTGGTGAGTTTGGGCATCATGAGGCGCAAATAGGTTTCCACCTGGTCGATACCCTCCAGCGCGAGCGAGCACAGGTTGCCCGTGCCGCGTTGCGCCGTGAGCTCGGTGCCGCGCGAGAATAGCGTGCGCAGCAGACGGTCGCGCAGCTCGTCGGCGCGGGCGGCGGCGAATTTCTCCAGGTAAGCGTCCTGCCCCCAGGTCACGCCCTGACGGCCGATGAAGCACACGAGAAATCCGATAACGAATGGGGCCTGGTCGGGCACGGGAGCTCCGCCCCACAAGTTAGTAAACGCCGATGCCAGCGAGAACGCCTGCCCCACCGTGAGTAGGGCGCGGGCAAGCGAGAACGCAATGAGCACGGCGATGGCGCGGCGCGCGCCAGGCAGTTGGAATATCGCCTTGTCAAACATGCGCTCTCCTCATCTTTTGTGCCAAATGCCGCGCGTCATAACGCTCCTGCAAGTCTAGCACAGCTGCCTCGCCATAAAGCTTATATGTTAGTAGATTTGTATCATTTTAGTGAGTTTGCCCTCTCGCGAGCGCATACGCAAACAGGGCACGCCGCGGAACTGAACGCAGCGTGCCCTTTTCTATTCACTTCTATTCATCTAATCAAATCGAATCAAACCGTTTGATTAGAAGGCGATTGATGCCGTGGAGGATTGGCGTTATTGGGCGGCGTCGGCAACGCTCGCAACGCCGGTTTGCTCTGCAGACACCACTTGTGCACGCCCCCCGCGCGGACGCACCCATTCCATCCAGGCGTCGGCGTCCTCTTCGCGCAGATCCCACAGCGTCTCAGTGGTACCGCCCACGCCCGCCGCGGTGCGCACGCTCACGCTGGCCACGTGTGCCATGCGCTGGAACGGATTCGTGCGCAGGTAGGCGAACTGGATCTTCTTGCGCGGCGTATACGTGGTGGTCACGGCCAAACCGCCGTTGGTCATGCTCATGAAGTTGCGGTCATAGCCAAGGCCGCTGCGGCGGTGCCACAGGATGGCGTTGATCACGTTCGCCACGAACGCCAGCACGAAGATGGCGTAGTACGCGAACATCAGGTAGCGCACGACCGTCAGCAGCGCCAGCGATTCGGCATCCAGCGGCACCAGCGTGATGGTGAACTCCATGCCCACCTGGCACAGCGCCACGAACACCGCAAACCAGAACGCCGCGCTGCGGATGATGCCCATGCGCACGATAGCGCGACGCTTGGCAACAGGCGCCGGTTTGAGCGTTTCGGCAGGCATATCGGCAAATTCCGGCAGCACGCCCTGAATGATTTCGGGCACACGGCTCAACTTGACGAACGGGTGGATGATCACGCCCTTCGTCAACTGCTGCTGAGAGCCATCGGCAGAGCTTGCCTCTACGACGCTATCAATCTTAAGCACCGAGAGCTCGCAATAGCCCA
Source organism: uncultured Slackia sp. (assembly GCF_944321625.1). Lineage (GTDB taxonomy): Bacteria > Actinomycetota > Coriobacteriia > Coriobacteriales > Eggerthellaceae > Slackia. Next base: position 19,150 of record NZ_CALUMA010000117.1, read on the forward strand.
TGAGCCGACGGATAAAGCTCTGCTTGACCACCACGGATTGCACGCGGTCGACGTCCACACCGTGGAAGCTGCGCGAGATGAGACCCGACTCCACCTCCACGCGCCCCTCGCGGCGGCGCAGGCGGAAACCGCCGTAGCGCACCACGGAGCCAAGGGCGGCCAGCAGCCACAGCGCGGCGATAGCGAGCAATGCCCACAGGATGATCTGCACGGCCGCGCCGCTGATCAACGAGCTCGCGGCATTGGGATCCACCAAATCGAAGGTGGCGCCGCTTTCGGCAAGCGTGCCTCCCTCGACGGCAGATACGATGAAGTCCTCAGTGGCCCGCTCGATGAGGCCTTGGAAAAGCTGCGCCACCGAGCCCACTGCGGCGACGATACCCACGAAAATCAGGCCCAAGCCCTCGCCCGCGCCGGATGCGCCGGCCAGCAAGAGCTCCTTGTTGGACAGGCCGGTTTCGTATTGCACCTGGCCGGTATCCACCTCGGCGCCGCCAAACACGCCGCGCACGTCCTGCAGCACTTCGTCGGCCACGTCGAGCACATTGGTCTCGTCTTCGGCAAGGCCCGTCGCGCCAACGCCATTCGCGCCGGACACAACGACGCCCGTCGCGGCCGCAGCGCCGAACCCCGCCTGAGCCCCCGCGGGCACGGCCGTTTGACCCGCAACCCCGACAGCACCCGACAGCACATATCCGAACGCGGTCTGCTGCATGCTCTGGGGATACATCCCCATGCTGGCAATCGCCCATGCGGAATAGCAGGGGACGCCGTTCACCACAGCAGTGCCGTCTTCGCTCACGGAGCCGCCCGCAAGCAGCGCCTTCTTGCGGCGGAACAGCTCGGCGCGCAAGGCCTCGGCCTCTGACGTGCGCATATAGGTCAGACGCACGCCTTCATTCGCAGCGCCGCCCGCCGTGTCTACCTTCACGTCGCACACGCCCACGATGCGCTGGAACAAGCCGGCGTTCTGGTTCACGGCCTGCACGCGCTGGTAGGGAACGTGCATGCGCTTCTTGCTGATGATGCCGGAATTCAGCGTGAATTCGTCAGGCCCCAACTCGTAGGTGAGGTTCTTCCACGAGAGCCACTGAATGAGGAAGATGAGGCCCACAATGAGCACGATGAACAGCACGATGCCGCCTATGACGAAAGGCAGAATCATGCCGAACGCGGCGGCGTCTGCGGCGTCGGACGCCTCGGAATCGGCGAAGGTTCCGACCAGATTGCCGAAGCCCGCCACCGCAATGGCAACGATGGTGGCAAGCGCCGCACGGATGCCACCGAGCCAGATATAGGTGTGATGCACATGATGCTTGCCGGGGCGCAGCGTTTCCGGCACCGATTCACGCGGGTCGGCGTAGAGTGCGCCAGGGACGGGAACACCGGGAGCCGGCATACCCGGCGTAGGCTGCGGGGCGGAAGCACCCGGAATTGCTTCGGCTGGAATCGGAGCGCCTGTCGCCTGCCCGTATCCTTGCGGCGCAGGCTGCGCGTACCCCTGGGGCGCAGGCTGCGGCGTCATACCCGCCTGCACCTGCGGAATCTCACCGCCTTGCGGCGGCACTTGATTGATGAACTCACTCATGGCCTACACGTCCTCTTGCGCCAGACGGGCCTGTTCGGCAATGCGATCGCGCAGCTCGTCGGCCTCTTCGAACGCCAGGCCAGGAATCTCATGCTCGCCGGCGGCGGTGGCTACGGTCACGCTCGCCAGCCCGAAGGCACGCAGGATGGGGCCCTGCTTGGTGTCGGTGTTCTGCACGCGCACAAACGGGATGATGAAGCGCTTGCGCCACACGATGCCGCGCGCGATGTCGAGCTCGTCCTCGCCCACCTCATAGCGCCAGCGCATCCAGCGGATGGGCGGCAGGATGATCAGCCAAATAATGAGGCACACCACCCAGATGGCGGTAAGCACGCCGGTCACGATCCAGGCCCACCAAGCTTCTTCGGGCGCCGCCAGCGCCACGATGGGCCACGCGATAACGCAGCACAGATATATGATGGTCAGCGAGATGGCATCGCTGATGCGCCAAACGTTTTTGATCTTGGGATCGAGCTGGTTCTTTGGGATGGGACGCATACTAACAACTCCTCACGTCCACTCGATGGGCCTCTTCTGCCGCGCTGAGTTAGGCCAGTCCACGCTTCAGATTCATGCCCAAGCGCCACGCGGGCGCTACGGCGTGCGACTGCGACCGCGCAACCGGCTTCAACCAAAGTTTAAGCGGCAGAACGCAACCAGTATACCGTGACGACCCCTCCCCGATGGCAAGTGCGAACCCATGCACGTATACAGCTTGTCAACATTTCGGCAAATAAGAGCGACAAGGGAGCATCTGTGCCTCGTCTGAAACGGCAAGATTCGTTCTGGCCACGTCATGCCCCCATCGGCCATACATCTCGATTCCGGACATTTTGAGGCTCAAACAGACATTTTTGTCCCGATTTAGGACATCGTCCGGACATGTCCTAAATCGGGACCGCAATGTCCACGAATGCGCACAATACAGAATCGAATCCCCTTTGCGCAAAATAGGTTTGCACTCGCATGGCAAAGGCGGTGCAGTATCATTCGGAAAAGAACGATGACGACGCGAGGCAGGCAAACCGCGAATCGATACCACGCCTCGCCACTTCGCCGTCTTGTCGTCCGACATAGAGAACAGTTGCCTCGAGATGGAAGGTTCGCCATGGCATCGGTGCCAAACGATAGCCTCACAAGCGATCGCTCGACTGCAAAAGAACCGTTCGCCAAGCCCGACATCACCGCAGGTGAATGGGTTAAATCCATCATCCTTCGCGCGGGCCTGCCGGCTGCCATCGTCGCGCTGTGCGTGGGCATTTCGCTGGTCAATCCCGCAACCGGCAGCGGCCTCAGCCATATCGCGCCGCTCATGCACGCTATCCTCACGGCAAGCCCCGCCCTGCCCATCGCGGCAGGAGCGTTTATCGTTGTCGAAGCGCTGCTTGCCGTGGAGCAGCAATGGAACGACGCGACCGCCGAATCGCACGGATGCCTTCACCCCATCGCGAAGCTCGTCCTGTACGCAGGTCTGGCGGCATGCATCGGGCTTGTACTGTACGCAATCGCGATGGCGCAGATGAAGTACGACGCGCTGGAAGCGACCGCCTTACAAGCGACAAGCGGATTCGCCATGCCTACTATCTGGACGTTCGTCATTCAGGTCACGCTGCAAACGGCGTTCTACGTCATTGTTGCCGCGGTGGTGCTTTTCGTTGTCATCGAACTTCTCGTGGGCGGCGACACAGGCGGCGCTGGCGGAGGCGGCGGCTATGGCGGCGGGGCTGTCGGCGGCGGATCGAGCAGCTTCGGAGGCGGCTCGAAGGCCAAGACCGTCAACGACCGCTATGGGCGCAAACTTGTCGAGCTTGATGACGGAGGCTTTTTCAGTCAGCCAACGGTGCGCGACCGCCATGGCGCCAAGATCGGCACTGCCCGCGAAAGCTTCGACGGCAGCACCCACGTGCGCATCGGTGACGACGAATACCAGGTGCGCGACGCGCTGTTCAGCGACGACAAGATCGTCTCGAAGGACGGCGAAGAGGTGGGCCGCATCCGCGAAAGCGGCTGGGGCGACGACCGCTTCCATAAGAGTTAAAGAGCCAACTTCTAAGCATATTTGCAGTATGCAGAAGCGCCGACGCATTAATTCGCAATACATGCAAATAAGATGAACACGTTCATACTGATTACGTTCATCTTATTTGCATGTGCCCTGATCGCGGATCCGAAGGATTTGCCTCGCGCTGTCTCCATATTCCCCACGCATAATTCGCCAAGCGTTTACGAACGCGGTATAATCGCGCGGTTGTTCAGGCGTTTTGTAAGCGGAACGCTCGCGCCCCGAAAAGCCGCCGCGCCTCTGCTTTCGCCTTGCGCCCAGGTGCAACGGCCAAAACAAACGCCCCAAGGAAACCGAAGGAGCACACTCCTATGAATTACAACTTCGACGCCACGCCCGCCGCCCAGGCGCAGCAGGATTTCGTGCCGCTGCTCATCGGCGCGGATATGAACGCTTACTCCGTCGCGCGCGCCCTGCACGAGCAGTACGGCGTGGTGAGCCACGCACTCGGGCGCTTCGCCGCCGGCGACACCAAGTACAGCCGCATCGTGCAGGTTGCCCTCGAGCCCAATCTGGAGGATCTGGACACGCTGCTGGCGCGCATCAACGAGTTCGCCGCCGCCAACGCCGACAAAAAGGTGCTGGTCTGGGGCTGCACCGACGGCTATGCCGCCATGCTTATGGAGCTGCGCGACAAGCTGCCCGCCAACTGCCGCACGCTCTACATCGACGCCGAACTGCGCGACAAGCTGGAGGCCAAGGACAGCTTCTATCAGATGTGCGACCAGTACGGCATCCCCTACCCCACCACGCAGGTGGTTACGCCGCAGCAGTTCGCCGACGGCATGACCGAGGCCGACCTCGCCGCCGGCAAGCTGGGCTTCGAGTACCCCATCATCGTGAAGCCCGCCATGAGCGAGGAGTACTGGCGCCACCCCTTCGACGGCATGAAGAAGGTGTATTCCGCCGACACGCCGGCCGAGGCGCTGCACATCCTGGGCCTGATCTTTGGCGCGGGCTACCCGATGAACATCATCCTGCAGGACACCGTGCCCGGCTCAGACGACAGCATGCGCGTGCTCACCGCGTACTCCGACCGTAACGGCAAGGTGAAGATGATGTGCTTCGGCCGCGTGGGTCTGGAAGAGCACACCGCCACGGCGCTGGGCAACCCGTGCGCCATCATCACCGAGCCCAACCCCGAGCTGCAGGCGCGCATCAAGGCGTGGCTCGAGGGGCTGCACTTCACCGGCTTCTCCAACTTCGACATCAAGTACGACAGCCGCGACGGCGGATACAAGGTGTTCGAAATCAACCTGCGCCAGGGCCGCTCGAACTTCTACATCACCGGCGGCGCGGGCATCAACATCGCGCGCTACGTGGTGGAAGACCGCATCTATGAGCGCAACCTGGGCGAATGCTACGAGAACGAGAACGAGGGCTTCTATCGCTCCGTGCCGCGCAAGGTGGTACGCGAGTACGTGCAGGATCCCGAGTTCGTGCGCCGCGCCAACGAGCTCATCGCCAAGGGCAAGGACGCTGTGAGCTTCTACTACAGCCCCGATCTGCGCTTCAACCCCGTGCGCTGGGCCTACGTGAAGGTGCACATGTACCGCTACTTCGACAAGTTCAAGAACTCCGAGAACTATAAGTAGGCACCGGCTCAATCCCGCGATAACGGAGGAATGCCGGTAATGACAATATGGCGCCCATTGTGGCGCCATATTTTTGACTTACGTACTCTACGTACAAGCAATTGCAAGAAAAACGCCACTTTTCTCGAGTTGCGAACTCTTCTCATGTAAAAAAGCACCCGTTTCCAGGCGCCCGAAGAGCTGCTTGATTTCTAATCCTTTCCACCTGCCACGTTTCCCCAGGTCGTACTATTGCAACCGTGACCCCGCCCTGTGATAAAGTCCCGTGAATGATGTACGGGAAGTTCGCAACTCGAGAAAAGTGGCGTTTTTGCCATAAATTCGTGTACACAGCGTCCAAGAGAGAGCCCGCGCATAAAAAACCGCCCACTTGGGCGGCGTCGGGAAGCTTGATTGAAGCGTCTCTTGGGGGTTACGTCGGTTGTTGAGCCGACGTAACCAATTATTTCTCGTCAATAACAACCAACTATTTCTCTTCAATGAAGAAGCGCTTGTACCAGATCAGGAAGGTGAGCGCGGTGTAGATCTTGCGCTGGTTGAGAGCCTTGCCTTCGAAGTGATCGTCGAGCAGCTTCATCAGCTTGTCGCGGTCGAAGAACTCCTCGGCGAAATCAGCCTGGAAGTATTCCTTCACGTAGTCGTAGTACTTCTGCTCGCGCAGCCAGAACTTGATGGGCACGGGGAAGCCCTTCTTGGGACGCGTGGCCCACTCGTCCGGCAGACAGCGGTTGGCGGCGTGGCGCAGCACCTGCTTGTTGCCGTTCTCGTTCACGCGGAAGCGGGCGGGCACGTGCTGGGCGAACTCCATGACCTTCTTGTCGAGGAACGGCACGCGCAGCTCCAGCGAGTGTGCCATGCACATCTTGTCGGCCTTGAGCAGAATGTCGCCCGGCAGCCACATATTCATATCCAGATACTGCTTCTTGGAAAGCTCGCAGAACTGCGGTACCTGCGCATACACCGGCGCGCACAGCTCGAAGGCGTTAGGGCCCTGGTCGTATTCCGGCTTCAGGATGTCGTCGGCCTCTTCGGGCGAGTACACGTTGGCCTGACCCACGTACCAGCGCTCGGGCACCTCGGCGCACTTGGTCAGGAAGTTGTGACCCTTGAAGTACGGCAGATGCTGCACGAGCGAACCCAGCGCGCGGCGCACGCCCAGCGGCACGGTGCGCTTGAACTTGGCCATCTCGGGCGTATCCTCGTACCACTCGTAGCCGGCGAACAGCTCGTCGGCGCCCTCGCCGGAAAGCACGACGGTCACCTGCTCGGCGGCCAGCTGCGCCAGGAAGTACAGCGGTACGCTGGACAGGTTGGACTGCGGCTCGTCCATGTGGTACTGGATGGTTTCCAGCGCCCCGAAGAAATCGTCGCCGTCGATCATCTTGCGGTAGTTCTTGATACCCAGCTTGTCAGACAGCTCGGCGGCGTAGTTGGTTTCGTTGAAATCCTTGTAGTCGAAGCCCACGCTGAACGTGTTGTCGGGCATGAGGCACGCGGCGATGTAGCTGGAGTCCACGCCGCCAGAAAGGAACGAACCCACCTTCACGTCGGCGATGCGGTGCGCCGCCACGCTCTCGTGCACCACCTGGTCGCATTCGTCCACGTACTCGTCGAAGTTCTTGGTGTTGTCGTCCGAGAAGTCGCACTGCCAGTAGCGACGCACGTTCATCTCGCGCGTGGCCAGGTCGTACGTGAAGCAATGCGCGGCCTCAAGCTTGTAGATGCCCGCGAAGAACGTCTCCTCCGTGGCGGGGAACTGCAGCGTCAGGTAGGGGCGCAGGGCCTTCTTGTTCACGGCCTTCACGAAGCCGGGGTGGTCGAGGAAGCTCTTGATCTCGCTGCCGAACAGCAGATCGCCCGACGAGGTGCGGCCGTAGTAGAACGGCTTGATGCCGAAGATGTCGCGCGCGCCGTAAAGCTTCTGGTTGCGCTTGTCGTAAATGACGAAGCCGTACATGCCGCGCAGGTGGTCCACCAGGCTGTCGCCCCACTCCTCGTAGCCGTGCACCAGCACCTCGGTGTCGGCGTTGCAGTGGAACGTGTGGCCGGCGGCCTCAAGCTGGGCGCGCAGCTCCTGGAAGTTGTAAATCTCGCCGTTGAACGTGACGGTCACATTGCCGTCGTCGCTGGTCATGGGCTGGCGGCCCGCCTCGGACAGGTCCAGAATGGACAGGCGGCGGAAGCCCATGGACACGTCGCCGTCGAAGTACTGGCCGCCCATGTCGGGACCGCGATGAACGATACGGTTCATCATGGCCTCAAGGACGGCCTCTTTATTGTCGATAGTGCCGGTGAATCCGACGAATCCGCACATAGGATGCCTTTCGTAGAATCTCGCATTCCGGGGCGCGACGCCGCGCGGGCAAGCCGACGCGTGCCCGACCGCCAAGCAGCGGTCAAGCGCCCGAACATTCACTCGAACCTAGAATTGTAGCGCCCCAGGCCCCTGAATTGGGAAAATGCGTGAGATGAGCATAGGTTGGGAAAGGCGAATCGGAGATTATGCGATATGGCCGAGGAAATCCTTCGTACGATCGGATTGCGGGCGTTCGAACACATCCTCGGGCGCACCCTGCTCGACGATCACGCCGCCGTCCATGAATATCACGCGGTCGGCCACGTCGCGTGCGAACCGCATCTCGTGCGTGACCACCATCATGGTCATGCCGTCGCGCGCCAGCGACCGCATGACGTCAAGCACGTCGCGCACCAGCTCGGGGTCAAGGGCACTCGTGGCTTCGTCGAACAGCATCACGTGCGGGTCCATCGCCAGAGCGCGCGCAATGGCCACGCGCTGCTGCTGGCCGCCCGAAAGCTGACTTGGCTTGTAGTCGGCTCGGTCGCGCAGACCCACGCGCTCCAGCTGCTCGAGCGCGATGCGTTCCGCCTGGGCCTTGGGACGCTTGAGCACGTGCTCCTGGGCAAGCATCACGTTCTTCTTGGCCGTGAGGTGCGGGAACAGATTGAAATTCTGAAACACCATGCCCACGTGTTCGCGCACCTTGGTGATGTCGGTGGCCGGACCGGTGATCTCGGTGTCTTCGAACCAGATATGGCCGCTCGTTGCCTCTTCGAGACGGTTCACGCACCGCAGCAGCGTGGACTTGCCAGAGCCGCTGGGTCCCAGGATGACCACCACCTCGCCGCGATTCACGGTAAGGTCAATGCCTTTGAGAATTTCCTGATCGCCGAAGCTTTTACGCAAACCTTCGATACGGATGACGGCATCGCTTGCAAAAGCATCGCTCTTATCGGGCACCTGCGCTCCTTCAGCATCGTGCGGCGTGCATGCCACGACGCCATCGCCATCGAGCGATGCGCCGCCCGCAGCCTTGCCTTTGTTGGCAGGAGTGTTTTCGATTCGATCTTCGGTTGCACTGGGGCTATGCGCCATGCTACTGCCTCCCGCCTTCCTCGGACGCCATCTTCTTCTCGGCCTTGGTGACCACGTGGATTAGCGGAATGGTGACTACCAGGTAGTACAGCGCCGCGCAGATGTACGGCGTGATGTTGCCCGTGGTTGCCGTGAGGTTCTTGGAGAACATCATCAGCTCCATGACGCCCACGCTGGAAAGCAGCGACGTATCTTTGTAGAGCATCACGAATTCGCTGGTCATAGTAGGCATCACGCGACGCACCGTCTGAGGGATGATAACGAGCCCCATGGCCTGGATCTTGTTCATGCCCAGCGAGCTTGCCGCCTCCATCTGGCCTTTGGGGATGGATTCAATGCCGGCGCGGAAGATTTCCGCCAAATAGGCCGACGTGTTTACGGCCATGACCGCGATGCCCAGCGGCAGGTTGGGCAGGTTAAAGCCCAGCATGGGCATGCCGAAAAACGCGATGTAGATCTGCAGAAACAGCGGAATGCCGCGCAGCAGATTGATGTACGTCACGCCGATGGCGCGCAGCACGCGGTTGCGGCTCATCTTGAGAAACGCGAACAGCAGGCCCACGGGTATGGCCAGCGGAAAGCCGATGACCGTGACCAGCAGCGCCGTGCCCCACCCCTGGAACAGCGACGCGATAGACGTGACCACGTACTGCAGCTTGAAGAACATGCCAAGGAACGGATTGGAATTCCACGCCTCGACCCACGCTTGGCTGTCGAGCCAGTTCACCGCAGCCTGCACCCACGTGCTTTCGGAGACGGAGATCGTGGGGCTTGCGGGCAGCTCGCGCTGGGTGCCATCGCTTGTCGTATAGGTGCCGCCCACCGTGTAGGCGCCCGCCGTGCTGGGAAACAGCACGCCTTCCACCTCGATGGAGAGCTGCGAGCCCGCGGGGATAGGCTCTGCGAAATCGACGACGAGCGAGGAATCCGACACGCTCGCTTGCGCCTGAACCTGCGTGCGGCTAAGGTCGTCCACAATCACGGCCTCGACCGACGTGTCCTCGAACGAGCCGCCGTCAGGCAGCTGAAGCGTAATCTGGGAGATGTCGCCCTCTTCGGTTCCCGTGACGCAACCCCAGGTGAGACGCGTGGCGATGCCGCCGAGAACCGCGCTGCCGCCGTCTTCGTTGGAGCGGGCCGTAGCCGTGATAGACGAGAGCTCGGGCTGGGCTTCGACGCTTGCCTGGGCGGCATCCGCGCTATCGGAGCCTGCAGTCGCGGACTCTTCGCCAGCGTCGCTTGCCTCACCCGCAGCGCCCGCGTTGTCCGATGCCGCTGCCTCGCCTGCTGCGTCCGACGTCGCGCCACCCGAGCCACTCGGCGCCATGCCGAACCACTTTTCGTAGAGCTCGTCGTAAGCGCCCTCGGCACGGATATCCGCCAGCGCCCGATTGATCGCCTGCGTCAGACCGGGATTGCTCTTGCTTACGGCGATGCCAAACTGCTCGCCCGTAGGAATCTCCTCGATGATCTCCATGTCCGTGAACGAATTGGACACCATCCACTGCTCCACCGGAAGGTCGCACACCACGGCCTGGCACTGACCGCTCATAACGGCGGTGAACGCCGCGATCCAGTCGTCAAAGTTGACGGTCTGCGCGTTGGGCAGGTTCTCAATCGCCCACTCTTCGGAGGTGGTGCCCGACTGCACGGCTACCTTCACGCCGGCCTGGTTGAGGTCGGACGCCTGCTCATAGCCTGAATCCTTCGCCGCGGCGACGCCCTGGTTGGAGTCCATATATGAATCGGTGAAATCCACCTCTTGCAGACGCTCTTCGTTAATGGTGATGTTACAGGCACCCACATCGGTCTTCACGCCCTGCTTGACCGAGGGAATGATACCGTCGAATTTCTGCGCGGGAAGATAGTTGAGTTCAAGCCCCAAGCGGTCGGCAATCATGCCCATGAGTTCCACGGTGAAGCCCTGCGGCTCGCCGGAATCGTCCGCATACTCGAACGGCGGCGTGGCAAGGTCGGATGCCACCGTGAGTTTCCCCTGATTGACCAGGGTATATTGATTCTCGGAAGAACTCGCCGCACCGCTCGATGCAGACGGGTCGTCCTGGGACGTTTCGCTTGAACAACCGACCATACACAACGTAATTGACGCCGCCATCAACAGTGCGACCATAATCGTGGCAACACGGGAAACGGAGCGAATGAGGGGGCTTCGCATGTTTCTCCTTCAACGATTTCTCGAATAGATGCCGATTAGGGTATATCGGGAGCGCGACTTGCGTTCACCCCGTGTGCCCGACGGTGCAAAACAGGCACAAGGCTTAAAAAGACATTAAAATAGCCGCGACGGGACGAAACGCCGCCGCGGTGGTGTAACGTTATGCGGATGCATGCCAAGCACGAAAGAGAGGGCTTACCGTGACCCAATCTAAGCAAATAGAATCCAGCATCAAGCAGTATGTCGCGCTCCTCGCCGACCTGAAGGTTCTTGCGCAGCCCGAAGCTGCCGCCGCGATTGCCGACGCGCCCATCGTATTTGCCACCTGCGATTCGCGCGAAGTGGTGCCGAGCACGCTGTTCGTGTGCAAGGGCGCCGCTTTCAAACGGGAATACCTGTTGAGCGCCATCGAAGACGGAGCGGTGTGCTACGTATCCGAGGTCGATTACGACGCGCCCATCCCCTGCCTGCTGGTCACGGACATCCGCAAAGCCATGGGCGCCATCGCCGATTTCGCATGGGGGCATCCTTCGGGCAAAATCGACATTTGCGCCTTCACGGGCACCAAGGGAAAAACCACGAGCGTGTATTACCTCAAGGGCATCCTCGACGCCCAGGCGCGCGCGGCGGACACGCATGCGGCCGCCATGTTCTCGAGCATCGAGATGGACGACGGTTTGACGCACGGCGAGTCCAAGCTGACCACGCCCGAGCCGTTCGACCTTGAGCGCCACCTGGCCAACGCTGTGGCATCGGGCGCTCAGTACGTAGCGATGGAGGCGTCCAGCCAGGCGCTGAAATACGGCCGCACGTTCGGCGTCGAATTCGCCGTGGGCGCGTTCACCAACATCGGTGAGGATCACATTTCCCCCATCGAGCACCCCACGTTTGAGGATTACTTCGCCAGCAAGCTGCTGCTGTTCAAACATTGCCAGACCGCCGTGGTGAACCTGGACATGGACCACGCCGACAAGGTGTATGCCTCCGCGCGCTCCCGATGCGAGCGCGTGCTCACCTATTCGCTCGAACATGAGCAGGCCGACGTGTTCGGCGGCGGCATGAGGCGCGTCGACAACGGCATCGTGCTCACGGTGCGCACGCCGCGGTTCGAGCGCGAGATTCTTATTCCCACGCCGGTGAAGTTCAACGTGTCGAATGCGCTGGGCGCCATCGCGTGCGCCGAGGCGCTGGGCATCGACGAGGAATGCATCGTGCACGGCCTTGAAGACGTCATGGTTCCGGGCCGCATGAACCTCTACCCCACACAGTCGGGGCGCATCGTGGGCGTGGTCGATTTCGCCCACAACGGCATGAGCCTTGAGACGCTGCTGCGCGACCTGCGCGGAAACTACCCCGACCGCGAACTGTGCGTGGTGTTCGGGGCCACGGGCGGCAAGGGCATGGACCGCCGCGAGACCATGGGTGTGGCGGCCGGCAAGTTCGCCGATCGCATCGTGATTACCGAGGACGACCCCGGCCCGGAAGACCCCGAGGACATCTGCGCGACGATTGCGCACTTCATAGAGGAGCAGGGCAATCACAATTGGCAGATCGAGGTCGATCGCGAGACTGCCATTCGCAAGGCGGTATTTGAGACCGAGCGCCCCGCCGTGGTCATCGTGACGGGCAAGGGCGTAGAGACCGAGATGAAACGCAAGAACGGCGCCGAGCCGTGCGAGACCGACGGCGTGATGCTGCGCCGCGCGTTGGACGAGTTCGAGGCGCGGGCGATGTCGCAATCATGGCAATCGACTCGATCATGATCTTCGGCGCCGTGATGCTTGCTCTGTACGTTTCGTTCAGGGCGGCGCAGAAGCGCGAGGCGAAGCTGTTCGAAGAGCTGGAATCCGACGACTAAACGACGAAGGCCCAGGTTGCTAACGCCTGGGCCTTCGCTTTGGGCGAGACACGTATATGTCTGTCAGCTTCAATTTTTCAATCGCCTCAGGCGACACTAGGCCAGGCGGCTGCCCACTTCCTTGGCAGCGGCTGCCTTATCGAAGTTTCCGCCGGTGGCGGCGTTGAGCGCACCCATGACTTTGCCCATGTCGCGCTTGGTCTCGGCGCCCACCTCGGCGATGGTCTTCTCAACCAGAGCGATCAGCTCGTCGCCGGAAATCTGCTTAGGCAGATACTCCTCAAGGATGGCGACCTGCGCGCGCAGCGTTTCGGTGCGCTCCTCGTTGTTGCCGGCCTTGATGGAGCCCTCCAGCGTCTCGCCCGTCTGTTTGATCAGGCGCTTGAGCATGGCATCCACGTCGGCGTCGGTGATTTCGCGGCGCTCGTTGACCTCGATGTTCTTGATTTCGCCATGCACCTGGCGAAGAATGGACAGACGCACCTTGTCATGCGCCTTCATGGCGTTCTTGATTTCTTCCTTGAGCTCTTCGTACTTCATAACTGCCTCCCCGTCTCTTGCAAGAACCTTATTCTGTCCACCAGTATAGCGTTCATACACAAGAGCGCCCCATGTCACACGCAAAGACGCCACTGAATCTTTCACTTCACTCTTCACTTTACACCTGAATCATCTCTTTAATTAAAGTGATTATTAAAGAGATGATTCAAGTGATGGAAAGCCTTCTTGCACAGAAGCCGAACGGGCGCATAAAAGGGGCCGCCCGTAGGCGACCCCTTGAGACGAATGGCAGAGCCGTTGTTTGAGTATCGGCGACAACCGACTAGTAGTGCAAATCCTCCACCTTCACGCGGCCGCGGAACGTGCGGTAGATGATGAAGTGATAGATCAGCACCAGGGGCAGGCCCACGCAGGTGATGCCCAGCATCCAAGTGAGCGTGAGGTTGCTGGACGCCGCCGTGGCGATGGTGATGTTCTCGCCGGAAGCGGGGCTGCCGAACAGCGTGATGGGGTCGCCCGCGCCCGCAACCACCAGGTTGGGGAACATGCTCACGGCCCACAGCGCCACCAGCAGCACGCACACGGCGGAGGAGGCGATGAATCCGGCCAAATCAGAGCCGTCGCTCTGCGCCTTGGCGATGCAGAAGACCATGGCCAGCACAATCACGATGGCGATAACGATGCCCAGGATGGTCTGCACGCCGGTCAGCTCAGGCGCGATCACGAAGTGCCCGTACACCGACACCAGCGCGAAGAGCACCAGCGCCGCGATGCCGGCAACCTTGGCGGCACCCTTGGCGCGAGCGCGCACGGGGGAATCGAGCGGAGCCTTCAGCATGAGCCAGCTCGCACCCTGCAGGATGAAGGCGGACAGGCCGAGCAGACCCGTAAGCAGGGTGAACGGAGTCACCAGGCCCAGCAGCGGCACGCCGATGTAATCGCCGTTGGCATCCATGGGAATGCCGGCGTACACGTTACCCACGGCCACGCCCAGAAGCAGCGCCGGAAGCAGCGAGCCCACGAAGAACAGGATGTTCCACAGCTTGGCCCACGCCTTGTCGTGGCCGGCGAACTCGACCGCGGCGGCGCGCACGATAAGGCCCATGAGCACCAGCATCACGGCCAGATAGAAGCCGGAGAACGTGGTGGCGTATGCCGCCGGGAACGCCGCGAACAGCGCGCCGCCCGCAGTGAGCAGCCACACCTCGTTGCCGTCCCACACCGGACCGATACTCTGGCGCACGATGGCACGCTCCTGATCGTTCTTGGCAACGAACGGGCTTAGCACGCCCGCGCCCAGATCAAAGCCGTCGAGCACGAAGTAGCCCGCGATCAGTACGAAAATGAGGCAGAACCAGACGATACCCAGGATCTCCATGTTAGTTCGCCTCCTTCTTGGAATCGGACGCGGCGGACGCTGCAGCCGTCGCAGCGGAAGCGCCCGCGATGGCGGTGGCACCGCCCTGGTCGACGATGTTGCCTTCCAGATCCTCCACGGGACCCTTCTTGATGAACCCGCTGATCAGGCGCGCCCACGCAACCAGGATAATCGCGTACACGGCAATAAACAGCACGATGGTAATCAGCAGCTCGACCGAAGAGACGGACGCCGAGACGCCATTGTTGGTCAGCAGCTGCACGCCTTCGGGCGAGCTGGTGGCGGGATACACCACGTAGGGCTGGCGGCCGACCTCGGCCGTGATCCAACCAGCCTGGATAGCAAGAATCGGGAAGATGGGGCACACGATCATGATCCATTGCGCCCACTTCTTTTGCTCCAGCTTGCCGTTCTTCTTGAACGCGGCGATGGCGGCGATCAGAATGACCACGCAAATCAGGCCGAAGAGGGCAACCATCAGGTGATAGCTCTGGAACACGAGGTTAACCGGGAGATCCTCCACCACGATATCGGGGTTCTCGGCGGCGAGGTCGTTCAGGCCGGGATACACGGTGTCGAACTCGCCGGAGGCAAGCCAGCTGGTAAAGCCGGGCAGCTCGATGGGGGCGATCACGCTCTGGCCTTCCTCATCGACCAGGCCGACCGCATACAACGGCAGCGTGCCTTCCTCGTAATGGCCTTCCATCATGGCAATCTTGGTGGGCTGCTCCTCGGCCACCGCAACGGCGGAAGAGTGGGCCGAAACCAGCAGGCAGCAGGTAGCTACCAGCGACACGGCCACGCCGGTGCGCAGCGTCTTGCGCGCAAACTCGGCGTGCTTGCCCTTGTGCATGTACCACGCAGACACGGCGATGGCTACAAACGCGCCCATGACCAGCAGCGCCAGCACAGTGTGGCTGTAGCGCGGCAGCGTGGTGGCGTTGAACGCGGCGGCGAAGAAGTCGGTCAGCACGGCCTTGGAACCGTCAGCGGAAAGCTCGGCGCCGGCGGGCGTCTGCATCCAGGAGTTGGCAATGATGATCCACAGCGCCGAAAGGCAGCTGCCCAGCCACACCAGCCATGCGCTGGCCAGGTAGAACTTGGGGCCAACCTTGCCGCGGCCAAAGAGCACGATGCCCAAGAACACCGACTCCAGGAAGAACGCGAGCAGGGCCTCGGCGGCCAGCGGCGCGCCGAAGATGTCGCCCACGAAGCGGCTGTAATCCGCCCAGTTGGTGCCAAACGAGAACTCCATGGTGATACCGGAAGCCACGCCCACCGCGAACGTAGTGGTGAAGATCTTGGCCCAGAACTTCGTGGCGGCGGCATCCTTCGGGTCGCGCGACTTGTAGTAGCGCGTTTCGTTGATGGCCAGAATCAATCCCAAACCGATGGATAGCGGCACATACATGAAGTGGAAGATAACTACCAGGGCGAACTGAATACGCGCAAGCAGTGCCGGATCGAGGAATTGCTCCATAGCACACCCCCTTTGCTTGATCGGCGCCCGCAGGCGCTCCCTTGGACATGCGCAGAAACCGACCCTTGCCAATATGGACAATTGGAGATTGTGCTGCATGACCCCTTTTTGTGCTTTCGGGAGCCTGCACCCCTGCGCCGCAACCGAAGGTCAAGGCCCGCATGCAGTATCCCGAAAATACTTCGTCATCATACCATAAAAAGGAGGTTCTATGGATTAATTGCTATTATTTTAGTAACATTTTTCGAACAGTTTGCAGGGCTGCCCCAGACAGGCGGAGCAGACACGCTCATCGAATTCGATGTGAGCCACGGCGAGCGGGCTATCGCAGGCGGATAGCGCAGGCGCTTAGACCGCAACAAAGCGCGTCGGTCCCGCGTTATGCCGCATGTCTGGACGGGCGACGCAGATGCTTAGACCGCAACAAAGCCTTTGGCTATTTGCGATGAGCGGCCCGCAGGCGACTCGACACAAACAGCGCCGCTGCTATTGCCGCAACCGCCACGATTGCCGTTCCCACCGCGCATACGGCCTGCAGGTGAATCGCGGGGATGCCAACCAGCATGCCGATGATATACGACACGAGCCAAACCAGCCACACGAACGTGCTGAACGTATGGAATGACACCTGCATCGCCTCATCGCGACGGATGTACGTGACGGTCGCCCATGTCGCGTGCGCGAGCATGAGCACAATGGCGAGCGTGCCGGAAACTCCATGGATGCTAGCGCCCTGCATAACGGCTCCCTGATTTGCGATCGAGGTCATAATCAGGGTGCCCGTCGTGTCGCATGCGAGCCCCATCCAAAACAAAACCACGTGGCGCAGCGAAAGCGATCCGGCCCTTCTCTCCGAAAACACCCCCACCGTATAAAACACGAGCGCCATCGAGATGGCCGCCGTGGCCAAAACCAGTTCCAAACTCATGCCTTCTTACCCTCTTTTCGTTTCGACTGCTTATTTCTGAACACTCGCTGTCTCTTCATGTCGCCATTTCGTTTCGATCTGCTATTTATGAACTATGTTCATTAATGAACGCTGTTCATTATATCCGCCTTGCATTACAATGCAAGCCATACACAACCGATTCACATCTGCTGGCATACATGCACCGCGGGCAAGCTCTTCGACATCTGTGCGATGCGGTATGCGAAGATATTGGCGCAAGCGCCGCGCGGGCGAACCCCTTGACAGCCTTTCTTGGCTCAACTGGTTCATCAAGATGTTGGGCAAGCGCCGCGCGGGCGAACCCCGCAAACGAAAGGGAGCCATGGGAAACAAGCCCACCATATCCAAGGAAATCATTCTCGATGCCGCCTGCCAGCTTGCAAGCGAGAAAGGCGCCGGAGCGTTGAACATTCGCTCCGTGGCCTCGCGATGCGGCGTTGCGGTAGGGTCGGTATACAACTACTATCCGAACAAATCCGAGCTCGTGGCTGATGCCGTCGAAAAGTTCTGGCGCAATTCCATCCCCCACGACCAGCTTGCACGCGCCGAGGAAGTCGTAGATGGCGGTTTCGTCGACTTTTGCCGCGACGCAATGGAAAGCCTGCGGGAGCCCTTAGCGGTATTCCGCGAAACCTGGCTGTCCAACCAGGGAAAACTCGATGTTCGCGACATAAAGACGAGCCGCGAACGCGAAGACGCCTGCTTCAGGCACATTCGTGCAGGCATACTCTGCGCGCTTCAGCGCGACCGGGCCGTCGATCGGTCTATCTTCGGAAGCGCGTTAAGCGAGGAGCAGCTCTGCGACTGGATATGGGACTCGATATTCGAAGGGTTGCGACGCGGCGACACGGCCAATGAGGCTCTCTTTGCAGTGCTCGAGCGCGCGTTGTATGGTAAAAAGTCCCGAGTCGAGTAAGCGGACCGAGCCGTTCGCGCGGGGGACGACCGGACTTCGCAGGCGGTCGCGACCACGCTGGCCGAGCCGAGCCGTTCGCGCGGGGGACGGCCATCCCGCACGACCTTCTTCGCTCATTTAACCGGGCCAAGCGTTCGCGCGCGAGGGCGGCGGCATCGTGGGCCGCGCGTTCGATTTCGAGTCGTCCAAGCAGTTCGCGCGCGGGGCCGGCGAGCCCGCATTCACCGCTCGAATGCCCGACTCCCGCGGGCTCACATTCGTCGCTCGATCACCTCGACCCCCCCCCCGCGGGCATCACATTCGTCGCTTGAGCACCCGGTCCTCGTCGGCATCACATCCGCCGCTCGACCTTCCGAAGGGCACCGGAAACGAAAATGCGGACGCGGGATGCCCGACGTCCGCATTCATGTTTCTGGAAATCATGTTTCTGGAAAACCTCGTACGCATCAATGCCACGGGTCGCGCTGATCAAGACGTTCGGCTTTGCGACCCGGCGCCCGCGCCGCATCTCCTATCACACGCCAGACAGCCGCGCGCTACGCGATGCGCTCGCCGCGCAGAATAACGGCGCGAATCTCAAGCGTCTTCATATCGAGCAGCACCAGATCAGCCACCTTGCCGGCCTCAAGCGACCCGCGATCGGAATCCACCCCGATTGCACGGGCAGGGTTGATCGTAGCCGCACGCACAGCCATCTCAAGCGGCACGCCCATATCGCGCACGGCCGTGACCAGACATCCCATAAGATCGGTGGCGCTGCCGGCGATGGTGCCGTCATGAAGCGTCGCGCGGTTGCCGCGCACCGTGACGGCCTGACCGCCCAGGCTGTACTCGCCGTCGGGCATGCCAGTCGCCTCCATGGAATCGCTAATGAGGATCATATGGTCGGACCCGAACAGCTTGAACGCGCTGCGCACCGAAGACGGATGGATATGCACGCCATCGGCGATGATTTCGGGCGTGGCGCCCGCATCAGCAGCGGCACCGATCACGCCCGGCTCGCGATGATGAAGCGGCGGCATGGCGTTGAACAGGTGCGTCAGATGCTTGGCGCCGCGGCGGTATGCCTCACGCGCGATGTCGTAATCCGCACACGTATGTGCGATGGACACACGCACCTCATCGGCCACTTCGTCGACAAACTCCAACGCTCCAGGTTCTTCGGGGGCAATATCCACCAGCTTGATAAGCCCGCCCGACGCCTCCTGCAGGCGTCGGAACATGCCCGCATCGCACGCCTGCACATACGCCGGATTTTGCGCCCCCACTTTATTTGGGCTGATGAAGGGGCCTTCCATGTTGATTCCCACAAGCGCGGCGGCGTTAGCGGGAGCAACGTATTCGGCGGCGGTGCGCATGATGCCCTCGAGTTTTTCCTCGGGATACGTCATGGTGGTGCCGCACCACGATGTTACGCCGCGCGATGCCTCGTAGCGGCAGATGGCCTCGATCGACTCGACTGAGCCATCGCAAAAATCGTGACCCACCGCGCCGTGGGAATGGATGTCGATCAAGCCGGGGATTGCGTAGCAGCCCCAGCCATCGAGCGTCTCGCCAAAATCCTCCTCGTCAAGGATGTCCGCCGTGCCGCGCGAAAGCAGCGCGGAAATCTTTCCATCTTTCAAAATGATGTCGCGCGATGCAAACTCACGCCCATCAAACGCTTGAACATCAGCAATGATCATAGCATCCCTCCCGATTCTTCTACATATGCGCCGCAGCGCGAGTCAACGATACCGAGTAGCGCTTTTATGTTGCAAAAAACCGCTTCCTCGCCGCAAGAAGCGCCCCCACATTACGAGAAACGCCCCCATGTTGCAACAAACGGCGATTTGCTGCAGTTTTCGGATACCCCTTCGAGTAGCCCAATTCATGCGACGCCGTGACCTGGGGAAACGCGAAGCCTGACGGCGGTGTACTCGGGGCACCTCGCGAAAACTGCAGCAAATCGCCGTTTGTTTGCGAGACGACTTTTACGCGGTTGCGAAACGACGTTTCTGGTGCGGCAAATCGCCGTTCGTTTGCAAGGCGACGTTTGCGCGGTTGTGAAACGACGTTTGCGCGGTTCCGAGACGACGCCTGTACGGTTGCGGAGCGACGTTTATGCTGCGGCAAATCGCCGCTTCATGCAATCAAGCTTGGTTTCACGGTCGCGTCTTGCGGTGCTGCCTTAATGATCCTGCGGCATAAAAAGGGCGACGCCTTGCGCCGCCCTCCGTGGAACTACTCGTTGTGGTGCTTACCGCAGCACTCGCCCTCCGCAGGCGGATTGCCGTGATGATGACGGCGGCAATCCTCGTCGCCGTGCTCATGAGCGCCACCACAGCATTCTTCGTCGTCGCCATGATGATGGCCGCAGCCGCATTCGTCCACCATCTGGGCGACGTCGCCGCACTTGGAGAAAGCGGCCTCGTCCACCACCGCGATGGCGTTGGGGTGGAACTGCAGAATGGAAGCGGGAACCTTGGGCGTCACGGGGCCGTAGAACACCTCGCGCACGATGTCGGCCTTGTCCTCGCCGGACACCACCAGCAGAATCTGCTTGGCGGCCATGATGGTGCCGATACCCATGGTGTATGCCTGGCGCGGCACCTCGTCGGCGGAGTTGAACAGGCGGCTGTTGGCCTGGATGGTGCTTTCGGTGAGGTCCACGCAGTTGGTTTCCTTGGTGAACTCGTCGGCGGGCTCGTTGAAGCCGATGTGGCCGTTGTGGCCCAGGCCCAGAAGCTGCAGGTCAATGCCGCCGGCCAGCAGGATGGATGCTTCGTAGGCCTCGCAGGCGGCGTCGGCATCGGGGTTGGCGCCGTTGGGCACATGCGTGTTCTCGGGACGCACGTTCACGTGATCGAACAGGTGCTTCTGCATGAAGTAGCGGTAGCTCTGCTCATGCTGCGGGTCGAGGCCGCGATACTCGTCCAGGTTGAAGGTGGCGACGCGAGAAAAATCGAGCTCGCCTTCCTCGAAACGGCGCACGAGCTCAGCATACAGACCCTCGGGCGTAGAACCGGTGGCCAGACCCAACACGCAGCCGGGCTTTTCCGCAACCAGATCGGCGATGATATCGGCCGCAGCCTCGCTCATTTCCTGATAATCCTTGGTAACGTAGATTTCCATGGATCCCCTTTCATATTGGAAGCGTAGGAGCATTGGTAACATGATAGTGCGAATCTTCGCATAGCTGCCGCCCGCCGCCAATACATTCCTCGCCCAAAGCGCAAAAAGGGCGTACCGCGGTAGTGCGCCCTTCCAGAGAAAGAAATGCGCAATGCAATTGCGACACAAGTATGCATCGTGCAGCAAGCAGGAACCGGCGCAAACGCCTTGCCCGCCGCACCCAACCCAAACACACGCAACATATCTGCCCAACAAGATGGATACACTCCCCTGGTATGATTGACCCCAACCAGACACCCAGCGCCCGGCCCCGCCCAAGGAGCGCGGGCAAAGGCGCATAAGGAGGAATCCCATGAACCCGCAGATCGACGCATTCGTGTTTGACATGGATGGCACTCTCTTGGATACGCTGCCCGACCTGGTGGATGTGACCAACGACACCATGGAGCACTTTGGCTATCCCACGCACACCTCCGATGAAATCCTGCGCATGGTGGGCAACGGCCTGCGCTCGCTCATCACGCAGGCCATGCCCCAGGGGCTCGAGAAAGAGGCGGCCGACGCGTGCATCGCCTACTGGAAAGCACTCTACGACGAACGCGGCGACGTGAAAACGCAGGTATACGCCGGCATGATGGACGTGCTGCATACGCTCAAAGCACAGGGCAAGAAGCTTGCGGTGCTCTCCAATAAATACGATGCCGGCACCAAGCTTATGACCAATCACTATTTCGCCGACGTAATGGATATGGCGATGGGCGAAGGCCCCGTGCCGCGCAAGCCCGACCCCACGGGGCTCTTGCGCGTGGCGGAAGAGCTTGCAGTGCCTATCGAACGCGTGGCATATGTGGGCGATTCTCACACCGATGTGGAGGCAGCTCAACGCGCCGGAGCTTTCGCAGTAGCAGTGACCTGGGGATATCAGCCTCGCGAGCGGCTCGAGGCCGCAAGACCCGATGCATGGGCGGAATCACCAGCCGACTTGCTGTCACTCGCATAACCCAACGTTTTTCGACCCGGACCGTTCGGCACGGATAGATTCGCCCAGCATTGTACGCCACGGGGACGCCGACGTGGTGGGCCTCCCAGGCGCCCACGTTCGACGCGAATAGATTCGCCCAGCATTGCACGCCCCTCCGGCATGGAGAAGCCCAGCGCAGCCCCGGCGTTGTGCGCCCACCCCTTGCACCGCCCCCTCGACATGGAAGGACCCCATGCACCCTAGTCGTCAGATGACTTTCCCCTTGACGGAAAACAGCTCGATTATCCACCGCATTTCGCTTGCCTTTATGACGGCACTTGCGCTCTGCTTTGCACTTGCAGGATGCTCCTCCGCCAGCGAGCCCGAACCTGCGCCCCCGACGGGCGAGGCCGCTGTAGTTGTTGAGGATTTGCCCGAATACGACGGCACACTGTGTTTGGAGGTCAACGACGGGCAGCCCGGTTTCACCGATGGGGAAGTGGCCCAGGCGCAAGACGCCGTAGAGCACGGTCAGACTGTCGAACGCTACAGCACGCTCGACGACCTGGGTCGATGCGTCACCGCCTACGCCGTCATAGACTCCAACACCATGCCTACTGGTGAGCGCGGCGATATATCCGCCGTTCATCCCAGCGGGTGGAACCAAAAGTTCTATGACTTCGTGGACGAAGAGGCTCTCTACAACCGCAGCCATCTGATTGGCTGGCAGCTGGCCGGCGAAGACGCCAACGAGCGCAACCTTATCACCGGCACGCGCGAAATGAACGCGGCAGGCATGCTGCCTTACGAGAACATGATCGCCGACTATGTGAATGAAACGGGCGGCGAGGTGCTGTACCGCGTGACCCCGTGGTTCGAAGGCGACGAGCTTGTGGCGCGGGGCGTGCAGATGGAGGCGCAATCGCTCGACGACGGAGGGGCGGCCGTGAGCTTCAACGTGTTCGTGTACAATGTTGAGCCCGGCGTGTCCATCGACTACACGGATGGCTCCAGCCATGCGTCGAACGAGGTGTCGCAGGTGGAGCGCTTCGTGGGCGCAATCGATCCCGACGGGTCGATTTCAGACGCCCCCGAAGCCGATCCGCGCTACGACCACGATGCCTGGGGTTCGACGACAAGCGAGAAGGAAGCCGGAAGCAGCGGCAATGATGGAGGCAGCGCTTCGGGTGCGGCCGGCGCTCAACCCGATGCATCAGAAGGCGCAGGCGCGAGCGACCCCGATGGATCCGCTCGCAATGCGCAGGGCACATACGTGCTCAATACCAACACGATGAAGTTCCACTACCCCACCTGTCCTTCGGCTGAGGAGACCGAGCCCGACAACCGACAGAATTACGAGGGCAGCCGCCAAGACCTCATCAATCAGGGGTTCGAGCCTTGCGGCAGGTGCAAACCGTAGCCTTTACGGGCTGGCCGATTCCGCCATGGTCGGGCTCGAGCGGCAGAATCTTTGGGCATCCGAGCGGCAGCGGCCGACTCCGCCGCAGTCGAATTCGAGCCTTGCGGCAGGCACGAACCGTAATCGAAAGAGGCAGGCATAAACCGTAATCGAAAGAGGCCAGCGCGAAAGGAGCGCCGCAAGCATAAGCCGAGCCGACTTTCTGATACGGCCGCATGAGTCGAGGCGCCTTTCGGCACCTTTGCTGGCGTTGATCCTATCCCCTCACGCGGTTGTATGACGCGTCGGCGTCGAGCGCAACGATGAGCGATTGGCGTAGCTGATCGAGGTTTTCCTCAGCACAGGGGAATACCAGCACGCGAACATCCTGCTGGTATTTCACGTCGGCATACACGTCCGGATCGCCCAGACCTATGAAATCCGCGCGAATGGCAACGCCCATATTGGAGGATGCGCCCACGTATACGTCGCGGAACTTGCCGTAATCGTCCTGCTTGACCCCCTTGCCAAACGTGAGCACCACATAGCAGCCTGGATATGCGAGATAACCCGCAGAGGATGCTGCTCCGTGCCCTTGCGGTTGCGATTGCAAACCGAAAGCATCAGTGGACACGCTTGCCGTCGAAGCGCCCGACTGGGCGACAAATGCGTGCTGATTCCAGTTCTCGAAGAACTTCTTGGGCGTCAAGCGCACGCCCGCGCCCTCCAAAACCACGCGCCTAGCTTCACGGCGGGCCTTTTCCTCATCGCGCGCTGCTGCGGCATTTTTGACCTTTGCGGCGGCGCCGTGGGCAACCGAACCAGCGGCTCCGGCAGCGATGCCCGCAACGCCGACGGCCTTGCCCGCTGCCCCTTTGAGCGTCTCGCGCGCTTTACCGAATCCACCGCCAAACGCGTGACCAGCCTTTTCGAACGCGCCAGGAGCCGCTTTGGCAGCGCCCGCCCCCGCATCGCGAGCAACCTTGGCGGCATGCGAGCCGGCATCTTTGGCGACGCCCACCACTTTATTCACAAGCTCAGGGTTCTTTTCAACGGCATCCTTTACCTTGGGAATCGCCTTTTGCATGGCGGGAATTGCAGCCGCAGCAACTTTTGCCGCGCCGGAGGCTGCGGTTTTTCCGGGCCCGGGAATTGGCGCGCGGTCTATGACCACAGCGGCAATGCCGAGAATTCCCGCGATTGCCTTGGCGTAATCCTCTGCCGTTCTTTCAGTAGGCGGTCGGTCGCAAGAGGAGTCGTTTTCAGATGCCATCGCCTCAACCGGCTGAACCTTCTCGATATCCCTCGTATTGTTCTGCGCGTACGATTCCATAACAGCTCCGTTCCTGGCGTTAGTCGCTCGCTCGCCTCGGCACACGTCCCAGAGGAGGCGCGGCACTCGGCACTCGGCACCCGGCACTCGGCACTCGGCACTTGAATCATATCAAGCCTTGGTGCCGCATTGCGACAATCCCTCTGATTCAGGCAGCAATTGACGCATAAGGTTTTAGAGCGCGGCGGAGACGCTCTCCGCTCCGTACCCCCTGCTTTCACCTTCCTATATCGAACTTGCGATCCGTGCCTCGGTTTTTGGACAACATTACAGGTTAGCCGAGCGCAGAATCGGCGTAAGAAAAGTTATCCGCAGGATTTTCCTGGGAAAACGCCCTATCGTGACGAGACAGAGAGAGATTGGCCGGTTAGCCCCAGCCCCAACGTTCATCAAGCAAAATATCGAGAGCATTCCCGGCTAACCTGTAATCTTGTCCAAAATTAAAGGATCCATCCGTATTATGAACCCGCCCGCTGATTTTTACGAACATCCGGCACCGAAGATGGGGTCGCACATGCTGTTCGTCCGTGCCTGGTGAAATGCCCAAGATGTACGTTTTATCTATAGCCTGAAGACTACTGGCCGGGAATCATCTGGAGAGAGTTCCGCATGCCCACTGAATGTAAGCGGTGAATAATCCGGGCGAACGCACTTTTTATCCCATGGCCCGACAATCGGAACGGACACGCGCTCTGTGCTATGTCAAAATGTTGTTCACGTTGTAGGTTTGACCAACAAAAAAGGCCAGCCACAATGGGCTGACCTGACGTTTTAATGGTGGTCAGAGAGGGACTTGAACCCCCGGCACGGGGATTTTCAGTCCCCTGCTCTACCAACTGAGCTACCTGACCGGTTGCGCTTAACGCGAGTTAGTATCTTAACAGGTCGCCTCCTATAGTGCAAGAAAAAAGATTCAGAAATTTCACCTGCCAGCATTGGGCTTCTGCAAAATTTACGAAAGGGCGCATTGCGAGATACAAAGGGCGCGCGCTTCGCCCGTGCGTGACGATATACAATAGGCATGCCTGTCCAGCGCGACGGCGCAAGATGCACAGCCCGCGGAAAACGCGATGTGCCAACCAGCCAGACATCCTGGCGGAAAGGATCGCCATGACAGCCTTCATCGTTAGCAACATCGTCGTGTTCGTCATCATCTTCGTCGTGATTGTGCTGCTTGTTAAAGACGGCTTTTTCATCGTCGAGCAGCAGCATTCCGTGATCATCGAACGGCTGGGCAAATTCAACCGCTTCGTAGGCGCGGGCTTTCATGTGAAAATCCCCATCTTTGAACGCAAGGCGGCCACGGTCAGCCTGCGCACGATGAAAAACGGCTTCACCATAGACGTGAAGACCGAGGACAACGTGACCATTGGCCTGGACGTTTCGGCGCAATACCACGTTGACTATGCGCTGGGCAACTCGCCGCAGGAATCGGGCATCTACAAGAGCTACTACATGCTGCAGGAACCCGTCGACCAGATGAAGGACTTCATCACCGATGCCCTGCGAAGCGCTATCCCCATGTACTCGCTCGACGAGGTGTTCGCCAAGAAGGATGACATTGCCCAAGACGTGAATGCAACCGTATCCACCCAGATGGCGGGCTATGGCTTCACGTTGGTGTCGACCCTTATCACGCGCATCGCGCTGCCCAAAGAAGTCGAGGATTCCATGAACCAGATCAATTCGGCACAGCGAATCAGACTAGCAGCGCAGGACCTTGCCGAAGCCGACCGCATCAAGATGGTGACCGAGGCCAAGGCCGAGGCCGAAAGCATGGAGAAGGCGGGCGAAGGCATCGCGAACCAGCGCAAGGCCATCGCGCTTGGCATCAAGGATTCGCTTGAGACCATCAAGGAATCGGGCGTGACTCCGCAGGAGGCCAATCAGCTGTTCATGTTCACGCAGTGGACCGACATGATGGGCAAATTCGCCGAAAGCGGAAAGGGTTCCACCGTGGTGCTGCCCAGCGATTTCCAAACCGCGGGATCCATGTTCGAGCAGATGTTGGTTGCAGGAGATGCCAACGACTCCCGCCATGAGGGCGAGGCCGAAGCGGGCGGCAGCAGCGCCAAATAGCACGCCTGTTTTGGCCTACCCTTGGGACGGAAAGCCTCGGATACGTCGGAGCCCCACGCCCCAGCGCCCCGCATTGACATCCACGTTCGACGCATTGCTCCACGGTTTCGCAAGAGACGCCCGAACGGCGCCATCGGTACCGACACATAAAGGCGGTTCCAAAACCGCCCCTTCGTTTTCTCTCTCCGCATGATGTGATACAATTGTGTTACATCACCCGGCGAGAGGATTTCCTATGCGCAAAGAGGTCACATACCGCCATATCGTGGACACGAGAGTTCCCCTGTCGCTTCGTCTGCCCGCAAGAATCGTTGAGCCTATCGAGGAGTACGCTGCGCAACACAGGCTGAGCAAGACCGATGCGTTCATACATTTCCTCGAGCTAGGGCTTGCGCAGCGGGAGAAAGAATTTACCTCAGAGACCATTGAAACCATTCAGACTCAAATAGAGGAGATTCTGAAACTCCTTAAAGCAGACAATCGGCCTGGCATCCCTACGCAAGAGGAAATTCGCGAAGCAGTGCGAGAAGTGTCAGCGGAATACCCAGGCATTGCACAAGTGTATCTCTTTGGCTCATTCGCTCGAGGTGATTCCACCCCAACAAGCGACATAGACCTTCGGCTTATCTTAGACGGGTCACACAGCTTCAATCTTCATGACCTGGTGCATTTTTCCAAGCGCATCGAGAAAATGACGGGTCGTACGGTAGATGTCATCACATCTGATCAGTTGAAGAATAAAAACCTGTCTAAAGCGATTGAGCGCGAGAAGGTGTTGCTGTATGAGCGCGAAAGCTGAAGAAGCGTCAAGCATCCAGGAAATACACGATTTCGTACTGCAAACGCAGTCCGAAATCGAGCATTCGACCGAATAGTGCAGAACGAGAGGCTTCGAACAAAAGACGAAACCCCTCGTTGCATGCGGCTTATTCCATGAAATTCTATTTGCACTCGGCGCAGCCGCTGCCGAAGAGGAGCTGACGCTCGCCTTCGGGAAGCGCGGCGCGGGCCTGATCGCGCAGGTTGTTCACGCCGATGAAGAACTGGCGCATCATGACCACCATCATGTAGCGGCCCTTGGGCGTAAGCGTGATGCATTCGTCATCGTCGCGGTCGAACGCGCCCGACATCTTCATGAATGCGTACTCCATGGGCAGACCGGCCGCCACGCTGCAGCCGAAGTCGCGCTGCCACTGCTTCTTGTCAAGGCGCAGGCCAAACAGCTGCATCATGAAGCGATAGCGCATACGGTTGTGCTTGGAAAACGTGGCCTTGCCCATCACCGACATGCGGCCGCTTTCGATGGCGGCGTTGTAATCGCGGATGCTGAACGTGTTCACGTACTGCGTGTCGCCCAGATAGGTCATGCCGCCGCTGCCGATGGCAGGATACTCCTCGTAATCCACGATGTATTCGTCGATCATAGCGTCCTCGGGCGCGACATTTCCGCCCTCGCGCTTGTTGAACGTCCAAGCCGAACCATGCTCGAAGGGAGCGTTCTCGCCGCCCGCCAGCGTTTCGCTGATGATCTCGTAGAAGCGCTGCTCGCGGTCGTAATCCACCTTGCCCACCGTGCGCGCCAGCGACTTTTCCACCGAGGGCGACGCCATGAGCGGGTAGAACGTGGTCTGACTGGTGCCGCTTTCAAGCACCATCTCCAGGTCGCGGCGCAGAATCTCTTCGGTCTGCGCGGGGAAGTTGAAAATCATGTCCACATTGAGCGACTTGAAATACGGAGCGGCCACCTTGATGGCCTCGAGGATGGTCTTGCCGTCGCCGTACTTCTCGTAGCGGTCCATCTGCTTGAGCAGGCCGTCGTCAAAGCTCTGTACGCCCACGCTCATGCGGTCCACGCGCCCCTGGAGCTTTTCCAGATACGGCAGCGTCAGATGGTTGGGGTTGGTCTCGCACGACACCTCTTTGATAGAGAATTCGCGTTTGGCCAGGTCAATGAAGTCACAAAGCTCGTCCAGCATGATGGTGGGCGTGCCGCCGCCAATATAGAGCGAGTCGAAATCGTAGCCCAGCTCTTTCACCATCATGAGCTCGCGGCGCAGGTTCTTGAAGTACGGCACCGCACGCTTCTCGGAAAACGGGAAGCGGTTGAACGAGCAATACGGGCACAGGCGCTCGCAGAACGGGATGTGCGCGTACAGCATGTACGGCTGCCCAGGCTTGGGGCCGGGGATGCGTTCCACCTGGCAGGGCTCGATTTTCATGAAACTATCGGCGCAGTAGCGCACCGCGCGCGTAAGAAGTCGTTCGCTCAGCATTCAGCTTGATACCTCTATCTTATTCTCAACTCGCCTGCGCAACGTAGGCGAAACTTGATGACAACGACCCTGCATCATAGCGCACCGACGCCCTTCGCGCACCCACGTCACGACAAAACTATGGGGCCGCAGCTGCGCCTTGCATGTTCGAGGCCGATTTCCAACCATCCCAGACACTCTGCGCAGGAAAGACCGTGCGGGCGCCGCGACGTCGCATGCATTGCACATGCGAATCCATGCCACAAAAATACCCCGGCCGATATGCAAAGATGCAATCAACCGGGGTGAAAAGGCAGCCTAGCTATCGTTCACCGATTAAGCCGTTCCGGCGCGTTAGCCGTTGATCGCGCGCATGGCAATGTCGCGACGGTACTGCTTGCCTTCGAAGTTGATCTTGTCGCACGCCTCGTAGGCACGCTCACGCGCCTCTTCGAACGTATCGGCGAGAGCGACCACATTGAGAACACGACCGCCGTTGGTCACGAGCTCGTCATCGGCGTTGAAAGCAGTGCCGGCATGGAACACGATCACGTCGTCGAGCGCCTCGGCCTCCTCGATACCCAGGATGACCTTGCCCTTCTCGTACTTGCCGGGGTAGCCCTCGCTGGCAAGCACCACGGACACGGCGCATTCGGAGCGCCAGGAAAGCTGCACGCCGTCCAAGTTGCCCTTGGCCACGGCCTCGAACACGTCAAGCGCGTCGCTGGCAAGGCGCGGCATAAGCACTTGCGTCTCGGGATCGCCGAAGCGGGCGTTGAACTCCAGCAGCTTGGGGCCTTCAGCGGTCAGCATGAAGCCGCCGTACAGCACGCCGCGATACGGCTCATCGAAATCCTTGGCGGTTGCGGCCGCAGCAGCCTCCATGATGGAGCGCATCTGCGCCTCAAGCTCGGGTGTCACGCACGGCACGGGGGAATACACACCCATGCCGCCGGTGTTGGGACCGCGGTCGCCGTCGTAGGCGCGCTTGTGGTCCTGGGCACACGGCATGCACAGCGCCTTGCCGCCCGCCAGAAACGCCAGCATGCTGCACTCGGGGCCTTCGAGCATCTCCTCGATGACCACGGTGGAGCCAGCCTCGCCGAAATCGCCGGCAAAGCAGTCGCGCACGGCCTCTTCGGCGTCTTCCATAGCCTCGGCCACCACGACGCCCTTGCCCGCAGCCAGGCCGTCGGCCTTGACCACGATGGGAGCGCCCACCTCGTGCAGGTACGCCATGGCGTCATCCTGCGAGGTGCACTTCTTGTAGCGCGCGGTGGGAAGATCGTGCGCCAGCATGAATTCCTTGGAGAAGCTCTTGGAGCCTTCCAGGCGCGCGCCCTGTGCGTCGGGGCCGAACACCAGAAGGCCGGTCTCGCGCAGCGCGTCGGCCACGCCCGCCACCAGCGGAGCCTCGGGGCCGATGACCACCAGGTCGATGGCATGG
This sequence comes from uncultured Slackia sp., assembly GCF_944321625.1. Taxonomy (GTDB): domain Bacteria; phylum Actinomycetota; class Coriobacteriia; order Coriobacteriales; family Eggerthellaceae; genus Slackia. The sequence continues at coordinate 49,632 of NZ_CALUMA010000117.1, forward strand.
TCGCGCGCGAAGCCGATGATGGCCTCGGAGTCCTCGATGTCCACGGGGACGTTTTGCGCGATGGCAGCCGTACCGCCGTTGCCGGGCGCCACGAACAGCTCGCCGCAGCACGCCGACTTAGAGATAGCCCAGGTCAGCGCATGCTCGCGCCCGCCAGAACCAAGTACTAGAACATTCATTCCTACCAGCCCCTCATAAAGGTTTGGTCGCGGTCGGGGCCAACCGAGATGATGGTGGCCTTCACGCCGCTCAGACGCTCGATTTCGTGCACGTAATCCTGCGCGGCCTGCGGCAGCTCCTCGAAACACGTGGCCTTGGTGATGTCCTGGCCCTTCCAGCCCGGCATGGTCTTGTACACGGGCTTGGCGTGGAACAGCACGCTCTGCTGCATGGGGAAGTAATCGTAGGTCTTGCCGTCGCACTCGTACGCCACGCAAATCTTGAGCTCGTCGAACGCCGAAAGCACGTCGAGCTTGGTCAGCGCGATGTCGGTGAGGCCATTGACCTCGGCAGCATAGCGCGCGATGACCGCGTCGAACCAGCCGCAGCGGCGCTTACGACCGGTGGTCACGCCGTACTCGTGGCCCTCGGCGCACATCAGGTCGCCGTCGATGGCGTCCTGGCCCTCGCCGCCGTTTTCGGGGTAGATCAGCTCGGTGGGGAAAGGACCGGCGCCCACGCGCGTAACGTAGGCCTTCTCGATGCCCAGCACGCGGTCGATGGCGGCAGGGCCCACGCCGGAGCCGGTGGCCGCGCCGCCCGCGCAGCACGAAGAGCTGGTCACAAACGGGTACGTGCCGTGGTCGATGTCGAGCAGCGTGCCCTGCGCGCCCTCGAACAGGATGTGCTTGCCCTCGCGCAGCGCGCTGTTCAGAAGCTGCGCGGTCTCAGCCATGTGGGGACGGATGACCTCGGCATACGGCAGGTATGCGTCGCAGATCTCGTCCACGGTGAACGTGCGCTTGCCGTACACCTTCTCGAGAATGGCGTTCTTCACCTCGAGCGCGGCCTCCACCTTCATGCGGAACACGTGCTCGTCCAGCAGGTCCTGGATGCGGATGCCGCTGCGGGCGGCCTTGTCCTGATAGCACGGGCCGATGCCGCGATTGGTGGTTCCGATTTCGTTTTTGCCCAGCTTGAACTCGGACGCCTTGTCCAGCTCGATGTGGTAGGGCATAATCACGTGCGCGTCGCAGGAGATCTTCAGACGCTCGCAGGACAGGCCCTCGCCCTCCAGCATGCGCATCTCCTCAACCAGAACCTGAGGGTTCACCACCACGCCGTTGCCGATGACCGGCACCGCGTGCTCGTACATGATGCCCGACGGAATAAGGTGCAACGCAAGCTTCTTATCGCCGTGGATCACCGTGTGGCCGGCGTTGTTTCCGCCCTGGTAGCGCACCACGTAGTCGAAGTCGCGGGAGATGAGGTCGGTCACCTTTCCCTTGCCTTCGTCACCCCACTGGGCTCCGACCAACACCACGTTAGGCATGTTCGTCTCTCTTTCTTCCATATGTTGAACCATGATGGCCGAAAACACATGGCCATGGGTTCGAACGCGCGGAACGGCGGCGAAAACGCGGAGGCCAGAGGCTTGCCGCGAAGGCCCGGAACAAGCCGGGTTCGCCAAAGCGGTGACGCGGGGCGGGACAAAGCCCGTCGCAGCGGAGCCGCGCAAAATGCCGCACGCTCGACAACCTGTTGATTATAACCCCAAAATCTTGCAATCCTTAGTATATGCGGCTATCAAATCGACGACTTCCTTGTGACAGGTAAAAACGATGACCTGGCGTTTCTGCGCGAGTTCGGCCAGAGCGCGCACCGCTCCGAGGCGGCGGTCGTCGTCGAAATTCACAAGAATATCGTCGGCAAGCACGGGAAGGCTGGCACCCACCTGCTCCACGCATTCGAGCAGAGCGATGCGCAGCGCGAGGTAAAGCTGCTGGCACGTGCCCAGCGACAGCAGGCGCGGCTCCCAGGCGCGGCCCACGGCGTCCACCGCGCACACCGATCCGGATTCGTCGGTGCGCACGCCCTCCCACGCGCCGTCGGTCATGAGCGACAGGAGTTCCGAGGCGCGCGCGTACACCTCGGGCTGGCTTTCGCCCTCCCAGGTGCGGATCGCCTCGACCATCATGCGACGAGCCAGCAGCAGCCGCGCGAGCTCCACGCCCGACTCGTGCTGGCGCGTGACGATCTGAGCGCGCTCGGTTTTGAGAATATCCAGGTCATTGTCATGTTCGGCGGCAGCAAGAATCTGGTTGAGCTCGCCGATGCGGCGGTTTTGACCCTCAAGCTGCTCGGTCAGAGAGTCGCGGCGATGGGCGGCCGATACCGCCTGCGCCTCGACGTCGACCATGGAGGCGTCGGCGTCGAACCCGCATTCCTCGAGGCAGGCCGTCTGCCGCGCACGGCACTCTTCCGCCGTGCGCGCGAATGAATCGCGGCGGGCCGTGGCTTCCCGCAAGCGGGCGACGGCCGTCTCGTGGGCGGTGCGAGCCGCGTGAGCGGCGTCGACGAGCTCAATCGCACGGCGCAGCGACCTTCCCGCCTCGGCAAGGCCCATCGACTTCAGCACCTTCTCGATGCGCATGTCCTGTTCGAGCGCTTCGGCCTCGCGCGATTCGAGGACGCTCTTCTTTTCCATCATGTCGCGATGGGCGGCGTCGGCGGAATCCTGAGCGGCGCGCGCCTTCGGACGCGCCATCACGACCATCGCCACGGCCACCGCGACCGCCGCCGCCATACATACGAAGCCGACGATGCAGGCGGGCATGCTGTCCATGCGTGTGCCCGCAAAAACCCAGGCGGCACCGGCAATGGCCAGCGCAAGCACCACGAAAAACGACGGCAGCGTGCGCTTGGACGAGGCCGTGCCCTTCGGTTCGCTTGCCGCCGCATAACGGGCGCGGGCATCGGAGAAATCATCCTGCGCGGCCTCGAGGCGATGCGCGAGGCGGTTCTGCGCCGCTTGCTCGCGCTCGATTGCCTCCCGGATGGCCGCCTCGTCGGCCGCCGTCATGCGTGCGGCTCCGGCGCCGATTGCGGCCTGCACCGCTGCGTCGGCGGCGTCAACCTCATGCTGCGCCGCGTCGCGCAGACGCAGCGCCTCGTCCTCCTGCGCCGCCAGACGCTCAAGATCGGCCTTGAGCGCCGCAAGCGCTTCCGTGCGCGCGTTTGCCTCGGCAAGATCGAGGGCCGTTCGCTCGCGCTGCGCGACAAGGGCGCGGCGTTCGCGGTCCTCTTCCTTGAATGCGTCCGATTCCTCGCGAGCCTCGGCCAGCTGGGCGCGGCACGCATCAAGCTGGCGCTTCAGATTGGGGAACGAATGCGTGGCCGCAGCGGCGCGGCTCGTGTAGGTTGCGATGCGCGCGTCTAGGGTCGCCAATGCCTGAGCAGGGCTCACCTCAGTGCCGGATCCCGCCGTGAGCAGGCGCGACGTCATGTCTCCCGCGTCGCCCAAGCCGCGAAGCTCATCGCTGGTGAGCGCGAACACGGTGCTATATGTATCTTTGTCGATGTCGGCCACGATACGCAGAGCGTCATCGGGTGTTGCCTGCAAGCCGTCAACGTTGCGCACGCGCGAAAGCTCGACGGAATCACCCGCCTTGGCTTTGCCCGCAAGCGCGGCCTTTCGTTTCTCAAAAATCAGCGAGCCCGAACGCTCGGCGGACGCGGGTTTGTACACGTTCCTCGACCCGCGCGCATCCTCCCAGCCGAACAGCACGCCACGCACGAACGCGTTTAGCGTGGTCTTGCCCGCCTCGTTTTTGCCGTACACCACGTTGAGGCCCGGCGCGAACGGCCCCACCGTCTTGTCGAAGAACCGCCCGAACGCCTGCATGTGGATGCGCTTGAGATAGAACTTGCCCATCACGCACCCCTCCCATCCAGCAAGGTGAGCGACATGTCGCAGGCGCTCTCGGTCAAATCGTCCAACATGCCGTCCACCCCGCGAGGAAGCGCAAGCCCGCGCCGCGCAAATTCTTCCTGGAGGTATGCAAGCCGCGCATCGTCTTGCGGCGCCACCATCTTCTCGGCCGATCGGATGAGCGCAGCGGGGAACAAACCCGCAGCTCGCAGGCCCTCTTTCTCCAGCGGCGGCGTGGTGGCGTTAATCAGGGCGTCGCAGTAGAACGCCGGGTAACTCTCGTTGAGCTCGGCGCGCATCTCCTCCACCGTGCCGGGTCGCGCAAGCACGTCGTAGAGCTGCGTTGGGCCGCCGATGGTCACGCGGGCCACCATCTCCTCGCACTGGGCGGCGGCGTTGGCGTCGAACATCACGCGCACGCATGCGGCCAGGATGTCATCCACGCCAGCGCATCCGCTCACGTCCACGCACAGCTGCTCCCATTCCACCTGCGCGGTAGGGATGAATTCGAGCTTGTTGGGCAGACCTTCCTCGAGGGTGACTTTATAGCAGCCGCGGCTTCCCGTTTCCTTGATGTCGCGTCCTTGGATGCAGCCGCAGAACGCGATGCGCGGATCGGTGCCGGGGGCCAGATAGCGCATGTGGATATGCCCCAGGGCCCAGTAGTCCATATCGGCGCTGAGCAGTCTGGACTCAGTGACGGGCGCCTTGAACGGGTCCATCCATAAGCCCGAATGCAGCATGCCGACGGCGAACGGAGCTTTGGAGCCGCAAGCCTGGGCGGCGGCCGCACGCGTCATGCCGTCCGCGATGGAGCCGTCGGATGCCTGATTGGAAAAGCCACGCGCGGCTATCAGGCACAACGGCGCGCCGTCGACATCGCGATGGAGGAAGAACTCCGGCGCATCGGAGCCGGCCATGCGCACGTTGCTTGGCAGCTGCGGGATGATGTCGTGCCAGTTGGGATACGGGTCATGGTTGCCCGGAATCATATATACAGGAATTCCCGCATCATGCAGACGCTCCAACCCGCGCATGAAGTGGCGCATGTGCGCATAGCTGGGTTTATCGGTGTCGAACATGTCGCCCGCGAGCAGCAGGAAGTCCACGTGGTTGTCGAGGCATGCCTGAATGACGCGGTCATACGCTTCGGGAATGGCGCGCGCAAGACGCTGAGCCCACGCGGGCGAAAGCGCTCGCAGCCCGCGAAACGGCGCCCCCAAATGGAGGTCGCCCGAATGGATGAATGTTAGCTTTGCTCCCATAAAGCGAGTGTATCACGGCGGCGCGCGCTCCGCGCCAATGTGCGGCGAACGCGTCAGAACTAACGGAGACGCGTCCTCCTTGGCTTACTATTCTAAATATTCAGACTAATGCATAATTGTTGAAGAGTATTCATATATTATCCAGTCGATAAAAGCGCTCTCCAAAAATGGGTCGAAAAATCGAGAATGTTTGTGCCGCGTCGCAGCATTCAGCCCCGAAATACCCCATATTCAGGGCGTCAAAGAGAGGATTTCCCGATAAACCCCTCCATGAGCCACCGTTTGCGTCATGCATACGCAAACATTCTCGATTTTTTGTCCGTTGTTCAATCGGCCGAAGTATCACGCTACTCCTCGCGTGCAAAAAGGTTCACCACGCCTAGGTCTACCATGCCCGCATGCACGGCATGCCCACGCAATGCCTCGCCTCAATCCACATCCCCACTCCACCTGCGTAGCGGGTGGTTTCCCGCCCCTCGCTCCTTCAGCGCAGAGGGCAGGCGAAGCCAATAAAGGCTTATCGCATGTTCGACCTTGCTTACAGCTGCGAGGCGTCGATATAGTTGCCGAACTTGGTGTATTCGGGGTTGAAGGACAGCGTGATGTCGCGGGTGGCGCCGTTGCGGTGCTTGGCCACAATAAGCTCGGCGGTGCCCAGGTCAGGGCGACCCTCGCTTTCGGCCTCCACCTCGTCCATGCTTCGGTCGATGAACATGACGATGTCGGCGTCCTGCTCGATGGAGCCAGATTCACGCAGGTCGGAAAGCTGCGGACGCTTGGAGCCACGCATCTCGACAGCGCGGGAGAGCTGCGAAAGCGCGAGCAACGGCATATTGAGCTCTTTGGCGAGCACCTTGAGGCCTCGCGAAATCTCGGCGACCTCGACCGCGCGATTGCCGTCGCGACGGTTCGAAGGCGGCTGCATAAGCTGCAGGTAGTCGACGATGATCAAGCCTTTTTTCTTGTCGCGCAGCTGGCGACGCGCTTTTGCGCGCATCTCCAGCAGCGTAAGACCAGGCGTGTCGTCGATATACAGCTCAAGGCCCGAAAGCGTGGCGGCAGCATTCATGATGGCGTTCCAGTCGCCTTCGGTGAGGTCACCCTGGCGCAGCTTGCCCAGATTCACGCGCGCCTCGGCGCACAGAATACGCTGGACCAGCTGGTTCGCGCCCATCTCCAAGCTGAACATGGCCACGGCGGCACCCGATTTGGCGGCGTTGGTGGCAAGGTTCAGCGCGAAAGAGGTCTTGCCTACGCCAGGGCGTGCGGCAAGAATCAGCAGGTCACCGCCGCGCAGGCCCCAGAACAGCCTATCCACATCGGCGAAGCCCGTGGGCACGCCAGCCATCTGGGCACGGTTGTTCACCAGTTCGTCAATCTCGTCGAATGCCTGGGTGAGAAGATCGGTGATGTTCTGGAACGAGGACGACACGCGCTTTTGCGTGACGTTGAACAGCATCTTCTCGGCTTCTTCGATGGTTTGGTTGGTGTCGTCGGGGGCGTCGTAGGCAAGCGCATTAATGTTGACGGAGGCATACACCAGGTCGCGCTGGACGCTGGTGCGTTTGACGATCTCAGTGTGGCTCTTCCAGTTAGTAAGCGCGAGCGTGTTATTGGCGAGCTCGACCAGGTAGGCGCGTCCGCCCACGGCCTCAAGCTGGCCCTCGGCGGCAAGACGCTCAGCGAGCGAAATCTGGTCAATGGGCACATGGCGCGTATTAAGCTCCAGCATGCCTTCGAAAATACGCTGATGAGCGGGGCGGAAGAAGTTTTCCGGCGTGAGCTTGGTCGCCACCTCGTCGATGGCGTCAGGGTTCAGCATGCATGCAGCGAGCACCGACTTCTCGGCTTCGATGTTGCTGGGCAGCGGACGGCCGGTCGCGCTCTGAAGCTGCGTCGATTGTTGCTGGGACTGGTTGCGCCTATCGTTATTTTCCGCCATGGAAAGATTCCTCCGTGATGCAAGTTATAAGAGAGCTTGAACTCTGTCTCTCCCAAGATGGTTCAATGCGCCTCCGTTGCTGCTTGGACGCTGCAAGGTGAAGAGTGCTTTCTTGCAGTATCCATACACAAAGAAAGCGCCGGAGGTAGGTGATGACTCACCGTTCGGGCGCTTTGTTGGCTATAGATTATCAGACGCTTTGCCAATGTCAACGACTTTCCCTTTGCGGTTCACGAACAACACGCACTTCAGTCCCCGTACGCGCCCAGCGGCACATGTACGCACCTCGCGTTCAATAGCTGCATCAGGGACACCTTTCATACGGCGGCAGTCGAAGATAACATGTGGCGCCTGATTGAGCGCTTTACGGAGATTCTTCTCAACCGCTTTCATATTCGAAGCGGTTGGTGCCTTCATCTCCCATAGTTCACCTCTAATGATGCAGTCCGCCGACCGAGCCCTTTTCTCTTCGCTGCGGCGTACAAACTCTACGACATACCCCGCTTCCGCCAGAGCTTCTGCCGTCTTAAGCTCGTGTGGCCACACATTGATGCCCGGCGCAATAATGATCTTCCCCTTACCCTTGTCCATGAGCCGCGACACCATCCTTCCCAGCTTGACTACGAATATGCAAAAAGCCCCGCATAGAAATATGCGGGGCTTTGGGTTCAGCGTATGCCTATGAGCGAAGTGCTATTCAGCGGCTTCCTCGGTGGCAGCCTCAACGGCCTCTTCGACAGCCTCGACGGCTTCCTCGGCCACGGGCTCCTCGACGGCCTCTTCCTTCTTGTCGCCGACGGTCAGAGCGAGCTCGACCTTGATGTCGCGATAGATGGAAAGGATCACGGTGTGAGCGCCAGCGGTCTTGATGGGAGCACCCATCTCAAGACGCTTGCGGTCGATCTCGACGCCAGTCTCGGCCTTGACGGCAGCCTCAACCATGGCAGCGGTCACGGAGCCGAACAGGACGCCCTCTTCGCCAACCTTAGCCTCGACGAAGATGGACTTGCCCTCCAGGGAGGCCTTCAGAGCCTGAGCGTCGGCGATGCGCTTCTCCTCGCGCTTGGCGATGTTGCCCTTGCGCTGCTCAAGCTGCTTCAGGTTGCCCTTGGTGGCCAGGATGGCCATCTTCTGAGGACCCAGGTAGTTGTTGTAGAAGCCAGGAGCCACGTCGACGACGTCACCTTCGCCGCCCTTGCCCCTTAGCTCGGTAAGCAGGATAACCTTCATCGGTGCCTCCTTAGCGGTTGCGACGATCGCCGCGGCCGCTCACAGCAGGAACCGTGTAGGGCAGGAGCGCCATCTCGCGGGCGTTCTTGATAGCGGTGGCAACGTCGCGCTGGTGCTGGACGCAAGCGCCCGTCACACGGCGGGGCTTGATCTTTCCGCGGTCAGTCATGTACTTGCGCAGCATGGCCGTGTCTTTGTAGTCGACGTACTGCACGTCCTCCTTGCAGAACTGGCAGTACTTGCGGCGCGGCTGCTTGGTGTATTCAGCCATTTGATTTCCTCTCTTTGACGCCGCCCGGCGCCTGCCGGTGGCGTGTTGCGAAGCGCTTATTGGCTTCGATGCTTAATCCTTAATGCCGTATCGGATGAGCGGCTTAGAAGGGGATGTCCTCGTCGTAGACGGAGGTATCCACCTGGGGCGCTGCGGGAGCCTGGCGAGCCGGCTGGGGCGCGTATTGGGGCGCCTGCTGCATCTGGGGAGCGCTGTAGCCTCCCTGATAGCCACCGGCGTTGTATCCGCCCTGGTAACCGCCGCCGAAACCGCCGTCGCCGTTTCCGCCACCGCGGCTCATGAACTCAATCTCATCCACGACAACCTCGATCTTGGAACGCTTCTGGCCGTCGCGCTCCCACTGGGACCAACGAAGCTTGCCCTCGATGGCCACCTTGGAGCCCTTGCTCAGGAACTTGGCCACGCTCTCGGCGCGGGTGCCGAACATCGTGCAGTCGATGAAGTTCGGGTAGTCCTCCCACTCGCCGGTCTGCTGGTTGCGACGGCGATCGTTCACCGCAACGCCGAAGCCAAGGACCGGAAAGCCGTTGGCAGTGCTGCGCAGCTCAGGGTCGCGCGTGAGATTTCCCGATATGACCACTTTGTTGATGCTCATTGTTCTTCCTCATTCCTTGAAGCATCTAAGAGCATTCGCTCAATCCGATGGGCGGCCGCAATTAGTCGCGGTCGCTGCGGTGCACGATCTTGTGGCGAACCACCGCGCCGGTGATGCGCAGCACGCGGTCGAGCTCCGCGATGTTGGCGGGATCAGCATGGAAATCGATGAGGGTGTAGTTGCCCTCGTTCAGGCCGTTGATCTCGTAGGCGAGCTTGCGCTTGCCCCAATCCTCGACGTTATCGATCTTGCCTTCGCCCTGGGCGATGGTGGTTTCGATACGCTTCATGGTTGCGAGACGGGTTTCGTCGTCAATGTTCGGTGCGACGAAGAACAGCAATTCATAAGCCTTCATTATGTCACCTCCTCTGGACTTACGGTTCCGGGTCGCATGAAGGCATCTGCCCGGAACAGGAAACTTGCCCATAATAGCAGCACCTTCCCACCAGCGCAAACAGTATTTCAAGCATCCGCGGATGCGTCACAACTTATTCACGATGCAGCGAAAGCGCATTGGGCGCGCCATCCGGCAAAAGGTCGCGCTCACGCAGATCGCGATTTAGGCTTTGCGATTGCGTCGACACGCTGCGGCAATCGCAACCGCGTTGCGGTCATCGCATTTTGACGGAACGGCGCCGGCAAATGCGCTTTTCGCTTGAACACCATGCTAGCCTGAAAACCTTGCCAAACCCTTGCCAACGGCTTCTGTTTTTGCGGCGCAAACTATGCAGAATGGGTCGGAGCGCGTCTATGAAATCTTGCGGGATTGTCCCTTTCCCCTCGAAAGAAACTGCACAGGGGTTCCCTCAGTTCGTACGCAAAACCTTGCCGATTTCCCCTCAAAACCTTGCCGGTTTCTTGCGGGCATCACAATCCTCTCCGCTGAAGAATCACCATGCAACACATTGTGTTTCCCGCAACGCTGCAAACACACGCCTTCTCTCATGCTATAATATATATTATTATTGATGATGATTAATAATAAGGTGTTCTCATGAATAAAGGTAATCTCGTTCACATTCTTGAGCTAATCGACGAAGAAGCGTCTTTATCACTTGAAAGTGTTACACCCGATAAAAAGCCCTGTGTAGTCATTGTTGGCGGAGGAGCATTTGTACTACGTGACCTCACATCACGCCCCTCCACCCATGACATAGACGTATTCATGGTCGATGAGCGTCTGCGTGAAATCATCTCCCACTATCCCGAAGTGAATGGAGCCGTCATGGCATACATGGATTCCATTCCCTACAACTTCGAAGACAGGCTCCTTGATATTCCCGTGAAAACAGCAACAGTGGCCTTCAAGACCCCGTCCATAGAAGACCTTGCAGTTATGAAACTGTATGGATGGAGGCCAAATGATATAGCTGACTTGACGAGCGAAGCATTTTTAGAACAGGTCAACTGGGATTTACTTGACTGTCTTGTTTATGACGATAACGAAGCCAAAGCGTCCGCCCTTTCTCCTCGCAGATATGAAGAGATGGTTTCTGTTTATGAGGAGTATCGCAAGGAGTACAGAAAATGAATTTAACGTTCAAGGGGTTTCTTAAATCGTATTGCAGAGAGCTGACCAGGCTTGAAACATCTAATCTCAAGAAGCTGCTTGCTGCGGCGCTGCACGATTCCCCGCGTGCGGCAGAAGCGGTCGTTCTTTACGCATCCGCCCAAAACAAGTTTTCGCATGTCACCTCCCTGGCCGGTGGAACATGGGTCGAACAGCTTTGTGAGGAGGCGCGCGCCGCAATAGGTCCGTCGCTACCGAACAGCGATAAGGCTCTTGCTGCGGTTTTTGGCCCCTTGCCCGATAACTCCCGCTTCAAGAAGGTGTGGCTGGCATACCAGGCAGCAAAACACGGTGTGGCCAATGAGCGCAGAATCGCCGGGCTCATGCGCGAAAAAACCGTTGCTGCGCTTCAGGCGTCAGGCGTAACGTGCTATAGGCTCTGCAAGGATCTTGGGCTCAACATGGGCAACGTGTATGCGTATTTGAATAAAAACGATACCTCAAAAGTCAGCCTCGATACCGCACGTCGCATCATGAAGTATGCGCTTGATTCTTAAGGCGCAGTCAGCCGAGACCGTTTCTAATAGCCCATTTACCCACACACAAAAGGCCGTCAGCTTTTGGCTGACGGCCTTGTTGTTGATGGCGGAATGCCATTGCGAAGATTGCGCCCTGGATAACTGACGTGCATCTTCGCTTGGTTGGGGAAGCGCCCACGCCTACCGCGGCTTACGTCCCACGTCCTATCGGGGCCTGCGTCCCACGTCCTATCGAAGCCTACGCCTCGTCCTCCTCGGCGCCCTCGTCCTCAGCGGCCTCTTCGTCCTTGGCGACAGGCTCGGCATCGGCCAGGAAGTTATCGGTCTCGGCGATGTAGACGACCTCGTCATCGAAATCGGTGACGGCGCCCTCCTCGTCAACCGCGTACATCATGCCCACGGCCACGGCCTGCGCATCGCCCGCGACGCCGCCCTCGGCGATGATGGCGTCCTTGTCGCCCTCGTCGGTGTCGATGTAGCCGTCATAGCAGAACGCGTACAGGCGTGCGCCGGCAGCGTTGAGCACCGCATCGCGCGCGGAGTCGAAGCACTCGTCGATGGTGCCCTCGTGCGTCTCGGTGAACAGCTTGTCGCCCACCACGGCGGCGGTGAACGGCGGGAACACCTCGCCCTGCTCCATCTTGCCGCGCGCCTCCTCGATCACCTGGATGAGCAGCGATTCCAGCTCCTCGTCAATCTCGGGCACTTCCATAACTTCGTTTTCAACGGTGTTCTCGGACATCGATGACTCCTTACTGTTGGCGCTCGGCACCGCGATTGACCGCACTGCCGGCGAAACTTCATACCAGTTGCGTTCGCCTTCCAGCAAAGCAACCTCGCGCTTCGGCGCGACCGCCTGGAGGGCTTTCAGCAAGTATATACGACCCCGCAACGAGTACGCCCGCCGCGCCCAATGAATCAGGAATTCTCGAAAGCCGGCAGCGCCCGTCGGCAACCTCATTACCCCTGACAACACTTGGGAAACCAACCGTCTCCGTTCCCTATCTCGAACACCTATATCGGAATTCCGATATATATCTCGAAATTCCGATATATTTCCGAGATCTTTTCGAGACAGACGGCGGTCTTTGCACGACCCATCGACGTAGCGCAGCAAATCCCTCAATTATTGTCACCTTGGGATGTAGAAAGCTTTTGGACCATCCTGGGCCTTCTTCAGTTTCCCTTCTTTTATGAGCTTCTTAATCTCGTAATATGCCCTCTCTTTGTCAAGATGAAGCAGATCCACAACATCCGACGTGGTGATTCTCCCCTGCTGTTTTGCAAGTTTCATAATCAGCTCCGGGTATCGAACCTTATCTATATCGGTTTGCCTAACGTACCCTTTCGTTTTTCCCGTCATTTTGTACACTCGAGAACTCAACATATACGTCCGACGCTCCCCCGCGCCCGACGCCTCTAGCAGGCCAAACTCTATGAGGTTCTCCAGCACTTGACGCAGTCGAGGACTCTGGATGTCTAAAGCGTTTTTGAGCGTGACATACTCCGCCCTCCGCATTCTTCTCAAAGCATCCAAGACAAGCAGCGATTGGAGAGACAGCTGCGAACCCGTACGTTCGCTCTCCCTCGTTATCATCTCTATAAACTCCACATCGGGATTGCCTCGAGCGATAAATAGACTCACTTTCCCGCTTGTGGAATCGGAGTAATCGGGAAGAGGCCTGCCGTATCGCAATGATCCTTCGAAAATTCGATCAATGCCTCTGCCCGTACGCTCAGCTAATCCGACACGCTTCAACGCATCCATCAGGCAGGGATTCCTCCCGTGTGGATCAGCGGTCAAGAGGTTCTCAATCGATATGCCTTCAACAAACCCGCCCGGATTGGAGATAGTGAGGCCTGCGTCGTCAATAAGCACCCTGACTCTTCCCAAAACCGAATAATCCCTGTGTCCAAACGCATTCACCAGAGCTTCGCGAATCGCTCGACGGTCAAATGCTGGAACAGGATCATTGAATAACCCTAGGGCAATCTCAGTGATTGGGTTCCATGGCTCGATTGCCTTGTTTATCGCTTCGATCGTTGCGAGAAGTGGCGCCCGATATTCGGTGTTAACTTTGACATCCGTACCCTGCATAACTTGGAACACCGCATCTGCCGTAGGAACCAGCTGAGATATAGATTCCTTTTTGCCAATCAGCAGAATTCCCGTTAGCGTAGGAACCTCATCTTCCCCAACCGACGTCGTAAGCCTTAGCGCCTTCATGAGCTCATCATCTGAAAGCTCAAGCAAATTCTTCTCTCCACCCGCATACGATTCTATTATGCCTCGAAGTCTATCCAGCTCAAGGGCGCTGAAGTCTTCTTTGCTCGAATCGAGGACAGGCTGAGCAGAAAAATCAAGTTTCCCCAGATCAGATAAGCGTGTCGTTATCTCATAGGGATACATGGGAATGCTTTCAGGTTCGCCGTTCGCTTTGAGTCGGCGTCTTAGGATTTTCCCCGATGCAGTGGCCGTTACGCTTTGAGAGCGCGGAACCTCTATGCACAACACCGGCAAGTCGGCATCTATAATGCGAACTCTCGTCGAAACCGATGGTACAGTTTTGTTCGCAACGAGCGCCATGATTTGAACGGGGTTGCGATGCTGAGGCTGCGCACCCGTAACCTCCCCATCATCTTCTACCCCTATGTACAAACTTCCGCCATCGGTATTCGCCAACGAAACCACTTCTTCAACTATTACGTTATCTGAAATGGTCTTTCTGTCGCTCTTAAATTCTATAGTGAGGGACTCTTTCGCAGGAATCTCAGCCATGACATCGCCATCCTGTCTTATATCGGAATTTTCGACATTATATCGGAATTCCGATATATATCTCGAAATTCCGATATATTTCCGAGATCTTTTCGGGATAGATATCGGTCATTGCTGTAATGATTTACTTATCATCCGCTCAAAGCAAGCGTACCGTATCTGCATTTTTTGACCGCCATCCACAGACTCTTATTGCGAACCCAGACGATTCTCAAACTTCGCAATATCCGATGCTTCTTACTCTTGCGAAGTTCATTCTGCTCATTACTTTGCGTTTTTACTCTTAGGGACACAGGCATGCATATGCATGCCATAAGGAATCGAGTTCTGCCGTTATACGCACAAAAAGAACCCCGCCGGAGCGGGGTTCTTGCTTGCTATGGCGCGGGCCTTGCTGAAGGCTCGCTATGGGACCGCTCGCTCACGCCCGCGCGGCTGCCGGCAGGCAATCTCTCGGCGAAACGTCATCCGGCGCCCGCCTGGTGAGGCGCGTCCGGCCCTGCCGCGTGTGCCTTAGCGGCGGCGGGTGCAGAGCAGCCCGATGGCGCCCACGGCCACGGCTGCGGCAGCGATCACGGCGATGCCGGCGATCAGCATCCACGGCGTGGAGTCGTTCGTCTGAGCGAACTTGGGCTCCTCAGGCTCGGCCGCCGGCTCCTCGGGAGCAGGAGCAACAGGCTCCTCGGGCTCCACGTAGGTGTTGTGGAACTCGGCAAGCTTGGTGCCATTGCCGTAGTTAACCGTGGCCTCGAGCACGCCCGTCTCGGGATTGTCGACCACAGTAACCGTCGCGGTCCAAATCTTCTCGTCGTAGGTCACACCGTCTTTCTGGATACCCTCGGTGGCAGCATCGTCATCTGCGGGCAGAACCTCGGACACCGTGTACTCGTAGGTGCCCTCCTCGGTGAACTCGACCGTCGGGAACACCACACTACCCGTCGCGGTGTTGGTGGCGGTAACCGCATTGCCCTCCGGGTCGGTCAGCTCGAAGGTGAACTCGCCTTCAACCATGTCACGACCGGTCAGCGTCTTGAGCGCACCGAACGTGATGCTCGACGGATCGGCCTCGTAGGTATTCTCGAACACCACAGGAGCGCCGGGCTCAACGCCCTCGATGACCCACTCGACGCCGAGCGTACCGTCGCCGTTATCCTCAACGAATGCCGTCACGCCATACCAGTCGGTATCGTAGGTCACGCCAGGAGCGTCGCCCTTAACCTCTTCCAGCCTGTAGTTGTACGTGCCGGGCTCGTTGAAGGTTATAGCGGGGAAGTTCACCGTGCCGTCGGCGGCGTTGGTGGCGGTAGCAACAACCTCCTTGGTTGCCACGTCGGTCAGCGTGAAGCTGAACTCACCGTCGCTCAGCGTGCGGCTGGTGTTGGAGTTCAGCGTCTTGGTGATGCTGAAGCCGCCGTCGCCCGTCAGGCTGGAATCCTCGGGATCCACGTCGTACGTGTTGGTGAACGTGAAGTCCTTGCCCTCGCGCGCATCAGGCGCAGGCGTCTTCTGGACATCAAGCCTGCCGTCGCCCATATCCGTCACCGTGTAGGTGATGGTGCGGATATCCATGGAGTCGTTGTCCACGCCTTCCACGTTGCCGGACTCGGTGACCACGTACTCGAACGTCTTGGTGCGCGTGCCGTCTTCGTCGTACGCGTCCGCCTCGGTGAACACGTTGTCC
The DNA here is from genome assembly GCF_944321625.1 of uncultured Slackia sp. Taxonomy (GTDB): domain Bacteria; phylum Actinomycetota; class Coriobacteriia; order Coriobacteriales; family Eggerthellaceae; genus Slackia. The sequence goes on from NZ_CALUMA010000117.1 coordinate 65,336, forward strand.
ATCGTGAACTCAATCACGCCGAAGTCAACGTTGCCGTCAGCGTCGTTGTTCGCGCTCATGAGCTCAGGCTCGGGAGCGCCCTCGGGCACCGTCACCGTGAAGGTGTAGAGGCCCTCGATGTCGGGAGCGTTCTCAAGCCCGTTGTTCACGTACAGCTTGGAGCCGGTGAGATTGCTCTCGTAGGTTCCGCCTTCGCCGTTGCCGTAGATATTCTTGAACTGGATATCCTCGACCGGCGTGACGACCTGAGCGGTAAGGTTGCCCTTGCCGTCATCGGTCACCTGAACCGTCACGTTGATGCTCGGCGTGGTGGTGCTGATGCCATCCATCTCGAAGTCGGACTGGTCCTCAACGATGTTGTAGATGTACTCGAACACCGTCGAGCCGTCGTCGTTCGTCGTCGCCGTGGCCACGTCGTTTGCCCTATCGGCATTCAGCTTGGCCATGTCGTAGGTGATGCCACCGAACGTGATGGTGCCATCGGCAGCATTCGTGCCACTGGTGACCCAGCCGTTATTGGCGTCATACACGTCAAACGTGAACTCGCCGTCCTCCAGCGGGCGGTTGGCAAGTTCCTTGCCGCCTACGAACTCAACGCCATCCTCGCCGCCGACGGTGATATCGCCAGCGTCGTACCTGTTATTGAAGGTAATAGTCGGCTGCTCGGTCAGCGAAAGCGTTGCGATAGAGCCGGTGACGTAGCCGCAGCTCTTGCCGTCCACGAACACTTCCACAAGCAGGCCGCCGCGGCCGTTCTCGGTCACGTCGTAGGCAACCGTGTGCTGCGTGCCGTCATAGGTCACGCCATTGAGCGTCCACGTGTTGTCGCCATTGTCAACCGCGCCCTCGGGGATGACCTCGTACACGTTATAAGTGTAAGTATGGCCAACGTCATCGATGCCGAACATCATGTCGGTCTTGGGCTCAACGGTCTCGGTTGCGGTGTTGTCATCCGCGCCCGTGCCAAGATCAGCACCAGCAGTGGCGAACTCGACCGGATCACCATCGTTCATGCGCGCAATGGACTCATCGTCGGCGCCCTCCATCATGAAGGTGAAGTCGCCGGCGCCGATGGCATGGCCGGTCATGTTCTTCACGACGTCCAGGCCGCACACCGCGTCAACGGTGATGAAGCCGGTCCGATACTCATTGGTGAACAGACCCTTCTCGACGCTTGCCGATGCGGACAGAGCGCCCATGGACGCGCCGGACTGGTCACGGTCGGTCACGGTCACGGTAATCGTTGCCTCGTTGTTCGAGTAGTCGATACCCGGGTTGTACGCTTCGCTGTCGTGATCGGGCTCAACCTCAGTCACCGTGTAGGTGTAGACGCCGGCCTTCGTGTACTCGATCTCGCCGAAGTTGAAGGTTGCCGAACCGCTCTCCTGCGGGCCAGCCACGGTCTTGTAGGCAGCGTCGCCGTCGACCGTCACACCAGCATCCTCGTCAGCCTTGGGCAGCGGAGCGGGGTTGCCATCCTTATCCACACCGGTCAGCTTGAACTGGAAGCTATAGTCAGCGGTCCATTCGTGCTTCGTGAACTCCTTGGTGAGCTCGAAGCCCACGGGCACACCTTCGTACTTGTCGGCGGTGTAGGTATTGGTGAACTCGACCGATGCGTTGTCATCGCCCGTGGGGATGGTTCCGGTCTTGCTCGCCTCGTCGGGCGTATAGCCCGCGGTACCAGCCTCAGTCACCGTATAGGTCGCGCCCTCAGGCAGATTCTTGATGGTCACGGACTCGTTGTGCTTGAGCATCACGGTCGCATTGCCGTCAGCATCGAAGGCGAGCGTGCCGTCTTCCGCACCGGCCGCACGCTGATACGTCACGCTATAGGTGTCGGTAAGCGCGTTGCCGGCAACGTCCTTGAGGTTGACCGTGAAGGTGAACTCCTTGTTCTCGTCAATCTCGGTACCCTGGTCAGCGGTGAGCGTAATCTCCTTGGAGATGGTCAGCTCGCCAGAGCCCACGGTTACAGGCTCGGTATTGGTCCAGAACTCGGATCCGTTCTCGCCCACCTTGATGGAAGCCTTGTTGTCAAGGTTCGCATCCTCGTGCACGGCGGACTGGTTCACCACGCCCGTGAAGGACACGGTACCGCGATCGCCAGCAGCAACGCTCTGGATAACCCAAGTGATGGTGTTGCTGTCCTCGTCAAACGTGCCGCCGCCCAAAGTGGACTGGTCAACCGTGATGCCCGTGGGCACCTGGTCGACAACCGTCACGTCGGATGTCGCGTCGGTGTTGTTCGCGTACTCGATGGTGTAGGTCAGCCTATCGCCCACCTGGATTTCGCCATCAACATGGTCGCCGGCCTCCTCGACGGACTTCTCGGGCACGTCAACCGTGACCTCATTGGTGGTCTTGGGCTCGTCGTTGCCCACCTCGATGGTGGCGTCGTTGGTCATGCCGTCAACAGTCACGGCGTCTTCGGTCACCGTAGCGGTGAACGTCACGTCGCCCTGAGCGTCGGCAGCCTGCTCGCCAAGCTCCCACGTGATGGTATGGGTCGCATCGTCGTACACGCCGTCATTCTGAATCTCGGCGGGCTCGATGCCCGTGGGCAGCTCGTCGGTCACGGTGACGGTGGCAGCCTGCGGCACGCCATTCTCATCCATGGCATCGTTCACCCAGTGGATGGTGTAGGTCAGCGTATCGCCCACGCCAACCACCTTGCCGTTGACCTCGGTCGTCGCTCCGTTGATATCAGCCTCCACCTTCTTGGTGTCCTCAGACGCCTGGTAGGTGTTGACGAACGGCAGCGTAACCTTATTCACTTCCTCGGCAGAAGAGGTGGAGTTGACAACCTCTTCACCTGCCGCGTTGGTCACAACGGTCTGAACCTTCAGAGTGCCGGTGTTGTCATCAAGCACCGTAATGGCAACGGTGTACACCTCGTCGTCGTAGGTGTAGTTGTCGTTGGACTCACCGTTCTCGTCCACCGTATAGGTGTAGGTAATGTTGCGGTCCTCATGCGTGAACCACAGATTATCGAACGGGTTGTCATTCATCGAAGCAGCCACGCCCGCGTTGGCGGCGGGAGCCGTCACCTCAACGGAGATGCCGTCCTGGATGCCCAGCTTCTCAGCCGCAGCCTGAGCGTTGTCGCCCGTGGCGGTGATGGTGAAGCTGAACTGGCCGTCAGTCATAGCGCGATTCTCGAGCGTCTTGGTGATGTCGAGCGTGCCTTCAGGACCGTAGTTGTACTGAGCGGCATAGTAGTTGTAGAACGAGATGCCATTCGCGGAATCAAATTCCTCGTCCTGCGGCTTCAAAACCTCGGCATGGAGCTGGCCATTTCCGTCGTCGGTCACGCGCACGACGATGCTGATGACACGGCTCTCGTCATAGACGACGCCAGGAATCTTATCCCCATCGCTGGGGACAACCTCATACACGGTGTAGTTGTAGTCGCCAGCCTCGGTAAAGGTGATGGGCGCGAACTCGATCGGCGCGATGCCATTGGCAACGTCGGTGCGATCGGTGCGGTCGATAGTCACCTGAACCGTCTCGCTGCCCTCCGCAGTTCCCTTGGGCATAGGTGCAGCCTGGGCAGGATCGTCCGGATAGAACGTCAGCTCTTCGTCGTTGAACGTACCCTTGCCCCACTCGCGCAGCTCGAAGGTGAAGCTGTCGGTGGTCAGCCAGTCGTTGCCATCGCGGCCGGTGAACTGCTTGGTCAAATCGAAGCTCACGTCGGCGTCGCCCTCAACGGTGGTGGGATCGGCCTTGTACTTGTTGGTGAACGCGGCCTTGGTGGTCTCACCAGCGTCAGCGTCGGTCACAACGCCTTCGGTGTCGTTGTTGTACTCCACCTTGGCGGTCAGCTTGCCGCTTCCCACACCCGCAGTCTCGGGGTCGCTCACGGTAACGGTAACCGTCGCCACGTGCGTGTCGTACGTCACACCCTGATAGGGGTTCTGGCTCGACACGGGAAGAATCTCACGCACGTTGAAGGTGTACGTGCCGTCGCCACTGGCTACGCCAACGTTATTGATGGTGATATCGCCAAACGCGAAGTCGGCCGTGTTCGCGGAGCCGTCGCCCGCAGCGGTAGTTGCTCGCCAGTTGTTGTCAGCAATGGTTATGACACCAGCGTTAACTGCAGCCTGGGTGAGCTCATCAGCGGCGGTGAGCTCGAAGGTGAACGTCTCGCCATCATTGATATTGCGGCCGTCCATGGTCTTGGTGCCCTTGATGGCAGTTTCACCCGAAAGCACCGCATCCTCGGGGTCGTAGGAGTTGGCGAACGCAAGCGGGGTCTCCGACGTCACCGTGTACTCCTGGCCGTCCTTGGTGTAGGTGGTCGTAGCAACAATTTGCGCGGTGTGGGCCTGTTCGTCAGTCGTGGTGGAAACGGCAACGGATGCCACATACGTAGAGGAGTCGTACGTCATGCCATTGAGCTTCCAGCCCGCCTTCGCCTTTTCATCGTCGTTGGCGTCCGCATAGCGCGTCTGTCCGCCATTGACATCCTGGTTCACCGCGTCATCGGGAATAACCTCGGTAATCTTATAGAGATACGTATTGCCGTCGTCATCCTGCGTGAACGTGATGTTCTGGAACGTCCAGGCGCCCTCGGCGTTCTTCTCGGTCACGGTCGTCGCGTCCTGCGCAGCGTTTGCCGGCATCGGAGCATCGGCGGCAGCGATGGTCAAAGTGTTGGCGGATCCGCTATCGGTCACGTATCCGCCAAGCGCTTCGAGCTTGAAGGTGAACATGCCGGTCTCAAGCTGATCGGTTCCCTGGGGACGCGAGTTGTCGACATACGTCTTGGCCCCGGAGAACAGAACGTCATCGGTATCCGCAGAGTAAGTGTTGGTGAATACGGCGGTTTCGTCCTCGCCCAGCTGGACAGGATTATCGAGCGTTTCGCCCTTGTCGTTCTCACTCTGGGTGAGCGTCCAGCTCACGATCTCAAGCTGACCGCTGCCGTTGTCCTTCACCGTGACAACCATCTCGTACGTCGCGCCGGACGTCGCAATGCCAGCGACAGTGGACGGCTGCTCGGTCACGGTGTACCTGAATTCACGCTCAGACATGCCAATCATGTCGTTGAAATCGAATTCGATGGTTCCAAAGTCGAAGGGCACCTCTTCACCGTCAGCCGCACCCGCTTCGGGCGTAACGACGGTTACGACCTTGCCGTATCCGGTCTGGAGATCGGTGCCGCCGTCAGGCAAAGGAGTACCCTGAGCCGTAGTTATCTGGAACGTGAAGCTGTCGGTGTCAAGCCAGTCACGGCCGTCGATGGTCTTGGCAAAGTCCCAATGCCCATCGACACCAAAGGTCACAGGTTCGGCGGTATAGGAATTGGAGAATTCCATGCCGGTAGCCGACTGGCTCGTCACAACCAACTCGCCCTTGAGGTTGTCATCCACGACGATGGTCACGGTTCCCGCGTGGCTGTCGTAGGTAATGCCCTCGTATTCCCAACCAGTCTTGGCCTTGTCCTCGGCCGATGCATCGTTATACGCGGTTTGTCCATCGCTGACAGCGGCATTGGTCGCATTACCGGGAATAGTCTCGGTCACATTGAACACATAGGTGCCCGCAGCCTTGAACGTTGCATCGCCGAAGCCGAAGCTACCCGCAACGCCATCTTCCAGAGTGCTCACGCTCGCGGCGGTGCTATTGATGGTCACGTCACCGTTAACAAGCGCGTCGCTCGTGAACTGATTTGCTCCCGTGAGGGTATAGTCGAAGGTCTCGCCCTGAGCCATGTCGCGACCGGTGAAGGTCTTGGTGCCTGCGAAGGAACCGGACACGTCGTCGGTGGTGGGTTCAGCGCCGTACGTGTTGGTGAACGTCACCTTGGGAGCACTCTCGGTGTCAAGGTTGTCGCTGTTGTAGGTCTTGGAGTCGGTGCCGTTGGACACGGTGGTCTCGGTATGCATGGTGCCGTCAAGATCGTCAACAACCTTAATGGCAACCGTCCACGCGGTATCGTCGTAGGTCACGCCGCCCAAACGATCGGCAGAGCCCTCGGCGGGAATAACCTCATGCACCTCGTAGACAAATACTTTGCCAGCCTCATCCTGGGTGAAGTTCATCAGGCCGAGCTTGGCCATGGTGTCTTCGTCGCCCGCGGCACAATTGCTATCGTTGGAGAACGATTTATCGCCTTCGCCCAACCACTGATTCGCAACCTCGGCGGTCACGGCGCCCTCGATGTCGGAATCCACGCCAGTAATGGTGAAGTCGAACTCGCCTGCGGTCATGGCGCGACCGTTGAGCGTTTTGCCCACCACGAGGCCACCGGCTGCCTCACCGTAGTTCATGCCGGCTTCGTAAGTATTGGTGAATTGATTACCAGGCTGCTGGTTGTAGGTGCCGTAGTCGACTTTGGTCACTACAAGCTTGCCGGCGTCGGCGCCCGTTCCCAGTTCGACCGTCACCTCGACGTTGCAGGTATGGCGGTCATAGGTCATGCCCTCGGCGCTGGTGTCAGGCAGCGGCTCGCCGTTGTGGGAAGTTTCTTTAATGATAAACTCGTAGGTCCCCGCACGGGTAAAGGTGATCTCGTCAAAGGAGAATGCGCCGCCGGTGGCGGCAGTCGCATCCGCGGTCGTATCGGTAGGCACGTCAATCAAGCCATTGTCGATAGCGGTCTGCGTTGCTTCGGGCCAACTGAGCGTGAAGCCAAAGGTCTCATCCGCCTTGAAATCACGGCCGTCGATGACCTTAGTGCCGCCCAAAGCGTCGGCGCCGTTCAGCGTGGCATCATCGGGGTCGAACGTGTTGGTAAAGCTCACGCCACCCTCGGGATAGGCAACCGTAGCGACAATGATGGCATTGCCCTGGGCGTCTACCTCGTCGTCAGTTACGGCAATCGTCACAATGAACGACTCGCCGCTATACTCCATGTTGACCTCGTCGCCACGAACCTCGGTCACCTGATACACATAGGTTTTATCCACGGTGTTCGGACCAAAGGTGATGTCGGGGAAGGCAAAGAGATTACCCACATTGCCCACCTCGGTGACAGGATCGCCGGCCTGATTCTGCGGCATGGGCACATCAGCGGCATCAATAGCGTAGCCCGCACCCTCGACCGGAGCGCCGTCCTCCGTAGCATACCCGCCCAAAGCCTCGATCTTAAACGTGAACTTGTTGTCGATCAGCTCGTTGGCACCGGACTCATTCTCGTAAACTTTTTCACCCTCGATGTGAGCGGTGCCCTCGTTTGCGTTGTAATGGTTCTTGAACGCCGCAACCTCAACATCGGCACCGTTTTCGACCGTCTCGCCCGCATCGTCGCGAACCTGGATCATCTTGATATTGGGCTCGTCGGCAATCAGCTTGCCATCGGCGTTGTCGTACACAGGAATCGTCACGCTGTACCAGGCGCCGGAATAGTTGACGCCAGAAATCCGGTCGGTCTCTGCGGGCGTAACCTCGTGAATGTAGAAGACGTACGTTCCCTCACGCGTAAGTTCGATATCGCCAGCGCGAAGGCGAACGCCAACGCGGCTGCTTTCTTCCTAACCGTGGTGCCCATACTGCTCTTCTCCTCTGTTCCGACCACCATATATGCTTACCGTTTCCTAACGACTCACTAAAAAGGGCATAAGTATCCCTTGGTGCCTATAGATAGATTCAAAGTGTAAACCTTTATTGGCTTAAACTGAACCATAAATAGGCTTTATTTCCGGCAATCGCCGAACGGTATTCCTATTATGTCCGAACGGTGGGTGGTCGTTTACCTACTTCAGAGCGCGAAAATGGGTGTATTCCTGGATAATTCGGGCTACAACTATTCGCTTTGGCGTAAAGATTAATTTGATTAACCTTGCTGTAGGATAATTGCGTCTCTGCGCCGTGCTGTTCCATTAATCCTGTAATGGATTACGCGCGCGAGCCTCTTTGCGATATGGAATACGAAGGCATACATATATATGAATAGGAAGGCGCTCTTGGCTCTATCGGTTGATTTTCAAATGGTTTGTCGGTTGTTTTTCAAATGATTCATCGGTTGATTTTCAAATTTGCCTGATGAGCGGCTTATGGGAAATGACGAATACAATGGCCACCATCCATTGACGAGCTTGCCCTCGACGACCCCCATGCGGGGACCCAAATCAGCCCGATAGACCAATTCATAGACTAGATAGACTAAATGATTAGTCTATCTAGTCTACTTTTCGAATTCTTTCAGAAACCAACGCAATCGCAGCTAGCCATTTGCTGAGTACCGCCTTGCACGAGCCTCGCCTTGGGCGACAACGTCCCCATCGGCTACCATCTCCTTTAGGAGCTCGCTTGTCCAAGAGTGCCCCATGCCTATCGCCGATGCGATTTCAGCAGTTTTCGATACTCCGTTCAATTTCAGAAACCTCTTGATAGCCTCCTTGCTGGCCTTCTTCCTCTTCGAAGGAGAGGACCATGAATCTTCCGGTCGAATCTCACGGTCACTGGAAGATTCCGATAGCGGCAGGAAGATAGTTGAGCGCTCGGGGTTCACGCGCTCACTTAACACCGGCCGCCCGTATCCCGAGGACATCCAGTCCTCCACCATGTTGGGAACGCCGCTGCCGGCGCGCTCACCGATATTGACCAGGTTGAACATCTTCATCATGGTGCCGTTGCGCGGATCGGAGCTCCCGCCGATATAAGCATCCTCGATAGGGATGCGGAACCCGCCGGGGTTCGACAGGTGGAACCCATCCTCCTTCCACAGCAGCACCACGCCACGCCTACCGTTGTAGTCGGCGTTCACGAGGCAATTTGCTATAGCCTCTCTGAGTGCGTCATGAGCAGGTGTCTCGTCGACGCGCCTGCTGTTCTCGTCAAGTCTGAACGGCACCCTGAGCGCCTGCCTCATCTTCTCGTAGGCGCGCTGGAAGAAGTCAAACACGTTGCCCGACCACTCCCCGGCTGTCTGTGAAGTGACGCGGTCCTGCCAGCGGGTCTCGGGGCTCGTCTCCTGCCGGTAATCAAGAAAATAGTGCGGAAACTCCGGCTGGATGAGCCATTCCTCACCGAACATAAGCAGCCCTGCCTTCGTCGGGTGGAGCTCGCCATCGCGACCTCTTCCAGCCGCCCCGATGCGGCAGAGAAACTCCTCGTCGTCGAGCTTCGACCAGGCGCTACGGCTATGGTGGAAATCGTAGCTCCTGCGGTACGTGCGCACCGTTTCTCCGTAGAACGCATCCATGGCAACATCGTCGAGCACGGCAGCATCAAGTGGTTCGTCGGCGGCATCGCGATACATGGCAGCCACCTCGTCAACGCCACACAGGTAGTCTCCGGCGTGGTCGCGCCGGTATGTGCCCGTCTTGGGATTGCCGTTGATGTGAACAGGGCGCAGCTGGCGGCGGGCGCGGGGCACCTCGATGACGACGACCTCCTTGCCGTCAACCTCCTCGACGCGGGCGTCGTCGCTCGAGAGCACACAGGGGCTGAGCTTGCCGGGGTTGTGCGCGGTGTTCCAGAAGTCCTCGAGTGTGCGAGACGCATCGGGCAGACCAACCACCTCGAGCGACTTGTCTCGGCGCTCCGCCACACCAAGCAGGACGACGCCGCCGCCTGTATTCGCGAATGCCGAGATGGACTCCCAGACACTCTTCGGCACGCCGCCCCTCGCATCCTTCGCCTCGAGGCGGTTACCCTCCTGGTATTTCGACAGTTCGCTCAGATTCATGCGGCTCCTTTCGACCCTCGTATTCTACCAGCGCGCCTTGCGGTGCCCCTCCCCGCACCCCCCGCTTCCGCAACATTGCCGCATCGGGGAGGAGCCCTTGGTGTATGGCGCATCCTCACGCCTGCGCGCGATTCTCCCTTCGGATGCCGAAATGCGATGTGAAAAAGTGACTGACCCCTTTTCGTATTTATGCGCTATACTGTCTTTCGCTGAATTGCGGGTGTGGCCAAGTGGTAAGGCAAAAGCTTCCCAAGCTTTCATTCGCGGGTTCGAGTCCCGTCACCCGCTCCATTCGAGCTCTGGAGCCCATGTGTCATGCGTGGGCTTTTTTATTGCAACAACGAAGAGGGACTCGAACCGACGAGGTGGATTCGCGTTAAGCAAACAGCCCCGTGGGCTGTTTGTAGCGAATCGGCGCGAAGGCTTCAGCCGAAGCGCGTGAGCGTTCGCGAAGTGAACGCGGGAGTCCCGTCACCCGCTCCATAGGAGCTTCGAAGCCCATGCGTCATGCGTGGGCTTTTTTATTGCGACAACGAAGAGGGACTCAAACCGATGAGGTGGAATCGCGTCAAGAAAACAGCGCAGTGCGCTATTCGTAGAATCGCCCCAGAGAAAAAGAAAACCCGCTCTGTGGCGGGCTTTCGGGATGGCTTATAAGGCCGTTGTTACTTGGTGGAACCGATGCGGCACATGGTGGTTCCGCAGTCAGGGCACTTGCCCTTGGTGATCGGCTTGCCGTTCTTCGTGACGCTCTCGACGGGGTCCTGCATGACCTTCTTCGCCTTGCACTTCACGCAATACGCCTCGATAGCCATTCTTACCTCCAAATGTCATACGGGGCATCGCCCCATTTCATCGGCGGTGTACGCCGTTACCAACGCGGACAATGATACCCTATTCCGTCCCCTCCCCCTATGGAATTTGCGTTGAGGGCACAATACCGCACAGACGTAACGCAAATCTCAACTCTGAAAAGCGGTTATGCCGGCGAATTGGTCCGTATACCGTTAGAGGCGTAACCTTTATTCCTCGCCATTCATTCTGCGCTATACAAAAGGGCGCCGGCCAAAGCCAGCGCCCGAACACATCCTATGAGCTCTTGAGCATTAGATGTTCTTGAGCAGCTCCACTACAAAGTCGGCGGCACGGTTGAGCGATTCCTCGTCGATGTTCTCAATCACGTCGTCGGCCTCGCCCATGAGCGCGGGCTTGTTGCCATCCATGCCGGCAAGGGTCACGGCCTGCGCGCGGTGCTTCATCGCGAAGCTCGCGGGGCTCTCGCGCCAATTCACGGTAGCGCCCTGGATGTCCACGCCGGACGCCTGGGTGGCCTTGCGGATGAAACGCTTCATACGGGGCGAGCACTTCATCTGTTTCAGCATGCCCTCATACTCCAGGTAGCACAGCTCGCCGGAACCCAGCGACTCGAGGTTGACGATAATCGCGCCGCGCATGTCGGACGCATGGTCAGCCAAAAACGCCTTGATGCCGCCCTGTTCGGCCAGCTCGGAGCCAAGCGCGACGAACCACACCTCGGTGTTGATGTCGCCCGACGCGAACGAGTAGATCTGCTGAACGTCCTCGAAGTCAGCGTGCGGAACAGGCGCTACGCTTTCTTCCTTGGAAGCCTTGCTAGCAGCCATGGCGGCAACCGCGGCGAACTCATCGGCGGAAACAGCCGGACCGGCGTCCATGGCGCGGCGGCTTTCGACATGCTCCTGCATCTCGTGGTCGCGCTCATCGACGGGCTCCGCTCCGCCGCGTCCCATGCGGGCGCGGAGGTTGCTGAAGGCGCCGCCGTTCCAGTCGTCTTCCTCGTCGCGGAAGCTCTCCCAGCCGCCGCGGGCCTTGCCCACAGAGCGCGCATCGAAATCTTCGTCCACGCCCAGCCAGTCATGGGTGCTTTCCTCAGCCTTCTTGTTCTTGCGACGGAACTTGCCGAAGAACTTGCCCACGCGGGACTGAGGCATCTCGACATAGCCGGGGCCGGCAAACGCGCCGGTCTCGGTGAACTCGGCGTCGAAGGCGGAATCGTCGGCGTCGTCCACGTAGATGTCCTCGGGATCAAGGCCGTCCACGAGCTCATCGCCCACAGGCTTGGAGCCGATGGCCTCCACTGCCGCAAAGCTGCCGGTCAGGCTTACGTTCTGGGGCTTCTCCTCCACCGCGGGCATGCCCACCGTAGCGTCGGCATCGGGGCCTTCGATGGAAGGCAGCGTGGTGGCGAGCAGCGATTTCGCAGCGTCCTGGCCGTGGGCATCCGCCACGTTGGCCAGGGGCGCGCGCTGACGGAATTCCTCGAACGACACCGGCTTGAGCTCGGGCGCCGTGATGGGAGGAAGCGTAATCTGGGGCAGGTCGACCACGGGGATGTTCGCCTTGAGCACGCGACCCTGCGCAGCGGCCTGCGGGGCCGCTTGGTCGGCGGAGGCGGGAACGGTTTCACGCGAAACAACCGGCGCCGCGGCAGCGACCTCTGCCTGGTTGGGAAGAGGCATGTGCGCGTAGGCGTCCTGCGGCGCGACCTCGGCGGCATCCATGGTGGCCGCCTGGTCAAGACCCTCGGCCGAGACGGTGACGCGATCCTTCTGAGCGCGGTCGCGCATGACGTCCTCGCGATCGGCGGGAGGCGTGTAGTACATCATCTGAGGCAGACGCGTGGTCTCGGCGCCCGAAATGTCAGAAGCCGGAGCGGGCTGAGCCACCTGCGGCGCCTGCTGGGCGTCGTCAGCGGGAGCCCCCGCCTGGACAGCGGCGCGAAGGGCGTCCAAATTGAGGTTGCCCTGCTGGCCCAACGCGGGCATGGCCGTGGTCTCGCTGGGATATGCGGCAGCCTGAACGGCGGGCGTGGCACCGGTGGCGTCGGCAGGCGAAGCCTCGTGCGCCTCAGCAGCGGGCGCGGCGGCGGGTTCAACCTCGGTCGCCACAGCAGCGGCCTCGGTGGTTTCACGGGAAACAGCCTCTTCGGCCTGCGAGGACGCCTGTTCCTCAACAGACGTTTCAACCTGAACGGCAGCCTCAGCGGATGCGGAATCCTCGACAGGCTCCTCATGATTGTCGGACGGGAAATCGGCATAGCGAGAACGGTACTGCGCCGTATCCTCCTGCTCGCCGGACTGCTCGGCCTTGATGCGGGCTTTCTCGGTGGCCTTCTTGTACCAGTCGGGCACGCTCGCGGGCTTGGCGGCTTCGGCCTCGGCGGCTACGCGGGCCGCTTCCGCCTCTTCGGCTGCACGCTGCTCCTCGGCGGCGGCAAGTTCCGCCTCCTGGGCGGCGCGCTCGATGGCGGCGGCCTCCTCAGCCGCGCGCTGTTCTGCCTGCTCATGAAGGGCAGCAGCCTTTGCAGCGGCCTCAGCCAAGGTTCCAGCGGGGGCGCTAGCAAGAGCCTCGCGCGTGTCCTGACGCGCCTTGGACATGGCGGCGGCGTCGGGCGCGGCGATGGGGGCGTCCTTCACCTGCACCAGGTTGTCGGCGATGTCACGCACGCCATGGTGCACGGCTCCGCCCGCCATTGCGGCAACGGCGGCCTTGGCGGCGGAGAGCCTGTCACCGGTGCCGTCAGATTCGTAGCTAATGGTGGCGCCGTCGGGCACCACGCCCGCCTCGCGCGCCGTCTGCTCGTCATGCATCACGCCCGAAGCGATCGGGGAAGAGCTCACCTCGCCCGTGCCAAGGCGGCGGGCAACCTCAAGCATGACGGCAACGCCGGCGGCGTTGGAGTTGGCGGCCTCGTTATAATCGGCGGTCTTCTCAAGGATGTAGAACACCACGGGGATAAGCACGATAACGGCCAGAACCACCTTGATCACGATGATGGCAATCGCACCGGCGCCCTGAACGCCGCCGAACGCAATACCGCAGATCAGCAGGAACACCGGAATCAGAACGCTTGCCGCAAGCACGGCGATGTCGAGCACGCGACGAACGCTCACCAGCGGATGCGCTAGGTCGCGGCGCAGTTTGCCGCTGTCGTAATTGGCCACCAGGATGACCTTGCGGCGGCGCGCACCTGCGCTTTCGGGGTCGCGCACCGGCTCGTACTTGCCCACGACGTTCTGGCTGATGCCCTTCATGAACGCCTGGGACAGCGCGGGCTTGTCGAACGTCTCAAGAAACAGAACCGCCGCCGCGAGGAACGCAACTACGGCAGCGGGAATGGATGCAACGGGCAGCACGATGGAAAGCAACACCGCGACGATGGCCACGGCATGGCAGATAACCTTAGACAATCCAGGGTTGGTGGAGCAGGCGAAATCCTCGATACTCGCCGAGAGGTGCGCCTCCTTCTGAAGGCAATCAGTGATGTAGAGCGCCGCTTGCTGCTCTTCCTCCGTGCCGGAAGGGCGGGCGCCAATCTCCTGCGAGAGATATGCTATGTGGTCCATCGGTGTGCTCATGTTTACACCTTATCGTTCGCGGTACGTTATTCAAATACGGGCATATTCGTTCAATAGTATAGCCCATCGTGCCTCATCCGGGCCGATTTACTGGCTTTCCCCCAGATAATCCCGAATATACGCATCGGACTGCGCGGCTGCTTCACGTGTGTCGAAGTAGCTGTCGCGCGTTTCCTGCGTGTCAGCCTCAAGGGCGTCCTCGATGGGTTGCGTAGGATCTTTGGGGAGCTTTTGGGCTATTTCCACCGCTTCGGCGTCGGCCTCGTTGTAGAGCGCGTTCTGCTCGTCCGCCGTGGCCTTGTCCTGGATGTAGATCGCCTCGTTGCTCGCAAGGGCGTATTCGATGGCCTCAAGACGCTTGGCAATGTAGGACTCGAATACGGAAAGGTCCGCCGAAGGGTAGGCCTCCTGCGCGGAAGCGAGTGACGCGGCGGCCTCGTTGAGGGTGTCGCGCGCCTGGATGGTCTTCTCCTCGGAGGCCTTGACGTTTTCGTTGGTGGTCTCGGTCACCATGGCTGCGGCCTCTTTGAGCAGGGCGTCGGCCGCAACGAGGGAATCCCAGCATTGCTGCATCGCCGTCGATGCGGTGCGCGCCTGGGATTCGGCCTGGATGATGATCAGCGCGTCGTCCAGCAATTCGGTGCGTGCCGCGGCGCTTTCCTGCGCCTTCAGAGCGGCTTCGCGATCGGCGGATTGCTCCATCGACTCATATGCGGTATCGCCGAACGCAGCGGCGGCATTGATGTGGATGCGCGCGGCGTCCATCTGGGCAATCAAGGCGTCAAGGTCTTCGTCGGACGTGTCGCCGATGCCATCCGTCGCCAGCTCGTCCACGGCAAGAACCACCTCGTCGGCCGTTTCCAGCTCTTGCATGGCCTGGCCCAACACCGTCAGGTTTTCCATGTTCTGCTGGTAGGCGCTCCACAGGTGATAGCCGGCGTAGGCGATGACCACGATGGATGCCGCCACGCCCACGACCGTGCCTACGACGCGGCGGGCGCGACGCGCGGATTTACGGCGGCGAATCTCGGCTTCGGGGTCGTCCAGCGCACGCTTGCGCGCACGGGCGGCGCGACCCTTGGTGGACAGGTCGAGGGCGTATCCGGCCACATCGGCCCCGGTGGGGGCGTTTCCGGCGTTTTTCTCCGCCCTTTTCTCTGCTTTTTTCTCTGACTTCTTCTCTTTACGCGATGCACCTTTTTCGACGGAAAACACCGACACCTTGTTCAGGCGCGAGAGGCGTGGCGTGGTGGACGACTTGCCGTCTGCCTTCTTGCTGCGCTCGTCCAACACCGAAAGCGAGAGCTCGTTGGACGTGCCCGCGGTATTGCCCTTGATATGCAGGTTTTCGGCGATGCCCCTGAACAGGTGCGAACGGTTGTCGTTATGCGCCATAGACCCCGCCTATCGCGTTGCCTGCCTCATCGGGTGGGGCGGCGATTCCGCGCGGCGCACGCTCGTCCGCGATACGCGCGAGCGCCTCGACGGCCAGCACGGCCTCGTCGATGGTGCACGCGGTGATGTTCTGCGAGGGAAGCGACTTGAGGAACGACCTGCCGTATCCCTTGGTCAAAAGGCGGCGGTCGGCAAGAATCAGCACGCCGGTGTCGGTGGACGATCTGATCAGACGCCCTGCCGCCTGCTTCACCTCAATCACCGCTTGAGGCAGCGTGTAGTGCGACCACGCCGCAGAATCGCGCTGCGCGCGCTCGCACGACAGGGGGTCGGTGGGCTTTGCGAAGGGCAGCTTAGGAATGACCACGCCTTTGAGCGTGGCACCCGGCGCGTCGAAGCCCTCCCAGAAGCTTTTGAGGGCAAACAGCGAAAGGTGTTCGTCTTTGAGGAAGTCATCGCGCAGGCCCTTGGTGGACACGCCCCACTTCTGGCACACGAGCCTGAGGCCGTTTTCCTTCATCACGGGGTCAACCGCGTCGTAGCAGGCCTCCATCTCGCGCCTGTTGGTGAACAGCGTGAGCATGCTGCCCTGCTGCGCCACATGCACGCGCGTAAGCAGCTCCTGAAGCGTTTCGAGGTAACCGGGCTGGTTGGGCTCGGGGATGTCCTTGATCACGAACACGCGCATATTGGCGTCGAAATCGTAGCTTGAACCCAAAAGGCACGTTTCCACACGCGACGATTCGTCGGCGCCCAAGCCCATGGCGTTCATGAAGGTTCTGAATTCGCCGCCGACGGTGATCGTAGCGCTGGCGTACACCACGCTTTCGGTGTTTTCGTACAGCGTTTCGCCCAAGGTTTGCCCGATATCGACGATCTGCGCCGTCAGCGATTCGGCGATGCGCTCCGGCTTGCGCGACAGCTTGGCGGAATACACGAAGCGCGGGTCGCCCGTCTCAAGGATGAGCTCGCTTGCCTGGAGCATCTCTTTGGCGTCGATCACCACGGTTGCGATTTCGCGCTGACAGTCGGCGACGCCGTCCACGCCTTCGAGGAACGCGATGAGCTCGTTGCCCGACGTGATCAGGCGCTCGGCGGCCTCGCGGAACGTGCGGCCGTATCCGCGCAGCGCCGAGAAACGTGCGTCCTGGCGAATTTGGTCGTTAATCCAGAGCTCGATGTTCTCATAGCCCTTGTTGCCGCGACCGGTGTCGCATGCGATCAGGTCTTTCATGTGATGAGCGAGCTCGGTTGCGGCGTCGGCGAACGCCTTGCCGCGTGCGCGTGCTTTCTCGGTAAGGCCGTAGAACAGCGTGCTTGCCTCGGGCTGCGTTCCCGAATCGAGGGGAGCGCGACGCTCGGTGCGCACGAAAACGTTGCGTTTGGCGTCGTCAGAGGCCAGACGGTTGGCCAGGCGCACCATTTCGGCCGCGTCGAGGGATATGGCGAGTGCGCGGCGAGCCTCGGCCTCGGCGCCATGGGCCTCATCCACCACCCAGTAACGGGCGCGGGGCAGAAGCCCGCCATCGGCGGCCAGGTCGCAGAAGAACAGCGAGTGGTTGGTTACTACGATATCGGCGGATTCTGCCTTTTTGCGCAGGCCGTGCACGAAGCAGTGCGTACCGAAGTAGGGGCATTTGCGGCGCAGGCAGTCGCGCGACGTGGTGGTGAAGGCGTAGCGGGGCAGCGCCTTGAAGTCGAGCTTGAGGCCGTCGATGTCGTCATATTCGGTTTGTTCGATGAACGAAAGCAGCGCCGCGATAGAAGGAGCCTGGCTCACGTCCTTGCCTGCCACATTGACCACGCGCGCACCCTCGTGCGCAACGCGGTCCACCAGGCGTAAGCAGGGATAATGCGAGAAGCCCTTGAGGGCCACGTAGCTCAGGTCGCCTTCGCCGTTGGCGGCAAGGCCCTGCGCGAGCAGGGGGAGTTCCTTGTAAACGATTTGGTCGAGCAGGGCGTTTGTCTTGGTGGCGACGCCCATGGGCACATGATTGCGTACGGCCGTCAGCGCGGCGGGCAACAGATACGCCATGGATTTGCCCACGCCCGTGCCCGCTTCCACTACGAGGTTGGTACCGGTCGAAAACGCCTTCAGAACCTCGTCGGCCATGATGGCTTGCTCCTGGCGCGGCTCGAAGCCGTCGTAGAGACCGCCGACGATACCATCGGCGGTAAACGCCTGGGCAATTTCCTGAGCATCGGGGAATTCGATGGGTGCTTGGTCGGAGGAAAAACGCACGTCACGCGGCGCGAGGTCTGGCGAAAGGGGTTGACCTGCAGTAGTCGCGTCGCCCACGACTGCATTGCGCGTGGCATGGTCGCTTTGTTGTGCCGCCGACAGGCGCGCATGGCGTAAACCCCTGATGGTAAGGGGGTAACGCTTGCACTCCACGCCGGTTTCAGCCTTTGCTTCTTCGAGCGCAGCCATATGGCTTGCCATACACGAGAACACCGCGCCGGTGGGCCATTCCTCAACCGGGGCCAGAGACGCAATATGTTCCACCAGATCGAGGGGCATACTTGCGATCGCCGCAAGAAGGATGCGGTATACGGCACACAGCGCCTCGACGTCGGCGTCGGCGCGATGGGTCGAAATAGGGGCGTCGAACGCTCTGACCAGGTCAATCAGGCGATGCGACTTCAGACGCGGAAGCGCGATGCGCGCCAGGTCGAGCGAATCCACCCAAAGGTTTTCGAGCAGGGGATAGCCCGAGGGGCTTTTCGTAGTGAACCCCTTGTCGAATGCCGCGTTGTGCGCGACAACGGTGGCGTCACCCACGAATTCCGCCAGCTGGGCGCGAGCTTCGTCGGGTAGAGGGGCATCCGCCACATCTTCGTCGTGAATATTGGTAAGACGCGCGACGTCCTCGGGGATGGGCTTGCCGGGGTTCACGAAAGTGACGAACCAATCGGTGACCTTGCCGCATTCCATGCGCGCGGCGGCAATCTGCGTCAATTCGTCATGATGCTGCGAGAATCCCGTGGTCTCGGTGTCAAGAATCACTACATTGCGGTCGAGTTCGCCAAAATCCGAGCGGGCAGCCACGTCGCACAACGCGGCATAGCGCTCGCATACATCTTTCGGCGTGCCTTCGGTGATAAAGTCGTATACACTCATAGTTTATATGTCGCAATCTCGTCGATTTAGTTAGCACGCATTAGCCTAACACGAAAGGGCCCTCATGGCACATTTCAACGCCTCAGATGTGTATTTCGGAACATACGCCCGTTTTGTCGCGCCGGATAAGAAAACCGGTGCGGCGTTGGGCGGACCCGATAATGCCGTAGGCGATATAGGAACGATAGAATGGCAACTTGACCAGGATAAACGTCAGCAGGCATGGCTCAAGAACCCCTACGGCGCGCTGATTGGGCACCTCAATCCTATGGTGTCTCACACGCTGGCGATCTACAAGGCCAAAGGGTGGGAAATTCGCTATGTGCTGAGCTTCACTGCCTATAGCGACGATGTGGCGCGGAGCGAATATTGGGGAGAAGCGGCCATTATCGCGTTCGCGCCTCGCTATGCCGCACAATTCGAGCAATTTCTGAGCACATTCGCGAGCCGCGCCGCCGACGGATTGCGTCCCGACCCCGATTTGAATTCTCAGGCGGTGGAAGCCATCGCCAACGACCCTTCGTCGTGGCAGCCGGGCGCCAAGGTGAAGATTCCCCAAGGGGATGGCAGGACGGCTATCTTGAAAGACCATCGCACCCTGCATGATAAGCTTCTTGACCAGGCGCGTCGTAAGAATCCCGGATGCTACGTGATTGGATGGGCGTTCATTTTCGCCGTCATCGCGGGCGTCGTATGGCTGCTACACTCGATGGGATTGTTCTAGGCTCTTTCGCAACAAAGAAAGCCTCCCATCTCCGAACCTCCAAAAGGGCCAGAGGGGAGGCTTTTGGTTCAAGAAACGCTTTTTACACCGAAGCGTCCTAAAAACCTTGCCGAGCGGGAATTATTCGTCTTCCAAGGCGAATTCGATAAGCTTCTCGCACAGCTGGGGAAATTCCATGCCCGCCACACGTGCGGCGTCGGGAACCAGCGACGTATTGGTCATGCCGGGCAGCGTGTTGGTTTCCAGGATCCAGCACTGGCCCTCCTTGTCCAGCATGAAGTCGCTGCGCGAAATGCCGCGGCAGCCAAGGATTGAATGCGCGGCGACGGCCATATTCTGCGCCTCTTCAGTGATTTCGGCAGAAACGGGCGCGGGGCACAGATGGGTGCTGCCTCCCTCGGCGTACTTCGCGTGATAGTTGTAGAACTCGTCCTGGTTGGGCACCACCTGGATGATGGGAAGGGCGAAGGGGTCCTCGGTACCAAGCACACCGATGGTCAGCTCAGTGCCCTCGATGAAGGCCTCAATCATGGCCTCATCGTCCACGGCAAGCGCAGTCGCAATGGCTTCGCGCAGGTCGGCGGCATCTTTGACGATGGTCATGCCGAGCGAAGAGCCCTCAGTGGAAGGCTTGACCACGCAGGGAATGCCCACGGTTTCGACAATTTCTCCCATATCCTCGTCGTCGAGCACGTCGTTTTTGCCCACGGCCATCGAAGGCGCGACGCGAAGGCCCGCGGCGGCGTAATATTCCTTGGCACGGGGCTTGTTAACCGCAATGGCATTCGCCAAGATGCCCGAGCCAGTGTAGGGGATGCCCACCGTCTGCAGGAAGCCCTGAATGCTGCCGTCTTCGCCGCCCTTGCCGTGCAGCGTAAGGAACGCGACATCAAAATCCTCAGTGATCAGGCGCTTCAGGTCCTCTTTGGAGGAGGGGTCGATCAGCGTGGCAGAAAAACCCGCCTCTTCGAGGGCAGCGGCGCAGCATTTGCCGGAATTCAGAGAGACTTCGCGCTCTCCGCTCGTGCCGCCGTACACCACAGCGACCGAATAATCTTTGGGATTACCGGAATAAGCCATCTTTCATCCTTACGCGCGGGCGCGCCGCCGATGAATCGAGCGTCGCGGCGCGCTGGTTGTATCGTTGCGTGACCAATATATCGCATGGCGTATAGGTTGGGTGATTTCCGTTGACAGAACACATTGAAGCAGTATTATTGTCCCGTCAGTGCTTATTGCAACATTGTCCTAATAAGAAAGAAGGATGCTATGAAGATCTATCGTTGCAAGGTGTGCGGCTACCTCCACGTTGGCTCCGCCCCCGAAGAGTGCCCCATGTGCCATGCCAAGCAGGCCGCCTTCTATGAGTATGAGCTGCCCGATGTGAGCGGCACCAAGACCGCTGAGAACCTGGCTGCCGCTTTCGCTGGCGAGTCCCAGGCCAACCGTAAGTACACCCTGTGGCAGCAGATTGCCAAGGAGGCCGGCCAGGAAGAGGCCGCCGCTGCGTTCGACCGTCCCATGGCCGAGGAAACCGCCCATGCTCTGGCCGAGGCCGTGTACCTGGGCATGTTCGGCGACGTGAAGAAGAACCTCGAGGACGCCGCTGCTGGCGAGCAGTACGAGGAAGAGAACATGTATCCCGAGTTCGCCAAGGTCGCTCGCGAAGAGGGTTTTGAGGATATCGCCCACTTCTTCGAGATGACCGGCAAGTTCGAGGGTATGCACAAGGCTGGCTATCAGAAGGCCGCTGCCGCCCTGTAAGCGATACAACTGCTTTGCAAAGCGATGCCCCAAAGCATCGCTGGGGTGATGTCCTTCATCGGCAGCGCACAACGATGCCGCCGGAAATACTTAGTCATGATAATGGCCGCTCGATTGGGCGGCCATTATTTATGCCTTCACCCTTCCAGCAGGACGAAATACCTGTTCAGGAGCGAGAGGAAGATTGCTCGGACACGTTTTTGCCTTACAGCCCCTTAGCTCCTCTTACCCCTTTATTACAAGGTCTTATTCTTAAGTTGCCCGCACGCGCCTGCGATATCGCCGCCGCGGGATTGGCGCAGCGTAGCTTCGGTTCCTGAACCCTGTAGGCGCTCGATAAATCGCTCGACACGATGATGGGAAGCCGGTTTGAACGGAGAATCGTCGATTTCATTCAAAGGGATGAGGTTCACATGGCAGCTGAGCCCATCACAGAAATCAACTAGTGCATCCAGGTTCCGCTCATCATCATTCATATTTGAAATCATGAGATACTCGAATGTAATTCTGCGCTTCGAGATGGCTTGATACTGACACAGAACCTCGTGAAGCTCTGCAAGCGGCTGATTCGCAACCTTGGGCATCAATTCATCGCGGGTTTTCTGAATGGCAGAATGAAGCGACACGGCAAGCGTGAACTGCTCAGGCTCCTGAGCAAATTTCTGAATTCCAGCAAAGACTCCACAGGTAGATACTGTAATTTTACGCGCGGCGATATTCAGCCCCTGCTCGCTATTCAGAATGGTCAATGCTTTTCTCACGTTGTCATAATTCAGGAACGGCTCACCTTGACCCATTGCAACAAGATTGGTCACGCGTCGACCCATATCATGCTGCGCTATCAAGACCTGCTCAACCATTTCTCCGGGAAGAAGATTGCGCGTGAACCCTTCATGGCCCGTCGCGCAGAAAGAACACGCCATCGCGCACCCCACCTGCGTGGAAAAGCATACGGTTAGGCGATCCTGGGAAGGAATGGCAACCATTTCGGTTGCAGTGCCGTCGGTGAACTGAATGACGTACTTCCTGGTTCCATCGGATGAAACCTGTCGGTCGATAACCGCAGCAGGGAGAAGCGGAAGCTCTTCCGCCAAAGTCGCGCGCAGGTTCTTGGGGAGATTCGTCATCTCATCGTACGAGCACGCGCCCTTTTGATAGAGCCATTGATATACCTGCTTCGCGCGAAATTGGGGCAAACCCTTGTCTTTGAAGAGCTGCCCCAATTCATCGAGCGAATATGCTTTTATCTCAGCCATGCGGCCTATTCTTCCTCACGACCAGACTCATGCATTTTTTCAAGGAGACGCTGGAGATCCTCTTCGTCCTTGAACTCAATCTCAATCTTATTCTTGCCGTTAGCGCTGCGAATACGAACCTTGGTGCCAAGCTCCGCTGCAAGCGATTTTGCCGTGGTCTTATACAGCTTGGGCACAGGAGGACGAGGAGGCTGCGATGCCGCCTTTGCTCTTCCGGCAAAAAGACGGGCAATAGATTCAGCCTCACGGACCGAAAGCTTTTCCCTCTTGAGCTTATCGGTCAGCTTTTGACGTCCTTCCTCAGTGGGGATAGACAGAATCGCTCGCGCATGACCAGCAGTAATGCGCTCCTCATACAGCAATTGCTGCGCTTCCTCGGGCAAATCAAGCAGACGAAGGGCATTGGCGATAGTGGATCGACCCTTAGAGACAGCTGCCGCAACCTCAGACTGCGTCCTGCCGCCGCGCTCCATCATCCTCTTGTAGCCATACGCTTCTTCAATGGGATTGAGGTCGCTGCGCTGGAGGTTTTCAATCAAAGCCAGCTCAAGCACCTTCATATCGTCCGCTTCAATAACGCGAACGGGAACCGTCTTCATGCCAGCCAGATTACACGCCTGCCATCTACGCTCACCAGCGATGATTTCATAGGTATCATTAACCTTGCGAACGACAATAGGCTGCAGAAGGCCGTCCTTCTGAATAGAGGACGACAACTCTTCGAGCTCTTCCTTATTGAAATGCATGCGAGGCTGATTGGGATTAGGCTTCACCTGGTCGATAGCGA
Organism: uncultured Slackia sp.; assembly: GCF_944321625.1. Lineage (GTDB taxonomy): Bacteria > Actinomycetota > Coriobacteriia > Coriobacteriales > Eggerthellaceae > Slackia. The sequence continues at coordinate 88,423 of NZ_CALUMA010000117.1, forward strand.
CCTCGATGGTCATGGGTTCGCCCTCGATGCTCTCAACAGCATTGGCGGCAGCATTCGTAGCTGCACGCGACGCTGAAGAAGCAGGGGTGACTGTAGTCACAGAAGCAGCCTTCGTAGAAGCGGTTGCAGGAGTCGTTTTTACTGCAGGAGTCGTTTTTACTGCAGCAGGCGACTGGGCCGAAGCAGGACGCGGTGCCGAAGATGCCCCAGGAACGCGCTCGACGACGCCCATGATGGTAACGCCATCGTTTTCTTCGATGAGTTCCTTCTTTGCAACCACATCTTTGACGGCAATCGTCGGCTTCACCGTTTCTTGCGTCGTCTTAACGGAGGAAGATTCCTTCTTTTCGCCGTTAAGAACAGCGCGATCCTCTTGAGGAAGGTCCTCTTCACGAATCACCTCTCGGTCCGCCGTGCGGGCGGGCGTGATTCTTTTTTCAACCGGATCAATATTCGGGGATTGCGTCGGAGCAGGCGTCGCAGGCTGTTCTTTCTGGGCGGGGGCAGCGGGACGAGCGGGCTCCATTGCCGCTTCGTATCCACCTAAGAGAGAGTCAAGGCCACGACCAAGTCCACCTTTGGTGTTTTTAGCCACGAGATATCACTTCCTTTGCAAGAGCGCGATACGCTTCCGCGCCTTTGCCACTGGGATCGTACTGGGTAATGGGCTGACCGAAACTCGGCGCCTCGGAAATCTTAACCGAACGAGGAATCACAACATCGAACACACGCTTCGCGAAGAAGTTGCGCACTTCGCTCGCCACCTGTTTGGACAGCGTCGTGCGGCCATCGTACATCGTCAGCAGCACACCAAAGATATCGAGGCTCGGATTCAGATGGGTCTTCACGCGCTTCATCGAATCGAGCAGCTTGGTCACACCTTCCAAAGCATAGAACTCACATTGGATGGGAATGAGGAGCTTATCGGCGGCAACCAAAGCATTAATCGTCAGCAGGCCAAGGGACGGAGGGCAGTCAATGAACACATAGTCATAGCGACCACGCACGGCGCCAACCGCTTCCTTCAAGCGATTCTCGCGCGCCATTTCCGCCACGAGCTCGACTTCGGCGCCAGCAAGATTGATGGTGGCGGGCGCAACATCCAAGCCTTCGCAAACATCGGGGATAATCACGTCCGTCAGAGCTGCTTCACCAAGGAGGACGTCGTAGATGCATTGATCGAGGCGGTTTTTCTCGATGCCGAGACCACTCGACGTATTGCCCTGGGGGTCGAGGTCGATAAGGAGAACCTGCTTGCCCAGCTCGCCGAGAGCAGCTCCAAGGTCGATTGCCGTCGTGGATTTTCCAACGCCGCCCTTCTGATTAAGGATAGCGATGACCTTGGTGGCGCCGACGACGTGCTTAACGGGCTTTTTATCGGCGTAGGATTTAATCGGCGTAGCGATATACATATCCGCAGCGGACTTTGCAACCTGCTCCTCGGAGGAAGATGTTTCACGTGAAACAACCTCTTCGGATTCCGCCGAAGTCATGTTTACAGTCTCAGGAACCTCAGTGGCTTCAACAGGAGCACCCTCAATAACAGGCTCCTCGTTGGTTTCAACCTGAGAAGATGCATGATTGTCTTCCACAACGGGTTCTTCATGGAAGCGATTTGTCTGACGCTTGAAGCTATCGAATAAGCCCACAAAATCCTCCTCTGCTGCGAATGTACTGTTATATAGAAGGTGCACCGGGCAGGCTACACTCTATAACCAAAGTCAGAACGAGATGTTTCACGTGAAACATCGATAAGAAAACTGACGGAAGCGTCGGATTCGATATTATACCCCGTTGTCAGCGAATACCACCCTGCGCTGCAACGCTTCATTATTTTCTTTCTTATCTTGACCCGGAAGTAGGTGCTTGAATAAGCCGCCTGTCCTATTGGTCAGCACCACGCCAATGGCGTCAAGACGGAACCAGTGTCAGGATGGCGCATCTTTTCGCTATCTTCCTCACATACGAATGGAATCCCTTACATATATATAAGTAGGGGATTGGTAAAAGAGATTCCCGGGTAATCCCATCGAGATTGCCCTTTGCCTTTTGCCTTTTACCCTTGACCCTTGAACCCTTGACCCTGTTTTACCCACAGCATGGTACTTAAGGAGCGCTTGCAGTGGACCCCCTTGGATTGGATCCCTATGAATTCGATCCTCTTGGATTGCTGGTCATGACAGCAACGGCATCTCTCTTTTTTGACAAAAGTTCTTGGTTCGAGAACTTTTGTCAAAAGCTGACGCAGTAGCAACCGAATGAACGCGTGAAACCTTCTACCGGGATGCAATTTGACGCATCGCGGCGGAACACATCAAGAAGGATTGGCTGATTCCTTCTAGTTAATCGACTGATTGATTGACCTGACGAGTGGTGGCGCCCATTGATTAGTCGATTGATTGATTGATTGATTGGTTGGTTGGTTTGTTGGTTTGTTGGTTTGTTGGTTTGTTGGTTTGTTGGTTTGTTGGTTGGTTTGTTGGTTTGTTGGTTTGTTGGTTGGTTTGTTGGTTTGTTGGTTGGTTTGCTGGCTGCTGTCTGGTTAGGCGGTTGTTGCTACCTAATCGGTTCGTTATTGCTTGATGGACTGGAAAACGACGCCTATTCATTCATTGATGCTGCGTTGTTAGTTTGCTATCGACTGGTTGGTTGATTTGTCGGTTGTTGTTGCCCGATTAGGTCGTTGTTAGACGAATAAATGAATGGATAGTCAATAAATCATCGGATCAGTTGGACAACTGGATAACATGCTGGTTTCTTAATCGGCCGATTGATTAGCCGCTCAAAGAAAGGTGAGGCCTGTTCTGATTTTGATTTTGATTTTGATTTTGACTCCGATTCTGATCCTGATCCGGATTGCGATTCCAGCTTCTGACATCTGACGTCTGAAAGAGAGATCAGGTATTAGATAGGTGGATAGATATCTCTCAGTTGCGGCTCACCTCTTGATTACCAAAACGGATACGCATGAACTGCCCCTATCAAGAAACCGCGTATCCACTAAGCCGACCGCTGGGTCAAACAAAAGGCTGATGTTTCACGTGAAACATCAGCCTTTTATGTCATATTGCTCACATCGGAGATTCACCTGGCGATACGCTGAGCGCGATGCTTACAGAAGTCTCACCCATGCGATTGATGTTGTTCTTTCTCTATCGACCTATCTTCCGCCATTCGTACACCCTCTTTGCTCATTACCTATGTTTCACGTGAAACACTACGGCAGCTGAGAAGGGTGTGGCAATGATACAGGAGAAAGAAGCAGCTTCACCACATCAACAGTGACTTCGGACTTGACGCAAGGAGCGTTTCATCACAGCGGGACCTCTCCCGCAACGAATACGCCATCCTTACTGATTTTGAAACAGGAGTCGTATCAGACACGAATCCAAACTATTTCTGAGGTCGCACGAGAGGAGACTTCTGAGCAAGGCCCACGCGGCGAGGGAGGCGCACATGCGGTTTATCGATCTTCTCGTACACGATGATGCACCGCTGCGACCCGTCGCTCAATTCGAATGAATCGTGCGCGATCTTTTTCATGCTAAGCAGACCCTCAATATCGGAAGCCATCGACAGCTCTTCTTCAGAAGGCTGCGCTTTATAGCACACCAGCCTGCCGTGCTTGCGAAGAAGAGGGCAAGCGAGCTCCATCAACGAAGGCAGCGAACTCAACGCACGCGCAGTCAGGATCGAGAACGCTCCCTTTTTCTCAAGAGCAAGATCCTCAATGCGACCATCGTATCCCGTGATTTGCTCTTGTAGCCCCAGATCGGACGCAACCCCCTCGAGCGCCCGCACCTTTTTCTTAACAGAATCAACGAGCATGGTCTGCCTGCCCGTCATGATGCAAAGAGGGATGCCGGGGAAACCGCCGCCGGTACCAAGGTCGCCATACAGTCCTTGAGGCGCATCATTCACATAAGGGAGACCCGTAAGGCTGTCCTCAAGATGAAGCACCATCCCCTCCTCTTCGGAGGTAATGCGCGTGAGGTTCATGACCTTATTAACTTCCATGATTGCATGGAGATCTTTCAGAAGGAGTTCCTCCTGCGTGTCGGAAACCTCAATACCGTATCGAGTTTTCATCAATTCAGAGAATGCAGTCATACGTGCCTCTTTGTGGTTGTGGCCATATCTCCCGGCTTGCGTGCATCAGGGTACCATGCGGGATAAAAAAGAGGGAGCAGAAGTAAACCTGCTCCCTTAAAGAAATACTATGTCAGACGCAATAACGAACGCTTCAAGATAAGCACTCGTAGCGCTTCCTGCCGTTAGCGGCGAGGAATCACCACGACGTGGCGAGCGCTGCCCTCGCCCTCGGATGCGGTTTCCACATCGGGGTCATTGCGAAGCGCAAGATGAACGATGCGGCGCTCGTACGGCGTCATGGGACGCAGCTTAATGCTACGCTGCTGATTGACGGCGCGGTTCGCAGCAGACTGAGCGATGCTCTCAAGCTTCTGACGCTGACGGTTCTTATACCCCTCAACGTCCACGACCACGGGGTAACGGAATCCAAGCGTGCGCGTGGTGATGGCGGAAATGATGAACTGGAGCGCATCGAGCGTCTTGCCGTGACGACCGATGAGGATGGCGAGATTGTCGCCCGTGATATCCAGAATCAGCTCGCCTTCGTCGCCTTCGTACTCGTCGATGGTGACTTCGCCCACATCGAAGTGCTTCAGAATACCCTGGAGCGCATCGATGGCAGTATCGGCAACCTTGTCCAGCTCTTCCTCAGTAAGTTCGATGGTCTCGGTGTGGGGAGCATCGCCGCGAGGCGCTTCCTCCTGGACTTCAGGCTCTTCGGTCATGATCTCTTCTTCAGCCATGACTCTTCCTTTCTCCCAACGCCCTATCAACAGACAGGGCGCGCGTCATAATCAATGTATCCCAGCAAACGTATCGCTGGGCGGCCTCGTCTGCGCCGAAACGCCTTGGAGGCCATTTTGCCCGTTCAGGCGAAAGATGATTAACGCTTCTTGGTGGGACGCTTTTTCTTCACGCGGCGCTCGACATCCACCTGCACAGGCTTGACCTCGATGGTCTCGGCCTCTTTGACGGCCTCTTCCTTACGAAGGATGCCCATGGTGATCTGCTGCTGGGCGATACCGATGATGGAGGATGCACCCCAGAACAGAAGAACGCCAGCGGGCGAACCCCAGGAAATCCAGAGCATCATGAGGGTCATGATCGCGCCCATGATAAGCATCTGGTTGCGCTGCTGGGAATCGCTCTTGAGGTTCTGTAGAATCATGGGCAGGAACGTCGCGAAAGCGAAGATCAGCATCAGCACCAGATACGGGAAGAATGCGCCAAAGCCCTGCGCCCACATGTCGGCCGGAGTCTTGGTGAGATCAGACACCAGACCGTAGAACGTGTACTGAATATCAGGGTGCGACGCGCCGATCTCACGCAGCGTCTGGAACATTGCGATGAAGATAGGCATCTGGAGAAACATGGGCAAGCAGCCGGCCAAGGGGTTGAACTTGGTCTCAGCGTAGAGCTTCTGCATCTCCTCGTTCTGACGCATGGGGTCGTTCGCATACTTCGTCTGAATTTCCTTCATCAGAGGCTGAACCTTCTGCATCTGGAAACTCGACTTAATCTGCTTGTGCATGATGGGCGCCACGATCAAGCGGAAAATGATCGTGATAATGATAATCGCGAGGCCCCAGTCGCCCACGATGCCCTGGAAGAACTGGATGCAGTTAAATATCCAGTCTTTGATTGCTTCCCACATAGACTTTCCTCTCTTGTAGGGAACCACCAACCGCGTATGCGGCATATTCCGGAATTTTCAACGCTCCCAAAGAAGCTTGGGCACCTGGATGGTTAAACGGCGCCGCTATTTCTTGGGAACAGGGTCGTATCCGCCCTTGCGAAACGGGTGGCATCGCCCGATACGTCGCAAGGTAAGCCAACCTCCCTTTATGAACCCGAATCGCTGGATGGCAATGAGCCCGTATTCGGAACATGTAGGGATATACCTGCATGAAGGAGGAAACATCGGAGAGATGGAACGCCTGTAGAATCTGATGACCGCCAAAGCGGCCCGCGCGGGAAGCCCCCGCAGCGCAGAACCTACCGATTCCATTCGCACATCCCTCAATTCGCCCCCGCCCGGAGCATTATCGCGAAGCGGGATTGACGATGTTCGCCTTTATCAGTGCCTTCTCGCAGGCGGATCGTACTTTGCCATACGAGGCCTTCATGATGGGGGAGCGAGCCATGAAGGCTATATCGTACCCCTCCCACGGGCCTCCAAGATCGCATACGATGGCGCGCATGCGTCTCTTAGCGCTGTTGCGCCACACCGCACATCCGAGCTTTTTTCCCGCAATAAAAGCAACACGACCATGATTGCGGTCATGGTCGTGTCGATCGCTCCGCTTCATGGCTAGCACAGTAACAAACGGAGTACTGATTCTTTTGCCCTGCGAGAAAAGCAGCGATATATCGGCGCTCGACTTAATGGTCGATTTCACACCGACACCTCGGCTTTACACGCAAAGACGCTTGCGGCCCTTAGCGCGACGAGCGGCGAGGACGGCACGACCACCCTTGGTAGCCATGCGGGCACGGAAGCCATGGGTCTTGGCGCGCTTGCGCTTATTGGGCTGATAGGTGCGCTTCATATCTTCTCCCTTTCACGGTCTGACAAAATCATCCTAAAGTGAATAGCCGCATAAGTATACCCCAATGCAAAGTGATGTAAAGAACTATTTTTACGTTGTGAAGAGGCTCTGAAGTGCTGAAACATTGGCAATCGACCCTAAAATCGGGGTCCTGACGGCAAGAGATAGTTTATTCTCACATAAGAACAATAGATGTTGAAAACTTGCCCCATTTCAATCTCCATAGAACCGCAACATGGTTGAAAAATCGGCTCTTCCATGCGATTTAGAACTAAAGCGGGGTTATTCAGAGGCTCCACCCGGTTGAGATTGTGGAAAAAGAGGAAAACCCAGTATGTACGCGTGTTTTTCGGTGGAAAAACTTCCGGAAAACGTTTTTCAGGCTGGAATTTCCTTTGGAAAATAAGGGAATCAAAAAGGCTGGTCAATCTTATAAATAGCTTTTGACCTGGTGTTTTCCTATTGCTTCATGTTTTTCCGTCCGAATATCCGGCAACATGGATCCAAATGCGGGAAAAGCGTACAAACCCTCGTTTTTTCGCTTTTGTTTTCCAGTTTTTCCTATATGTCAACCCAGATTTTCAAGTTTTCCGCTTTTTCTTTCCGGTGTTTCCGCTGTTTTCCACATTCCTTGAATAAAAAGTGGAAAACTCGGAAAACACGCGGTGGATTGCTATGAAATTTTCCACGTTTGGTTGAAAAGTTCTTGGAAAAGTCGCGCTGCACCTATAGAATTGAGGAATCCATTCGGGAAAAGATTTTTTCCTTTTTCCGGCAGAAAAAACCATATTGGAAAAACCAGAAAACTTGGGAAAAGCGTTGGAACACACATCAAACACACCACAAGACGCCCCGGAACAAGACGCCACGCTCAGCGCCGATTATGCGCGTGCACTCACTTCCGCGCGCATCGCATGCTACGACGACCTTATGAGCGCGCCGCGCATCACCGAGATTCCGCCCAACACCACGGCGGAATTCATCGAGGCGTTGGCGTCCACCATCTACACCCAGGCCCAGCAGGCGGGCGGCACCATTCCGTACACCGCTATCCGCGAGGTCAGCGAGAACTTCATTCATGCTCAGTTCCGCGAGATCATCGTGTCTATCCTGGACCACGGCAACACCATTAGATTCTCCGACCAGGGCCCGGGCATCCCGCAGAAGGAGAAGGCCCAGATGCCGGGCTTCTCGTCGGCGACCGAACCCATGAAACGCTACATCCGTGGCGTCGGATCTGGGTTGCCCCTGGTCAAAGAGTATCTCTCGTTTAAACACGGCCGCATAACCATCGAGGACAACCTCAAAACGGGCGCCGTGGTCACCATCAGCATCTCCCCGGAAGAGGAAGACCGCCGGCCCATCTCGCAGAAGAAGCGCGGCGTCATCATCCCCGCGCTCACCGACCGCGAGAAGGACGTGCTGTACCTGTTCATGCAGGAGCACACCCTGCGTGTGACGGACATCAAGGACGAACTGGGGCTCAGCCCCTCGACGGTGCACCGCATCCTGGGCAAGCTGGAGGAGCACGGCATCGTGGAGACGGTGGGAAAGGTGCGCGTGCTGACCGATTTCGGCAGCCAAGTTGCTGACCAGCTGTTTTAACAAGAAGGGCAGGCGCTCGCACACTTGCCGGAACACGAGCAGGCCAAAAGCCGCCCGGGAAACCGGGCGATTCGAAAAGTCGGCGCCGGAACACAGCCCGACACCGCATGACGAAGCGGCATGCGAACAGAACGAGGAAAAGGCGTAGAAGCGCCGCAGATGAGACGCCAAGACGGCCGAGGGCTACTATAATTGCCCTGCGGCATTAAGGGAGATTCGGAACGCTTATGGATTCGAACAATCTTTACGATACATGGCAGCGCGTGATTGCGCAGGTCAAGGGGTACGACAGCGTGAACCCCGTGCAGGTCGATGCCTTCTTTGGCCGCCTGACGCCCCAGGCCATCTCGGACGGCTTCCTCATCGTGACCGCCGACACCGAATTCATCAAGATGCAGGTGGAAAAGCGCTTCATGACCGCCATCCAGCAGGCGCTGCTCGACCTGTTCGGCATCGATTACCTGGTTGAAATCGAAGTGGACCCCACCGCGGCACCCGCCGCTCCGGCTCCCGCGCCGGCACCGGCCGCGCCCGCGGCAACGCCGGCCGCCGACCACCCCGAGCCTGCTGCGCCCGCCACCACGGTGGAACCCCCCGCGCGCACCGCTTCGCCCACCGACCACACCAAAACCCACGTGGCGCCGCACGAGGAACCCCGAAATGATCGCCCGCGCGACGAGCGGCCGTCAAGAAGAGACGAAGAGCCCCAGGGAACCCGCCGCCCCAGCGACGACGCGGGCCTGGCCTCATCCCTCACGTTCGAGAACTTCGTCATCGGCGACTCCAACCGTCTTGCCTACTCCATGGCCGTAGCCGTGGCGGAAGCGCCGGGAAAGCCCAACCTGAACCCCCTGTTCATCTATGGAAAATCGGGGCTCGGCAAGACGCATCTGCTGCGCGCCATTCAAAACTACGTCCTTGAGACCAACCCGTCCATGCACGTGGTGTACATCGACTCGTCGGAATTCCTCTCCGACTACACCTCGGCCGTGGCGGCGCACGACAAGAATAAAGACAGCTACCAAAACTTCCAGAAGCGCTATCTGGACGCCGACGTGCTCCTCATCGACGACGTCCAATACTTCCAGGGCAAAAGCGCCACGGTGGATATCGTGTTCCAGCTGTTCAACAAGCTCACCGCCCAGGGGCGCCAGGTGGTGCTTTCCGCCGACCGCGCGCCCAAGATGATCGACATCGACGAACGCTACAAGAGCCGTTTCAATTCCGGCGGCACCTTTGACATCCAGCCGCCCGAGGTGGAAACCAAGCTGGGCATCATCAAAGGCTTCATCGAGGAATACAAGCGCGCCGAAGACAGCTACGACTTCTACGTGCCCGAAGATATACAAATGTATATAGCCGAGATCTCCAGCTCCAACGTGCGCGAGCTCAAAAGCGCCGTGACCAAGGTGATTTCGCAGATCACGTACTTCAACAACCCCGACATCACGCTGGCCGACGTGAAGCTTCTGCTTGAAAACCACTTCTCATCAGGCATGACGCGCCGCCTCTCGGTAAGCGCCATCCAGAAGGAGGTCGAGCAGTTCTACAAGGTAAGCCACGCCGACCTCGTGGGGTCCAAGCGCTCGCGCAATATCATGTATGCGCGTCAGGTGGCGATTTATTTGTGCCGCCAGATGCTGGACATCCCCTACAACGACATCGGCAAGAAGTTCAACCGCGACCACTCCACGGTCATGTACTCGGTCGAGAAGATCGAAGACCGCCTGCGCGAGAGTCGCGAGCTTCAGGAGGAGCTTGAGATCATCATCAAAAACATTCGGGAAAACTAAGGGAAAAACGGTCGAAAGCGGTGGAAAGTTGAGAGCCTTCAAAAATCCGGTGGAAACCGTAACAGGTTTTCCCTTATGCCTTCAGTCATGAAAGCCGCGCGCTGGCTTGGGACGATGCATAGTTTTCACCTTTTCCACCGCGCTTATTATTACTACTATTCAATTAATTTAAATTAAAAGAGGAAGGGAATACAAAGATGAGATTCAACATCAACAAGAGCGAGCTCCTCAATGCCCTGACTATCGTAGCGAAGGGAGCATCGACCCGCTCTGTCCTTCCCGTACTCTCGGGCGTCTATATCAAGGCAGAGGGAGCCGGCCTCACCATGCAGACCACCGACCTCGAGCGCTCCATCCGCTACGACGTCATGGCGTTGGTCGAAGAGCCGGGCGAAACCGTCATTCCCGAGAAACTGCTTTTGGATATCGTGAAGAACCTGCCCGATGCCGCGGTCGAGTTCAAGACCAACGAGGACGACGGCACCGTGTCGGTTTCCTGCGATTCCGCGTCATATGTACTCAAGACGCTCGACCCCGAGGATTTCCCCGCGTTTCCCAATGTGGACGTGAAGAACCGCATCATGGTGCCGTTCTCGGAGTTCTGCAAGATGGTCAAGCGCGTGGCCAAGGTGGTTTCCAAGGATCAGAGCCGTATTGTCATGACCGGCGTGCTTATCTCCACCACGGAATCGGGCCTGCGCATGGTGGCTACCGACTCGTATCGTCTGGCCATCTGCGACGTGGCGGCCCCGGGCGTCGAGGAAGGCTTTGAGGCCATCGTGTCCGGCGCGTTCCTCCAGGAGGTTGCGAGCCTGCCCGCCCTGGCCGACTCCATCGAGATCGGCCTGTCCGAGAACCAGGTGGTGTTCGAGTTCCAGAAAATGGTGCTTATCAACCGCCGCATCGAGGGCAACTTCCCCAACTATCGCCAGCTGATTCCCGACACTTACGTCACCAAGACGTGCTTCACCACGTCCGACCTGATCACCGCGGTGCGTCGCGTGAGCCTGATCAGCAGCCCCACCGAACCGGTCAAGTTCGATATCAACAAGGACGCGAAGAACGCCATCGTGACCAGCGTGTCGCAGGACGTGGGCCGCGCCGAGGAGATTCTGCCGTGCGAGGTCGCGGGCGACAACGCGCTGATCGCGTTCAACCACCAGTACGTGCTGGACGGCCTCACCTCGGTGGGCACCTCGCAGGTGTTCCTGGAAACGCAGTCGTCGCTCAAGCCCGGCATCTTCAAGTCGGCCGAGGGCGAGAACTTCCTCTATCTGGTTATGCCGGTGCGCATCTAGCAGGGCCTTGCCGTGGGGGAAGAGCGCGCATCGTCGGACCTGCGCATCCGTTCGCTTCGGTTCGACGACTTCAGAAGCTATGAGCATTTCGAATTGGACGACGTGGGCGACCTCACGGTATTCGTGGGGCCCAACGCGTCAGGAAAGACCAATGCGGTCGAGGGCATCCAGCTTTTGACCGCATTCGGGTCGTTTCGCGGTGCCAAATCGAGGGAGCTCATCCGCTGGGGCGCCGAACAGGCGACGCTTCGCGCGCATCTTTTGTCCGACGCGCGCGACCTGGACGTGCGGCACGTGCTGCAACCGGGGCACAGGAGCTGCCTGCTCAACGGCAAGCGCAAGACCGTGCAGGATATGCAGGGCGTGCTTCCTTCCGTTACGTTTTCGCCCGATGACCTGGTGTTGGTCAAGGGCGCGCAGACGCATCGCCGCGCGGCGTTGGACCTCCTTGGTTGCCAGCTTTCGCGCAGCCACCGCATCCTGAAGCGCGATTACGAGCGTATCGTGCGCCATAAGAACGCGCTTTTGCGCGACGGCGCCGACCCGCTGCTGCTGATGAGCGTCGACGATATGATGTGCGCGCCCGCGGTGCAGCTGTATCTGTATCGATCCGCGCTGTTCCGCAACCTCGCCGCGCGTATCGCCCGGGCGTACGCCTCCATCACGCAGGGCGAGGAAAAGGTTGAGATGGGGTACGTGCCTTCATGGGAGGACGAGTCGGTCAAACAGGCCGCCTCGTGGGCGCCCATGATGCTCGAATACGACAAAGAGCAGGCGACCGAGGCGTTCAATGCCGCCCTGGCTGCCCGTCGCGCGGAGGAGGCTGCGCGCAAACGCGCCTGCGTGGGGCCCCATGCCGACCGCGTGGAGTTCTTCATCGACGGGCGCAACGCGGGCATGTATGCCTCGCAGGGGCAGCAGCGTTCGCTGGTGCTGGCCTGGAAAATCGCCGAGGTGGGTCTGGTGCGCGAGCTGGCGGGCGTGAGCCCCGTGCTGCTTTTGGACGATGTGATGAGCGAGCTCGACGCCGCGCGTCGCCATGCGCTGGTGAGCCTGCTGCGCCAGGACATCCAGACGTTCATCACCACCACCGAGACCGCGTTTTTCGAGGACGACATCATGCAGCGCGCTCGCGTGATTGACCTGGGACGGGAGGTGTAGCATGTCCAATAATATGACGCCGTTTTCGGCGGCCTTGGGTCGGTCGCTTCGCCAGGCGGCTGAAAGCGACGTGCTGGCTGCCAAGGCCGCCCGCGCCAACAAGGTGAAGCAGATGTGGAAGAGCGTGGTGGAAATCTGCTGCCGTCCCAATGCGCAGGCATTCCTGGACCATACGAATTCCGTGTACATCATTCGCGAGGGCGAAGGCGATGCCCAGCGCAAGATTCTCATCGTGTATGTGGACGAAAGCATCTTCGCAGCCGAGCTCAACGCCCGCCGCGAGATGATCAAACTCAAGCTGCTCGAGCGCTTCGGCGAGGATATTTCCGAGTTCCGCATCCTCATATCGCACGGGTCGTATAAAGAGAACCATCCGTATCGCGAAAAAACGCCCGATTATCTGCCGCCTACGCCTCCGCGGCGCCCTCTCCCGCCTGAGGAGCTGGAAGACCTTCGGGAGCGTGCCGAGGCCATCGAGGACGTTCGCATGCGCGAGGCGCTTTTAAAAGCGATGATTTCAGGCCTTGAGCGCAAATCCGACGAAGATAGCGAAAACGATTAAAAACGCCGCTTATGCGGCTTATGGAGGCTTGTGAGATACGCGTTGAGGGCGCGTATGAAACCCCTTGTCTCTGGTATAATTAGAAAGTTCGCGCAGACGCGCGCAAAACCGCTCTATGAAAAGCGATTATCCGGGTGTTTCGGCACCCTGAAATCTCGCTGCTCAGCCGGCCGCCAACAAGGGCGAATTCGGGTGGGCATGCGCGGTGTTTCACGTGAAAACCCATGCCGGCGCGCGCCGGTCGAGTAAAAGAAGGGGGTAGTACGTGTCTGAGAAAAAACCCGGCCACTACGACGGTTCGGACATCCAGGTGCTCGAAGGCCTGGAGGCCGTCCGCAAGCGCCCCGGCATGTACATCGGATCCACGGGTCCGCGCGGCCTGCACCATCTGGTGTACGAGGTCGTGGATAACTCCGTCGACGAGGCGTTGGCGGGATTCTGCACCAAGATTGACGTGACCATCCACGAGGACAACTCCATCACGGTCGCCGACAACGGCCGCGGCATTCCTGTGGACGAGCATCCTAAAGAGAAAATCCCCACGGTCGAGGTGGTTCTGACCATCCTGCACGCCGGCGGCAAGTTCGGCGGCGAGGGCTACAAGGTGTCCGGCGGCCTGCACGGCGTGGGCGTGTCCTGCGTGAACGCGCTTTCCACCCGCATGGAGGTCGAGGTCAAGCGCGACGGCAGTCTGTATGCCATCGCGTTCGAACGCGGCAAGACCGTGGAAAAGCTCGAGCGCATCGGCAACGCCCAGGGCACGGGCACCAAAACCACGTTCTGGCCCGACCCCGAGATCTTTACCGACACCACCGAGTACGACTACGACACGCTTGCCAATCGCTTCCGCGAGATGGCGTTCCTCAACAAGGGCCTGCATATCCAGCTGACCGACGAGCGTCAGCTCGACGACGAGGGCAAGTCCAGGACCGAGGCGTTCCAGTACGCCGGCGGCATCGTCGACTTCGTGACATACCTCAACCAGGGCAAGGAGACGCTCAATACGCCCATCTATTTCGAGGCCGAGAGCGATGACGGCACGGTCGAGGTGGCCATGCAGTGGTCGTCCAGCTATTCCTCCAGCGGCGTGATGGCGTTCGCCAACAACATCAATACGCACGAGGGCGGCACGCATCTGGACGGTTTCAAGAACGCGCTCACCCGCACCATCAACGAATACGCCCGCGCGCACGGCATTCTCAAGGAGAAGGACAACAACCTTTCCGGCGACGACACGCGCGAGGGCTTGGCGGCCGTCATCAGCGTGAAGCTGCACGACCCGCAGTTCGAGGGCCAGACCAAGACCAAGCTGGGCAACACCGAGATTCGCGGTCTGGTGCAAAGCGCGGTCACCAAGAGCCTTTCCGAATACCTCGAGGAAAACCCCGCTCCCGCCAAACGCATCATCGGCAAGGCGACCCAGGCGCTCAAGGCCCGCGAGGCCGCGCGCAAGGCCCGCGAGATGACCCGCCGCAAGGGCGTGCTCGACAGCTTCAGCATGCCGGGCAAGCTGGCCGACTGCTCCAGCAAGGATCCCGCGCTCTCCGAAATCTTCATCGTAGAGGGCGATTCTGCAGGCGGTTCGGCCAAGCAGGCGCGCGACCGCAAGTATCAGGCTATCCTGCCTCTGCGCGGCAAGATCCTGAACGTGGAACGCGCCGGTCTGCACCGCGCCTTGTCCAGCGATACCATCTCCAGCCTGATCACCGCTATCGGCACCAACATCGGCGACGACTACAACGGCGACGCGGCCCGCTACCATCGCATCATCATCATGACCGATGCTGATGTCGACGGCGCGCATATCCGCTGCCTGCTGCTGACGTTCTTCTACCGCTATATGCCCGACCTGATCAACCGCGGCTACATCTACATCGCGCAGCCGCCGCTGTACGGTCTGAAGAAGAAGAACTCCAAGAGCGGCAAGATTCTGAAGTACCTGTTCAACGACGAGGCCAAAGACAAGCTTATGGCCGAGCTTGGCGACGACGCCGACAAGTACGACATGCAGCGTTACAAGGGTCTGGGCGAGATGGACCCCGAGCAGCTGTGGGAAACCACCATGGAGCCCGAAACGCGCACGTTGCTGCAGGTGAGCATCGAAGACGCCGCGGCTGCCGAGCTGGCGGTGTCCGAGCTCATGGGCGACCAGGTTGAGCCCCGCAAGGAGTTCATCCAGCGCCACGCCCGCGACGTGCGCTTCCTGGATATCTAGGAAGACTTGCGAGTTAGACGCGAGCATGGGGTCGGGAAGGGGCTCCATGCTCAAACAGTCCTGCTCGCACGAACAGCACATTGGGTGCTGTTCGGCTCGTGCGGAACTGCGCGTGGAACCCCTTCCCGACCCCATGCTCGCTGACTTTTAGGCAACCTGCATGGTTGCCTTCGATGTAGGAAGATTGGAGTATCGTGGCTGATAACACCACTATTGAAGCGGCGGAGACTGGCGCGGCCGGCATTCAGTCCGCCGAACTGGGCCGCGAGATGCGCACCTCGTTCCTCGAGTACTCGATGAGCGTCATCATGTCGCGCGCGTTGCCCGATGTGCGCGACGGCTTGAAGCCCGTGCATCGCCGCATCCTGTACGCGATGTACGACAGCGGCATCACGCCCAGCCGTCCCCATAGCAAGTCCGCCCGTACCGTGGGCGACGTGATCGGCAAGTACCACCCACACGGCGACTCCGCGGTGTACGACACCATGGTGCGCCTGGCGCAGGATTTCTCCATGCGCGTGCCTCTGGTGGACGGCCACGGCAACTTCGGCAGCATCGACGGCGACAGCGCCGCCGCCATGCGTTACACCGAGGCCCGTCTGGCCAAACCTGCCATGGAGCTGCTGCGCGATCTGGAAAAAGAGACGGTCGACTGGCGCCCCAACTACGACGAGAGCCTGCAGGAGCCCGAGGTTCTGCCCGCGCGTTTCCCCAATCTGCTGGTGAACGGCTCCAACGGCATCGCCGTGGGCATGGCTACCAACATCCCGCCGCACAACCTGGGCGAGACCATCGACGCCGTCTGCATGATGCTGGACAACCCCGATGCGACCACCGAGGAACTCATGACCGTGCTCCCCGGCCCGGACTTCCCTACCGGCGGCATCATCATGGGCCGCAAGGGCATCCTTGACGCCTACGAGACCGGTCGCGGCAGCCTGACCATCCGCGCCAAATGCAAAGTCGAGGAGGGCAAGAACGGCAAGAGCTCCATCGTGGTGACCGAGATCCCCTACCAGGTCAACCGCACCAACCTGATGACCAAGCTGGGCGAGCTCATCCGCGAGAAGAAGCTGCCCGAGATTTCCAACGTGCACGACGGCGCCGACCGCAACAGCCCGGTGGACATCATCATCGAGCTCAAGCAGAACGCCATTCCGCAGGTGGTGCTCAACAAGCTCTACAAGCACACGCAGCTCCAGGTGGGCTGGGGTGTGAACATGCTGGCCCTGGTGGACGGCGTGCCGCATACGCTCTCGCTCAAGGAGATGCTGTTCCATTACATCAAGCATCAGGAAGACGTGGTGACTCGCCGCACGCGCTTCGACCTGCGCAAGGCCGAGGAACGCGCTCATATCCTGGAGGGCCTGCTCATCGCCCTTGACCACATCGATGAGGTTATCGCCATCATTCGCGGCTCCCAGACCGACAAAGAGGCGGCCGCCAAGTTGATGGAGCGCTTCGGACTTTCCGAAGCGCAGACCTCCGCTATCCTCGAGATGCGCCTGCGCCGCCTGACCGGTTTGGAGCGCCACAAGATCGAGGAAGAGCTGGCCGAGCTCAAAGAGAAGATCGACTACTACAAGCGCATCCTTGCCGACCCCGAGCTGCTGCGCCAAGTCATCAAGGAGGAGCTGCAGGAGATCAAGCAGAAGTACAACACCCCGCGCCGCACCCGCATCTCCGGCCAGGCCAAGGACCTCGACGTCGAGGACCTCATCGCCGAGGAGGACATGGTGGTCACGGTGACCAAGGCGGGTTACGTCAAGCGTCTGCCGGTCGATACCTACCGCCAGCAGAAGCGCGGCGGCAAGGGCATGCAGGGCGTGAACCTGAAGGACAACGACTTCGTTGAGCACCTGTTCGTGGCTTCCACGCATAGCTACATGCTGTTCTTCAGCACGCGCGGCAAGGTGTATCGCCTGAAGGTGTACGAGCTGCCCGAGGCCAGCCGTCACGCGCGCGGCACCGCCATCGTGAACCTGCTGCCGCTCGAGAAAGACGAGACCATCAGCGCCATCATCGCCACAAAGGACTTCCCCGAGGACGAGTACCTGATGTTCGGCACCGAGCAGGGCATGGTGAAGAAGACCTCCATGAGTCTGTACGACCGCTCGCGCCGCGATGGATTGATCGCCATCAACCTCAAGGAAGGCGACAGCCTGATTGCCGTGCGCCGCGTGAAGCCCGGCGAGAAGGTTGTGATGGTGTCCAGCGCAGGCAAGGCCATCATGTGGGAAGAGTCTGAGACGCGTGCGATGGGCCGCGACACCATGGGCGTCCGCGGTATGACCGTGCCCGCCGGTGTGAACGTTCTTGGTATGGAAATCGCGCGCCCCGGTACGGAGCTCTTCGTGATCACCGAGAAGGGCTATGGCAAGCGCACCCCGATGAGCGAGTATCCTACACACCATCGCGGCGGCCAGGGCGTGTTCACCATCACGATGACCCAGAAGAAGGGCCTGCTCACTGGCATGAAGGTGGTCGAGCCCGGCGATGAGCTGATGATCATCTCCGAGGAGGGCGTGGTCATCCGCACCCCTGTCGAAGATATCAGCCAGCTGGGTCGCTCTACGCAGGGCGTGCACGTGATGAATGTGGCTGAGGGTGACAAAGTGTGCGCTGTTGCCATTGCCACCGAGAGCTCTAAGGATAAGGACGACAAGTCCATCGACGAGGGCGAGACGCTGGTCGCTGAGGCCGATTCGGACCAGGATGAGCTCGTGGATGTCCCTGTCGATGAATTCGAAGATGAGGAAGTAGACGGGTTCGCCGACGACGAGCGCGACGAGTAGCGCGCGAGTTTGCGACGGATGGTCCGTCGCGTAGCCGTCGCAGCGGTTGTCGCAATATACGCAACTCATCAGGAAGTGCCGCCTTTCGAGGTGGCACTTCCTTTTTCGCGGGGCGCGCTTCGCTTTGCAGTGGGCCTGTTGGACTCGTCATTCGACGGGCCTATTAAGCCCGCCACTCGACATATCCCGTCATTTTGACGCCAAAATCCCCCGAAGAAGGCAAATTTAACGTCAAAATGACGGGATACCATCAAGCCCCACCTCGAAAAGAGGGAGCTTCCGGGGCGGCTGAAAAATTCTCAAAAATAGTTCTTGCATCGTTGGAAACGATGGGATTATAATAGCCAAGCACTTTTTCGCGGGCCTGTAGCTCAGTTGGTTAGAGCGCACGACTGATAATCGTGAGGTCACAAGTTCGAATCTTGTCAGGCCCACCACTTTTCCGCGAATAAACGCTCCACCGTGAGCCACGAGCCGGTGGAGCGTTTATTATATCTGCGACGGTCGGAACGCGAAAAGGCACCCATATGGGGCATTAGCTCAGCTGGGAGAGCGCGGGCTTTGCAAGCCTGAGGTCAGGGGTTCGATCCCCCTATGCTCCACCACGAATGATGTTGCA
Organism: uncultured Slackia sp.; assembly: GCF_944321625.1. GTDB lineage: Bacteria > Actinomycetota > Coriobacteriia > Coriobacteriales > Eggerthellaceae > Slackia. Next base: position 107,112 of record NZ_CALUMA010000117.1, read on the forward strand.
GGTTCAGAAATGAGCCTGCAATTTTTTTATGCGAACGGTGCATCGAATCTCGCGATGGTTCGTCGGCCCGGCGGTCTTTTGGCTTTCGTACCTTGCTATAATCTGGCATCAACTGAAACGTTTTGCTCATGGAGGTTCACGTGAATCGCACGGAGGCGCTCAACATACTGGGTCTGGACGAGGACGCCACCATGAAGGACATCAAGGTGGCTTATAAGGAGTGCGTGCAAATTCTGCACCCCGACCGCTTCGCCAACAATAAGAAGCTTGCTGACCGCGCCACTGAGCAATTCAAGCGCCTGCAAGATGCATACGATTTCCTGACCAGCGGAAAAGGCAACAAAGGCTCTTCCTCTTCTCACGGGCATGCGCGTTCGAACGGCGCTACATGGACATCGAAGGAGGCCAAGCTCGCCGGCCTCACCGCCGCCCGCACTCAGCTGGTGGCGCAGCGCGACTACCTCATCGACGAACGTCGCAAGGCCATGGCGATGGCGGTGTTCGGCCTGTTCCTGGCTATTCTTATGAGGCGCGTCGTATGGATGGCGGGTATCGCGGGCGCTATGCTGATTTTCGGTATCGTGAAGATGATCGGCGCCATGCAAAGCCTGGGTACCATCAAAGACCACATCAAAGAGATCGACGTGCAGCGTCGTGCGCTCGAGGGCGATGACGACGAAGATGACGAAGCCGAGGACGAAGAATAACGCTGGGCGCTTCGGGCCCCATCGCATCGGATAACCTATCCATCCGCCGCTCCTTTATGTGGAACGCGCAAAGTAACCTCATATTCCTCCGATATTTAACCCTGAACTGCTAAAATCTGCTGGTTGCACTCAGGAGGGCCGCCGCATGCCTGCGAGCCGGCTTGAATTCACACGCATTTAGAGGAAGCAAGGAAAGCATGAAGCAAGAGAACCTTCGCAATGTTGCCATCATCGCGCACGTCGACCACGGCAAAACCACGCTGGTCGACCGTCTGCTGTGGTCGACGCACGTGTTCCGTGCCAACCAGCAGGTTGAGGAGCGCGTCATGGACAGCAATGACCAGGAGCGCGAGCGCGGCATCACCATTCTGTCCAAGAACTGCTCCATCACTTACAAGGACACCAAGATTAACATCATCGATACGCCCGGCCATGCCGATTTCGGCGGCGAGGTTGAGCGCGTGCTCAACATGGCCGATGGCGCGCTGCTGATCGTTGACGCCTATGAGGGCCCCAAGCCCCAGACCCGCTTTGTGCTGTCCCACGCGCTGGCGTGCGGCCTGCGCATCGTGGTGGTCGTGAACAAGATCGACCGCCCCAACGCCGACCCCGAAGGCGCCATCGACAAGGTGTTCGACCTGATGGTCGAGCTGGGCGCATCCGACGAGCAGCTGGACTTCCCCGTCGTGTATGCCTCTGCCGTGAACGGCTACGCTCGTTACGATTACAACGACGACAACATGGACATGATCCCGTTGCTGGACACCATCCTCAAAGAGATTCCCGCTCCCGATGTTGACCCCGACGGTCCGGTGGCGATGCAGGTGTGCACCATCGACCACAGCAGCTACGAGGGCCGCATCGGCGTGGGCCGTCTGCACAGCGGCACCATGCACGAGAAGGAGCAGGTGCTGGTAGTTCGCCCCGACGGCACGCAGCGCACCGCGCAGGTTCGCAAGGTGTATACGTTCGAGAACCTGGGCAAGGACGAAGTGACCGAGGCCCATGCCGGCGACATCATCGCGGTCATCGGCATCGAGGACGCCGACATCGGCGACGTGATCACCGACCCCGAGAACCCTGTGTCCATGCCGCCTATCGCCGTGGAAGAGCCCACCATGTCGGTCGTGTTCGAGGCGTCCACCAGCCCCATCGTGGGTCGCGAGGGCGACATCGTGGGCGCCCGCCAGCTCAAGGAGCGTCTGATGCGCGAGAAGGAGGCCAATATCTCCATGCGCATCAACGAGACCGAGGATAAATCCGGCGTCGAGGTGGCTGGCCGCGGTGTGCTTCATCTGTCCGTGCTGATGGAGAGCATGCGCCGCGAGGGCTTTGAGTTCCAGGTGGGCCGCCCCCAGGTGGTGTACAAGGTGGACGAGCATGGCAACAAGCTCGAGCCCATCGAGGAGGCCACGGTGGACGTGCCCAACGATTACGCGGGCAAGGCCATCGAGGTCATGGGCAACGCCGGCGGCATCATGGAGGACATGGCGTCCGACGACAGCGTGACGCACCTCACCTTCAAGATTCCTTCGCGTGGCACCATGGGCCTCAAGACCCGCATCCTCAACGCGACGCACGGCGAGGCCGTCCTATTCCACCGCTTCCGCGAGTACGGTCCCTTCTCCGGCGAAATGCCCGGTCGCAAGAACGGCTCCATGATCGCCATGTCCACCGGCAAGGCTGTGGCGTACGCCTTGGACACGCTGCAGGAGCGCGGCCGCCTGTTTGTGAAGCCCGGCGACGAGTGCTACGAGGGCATGATCGTGGGCGAGTCCGCCAAGGAAGGCGACATGGTGGTCAACGTGGAGAAGACCAAGAACCTGGGCAACCAGCGCTCCTCCACCGCCGACAAGGCCATCCAGCTCACGCCGCCCATCACCTTCACGTTGGAGGAGGCGCTCGAGTACATCGAGGACGACGAGCTGGTGGAGGTCACTCCGCAGAGCATCCGCCTGCGCAAGCGCCTGCTGAGCGCGACCGACCGCCGCAAGGCCAACAAGAAATAACGCGCTTCGGCTTTTGCCTAAGAATCGTATGGATAACGCCGGCCTTCGGGTCGGCGTTTTTCGTATGCTTCAATACGTATTTCATGGGCGCTCTATGAGTGTATTATGAAGCGGTTTTCTCCGAAAAAATCACTGTGCGAGAATAAGCGTCAAGGTATATGGGTTTCGTGCACCACGCGCACGACCCGCATCCATCGCCCCATGCGCGGCGTCTTCCGTAGAGGCGTGCGCTGCGATGAACGCGGGCTTGCCCGAATTGAGTTCGGAGGGTAAACGAATTATGAAGCGTTCCGCAATCGCTAAGTTTGCATGCGCGGTGGCCCTGGCGGCCGCATGCGGCACCGCTCTCGTCTCGTGCGGCGGCAACACGGCCGACGCGTCGGACGAAAGCGTGGACATCTACGACACGTCCGAAGGTGTGGCCGCTACCGTCAACGGCACCGAAATCGGCGAGAAGGTCGTGACCACCTACATCCAGAATTTCCGCACCCAGGGTGCGCTCGAGAATGACAACGATTGGGGTCAGTGGCTCGTTGACAACGACTACACCGTGGATGATATCCGCAGCCAGGTCATCGATTACTACGCCAGCCAGCAGCTTCTGCGTCAGGCCGCCGAGGAAAACGGCGTGACCGTCAACACTGACGACGTGAACTCCCAGATTGAGACCATGCGCAGCTACTACAACTCCGATGAGGAGTGGGACGAGGCGCTTAAGTCCGTAGGTATGACCGAGGCCAGCTATCGCAGCACGCTTGAGCTGAGCATTCTGGAGGACGGTCTCAAGGAGAAGGTCGCCACCGTGACCGAGCCTTCCGATGAGGACATGCTGCAGTACGCGCAGATGTATGCCAGCGCATACGACGGCGCCAAGAAGTCCAGCCATATCCTGTTCGCCTCCGACGATGAGGCTACCGCGCAGGAGGTTCTGGACAAGATCAACGCCGGCGAACTTGATTTTGCCGAGGCCGCCAAGGAATACTCCAAGGACACCGGTAGCGCCGAGGACGGCGGCAACGTGGGCTGGGACAAGATGACCAGCTTTGTCGACGAGTATCAGACCGCGCTCGACGGCCTTGAGAAGGACCAGGTGAGTGGTCTGGTCACCTCCAGCTACGGCATTCATATCATCAAGTGCACCGACGTGTTCACCGCTCCCGAGGAAGTGACCTCCATCGACCAGGTGCCCACCGAGTTCTCGGATGCCATCAAGACCAGCCTTGAGGAGCAGAGC
>NZ_CALUMA010000118.1 GCF_944321625.1 uncultured Slackia sp.
TTTGTATACGTCCGCCAGCTGCGGCCTACCGGCGGGCGGCGTGCTGCTTTTGAGCGCCAGGCGACGCAGCTCGTCCACCTCGGCGAGCTTCATGGAGTCGGTCACGTCGATGAACTTCTCGCGCTGCTTGGCCATTGCGGCAGGCTGCAGGGCGGGGAAGTTCGCCTCGACGAACGCGGCGCGGCAGGCGCGGTCGGGGTTGGGAAGGGCCACGGTGCGCACGTCGGGGTTGCCGGAGAAGAACCAGGGCGGCACGTCGGCCACCTTGTTCACCACCAGGACGAGCGTGTTGCGGTTGGCTCCGTCGCCGCGGATGGAGTCCATAACGCCTAGCATGAGGTTCATGAACACGGCGTTCTCCTCGGCGGAAAGGTCGCTTGGGCGCGCCGAGAGGCGCGACGCGAACGAGAAGACGCAGGCGATAGACTGGGGCGGCGCGGGGGTGCTGGTGGGTGCAATGGTGTTGCCAGGCATAACGGCGCCGCCGGGCGCAACCGCCGTCTGGCCGGATGCGGAAACCTGCTGGTCGGTGGAAGGGACGGATGTCGCTGCGTTGCTGCGTCCTGCGAAGGGGAGGCGGCCGGCGAGCCCCTTCTGCTCCTCCAGCCTGCGGGTGAGCGCCGCGCGGGCGATAAGGGAGTTGTGTACCAGGCGGTTATCGGCATAGGGCTCCTGGTGGCGCGAGGGGTTGAGCGCCTCGGTCTCTTTACGAAGGCGATCGGCTTCACGGCTTGCGGATTCCAACAGGTCGGGAAGCGCGGGGTCGCCCAGCGGGTTCGTCATGCCGCGCAGCGGGTCGCAGAACAGAAACCGGTACGCCGGAGGCTGGGTTTGGTTGTACGACGGGGCGCTTGCCGCGGTGGAAGCAGGGGCGGAAGACATGGCGGCGGCGGAGGCCGAAGCGACGGACGCGTTCGATGCCGCGATGCCTTGCGGGGTTCGCCTGCGTGCGGCTCCGCGTTCGAACAAGCGGGGGAGCAGCTCCTCTAGCTCGAGGAACACGGGCGCGGTGCCCGGCGCCTCGCTTTCGTAGAAGGGGTAGCGATCATGCACGTTCCCTTCGATGATGAACGCCGATTTGATGCCTACGAAGTTCTCGATCTCCCGTTGCCACGGAGGGGTGAGTGCCATGATGACCTCCCTGTTCGTCTTTCGGAGCGTTCCCCGCTTGCCGGGGACGCCTCCCTGCTGTGCGGTCGTCTTCATCCTAGGGAAGTCATGCGCTTCGCGATAATCTTCCGGCGTTTTGTACAAAACCCGCGCTGCGGCCGCGTGAGGGTGTCGGGGCACCGCCGCCAGAGGTCTTGCGGCTCGTGCGGACCACAAGCATTCGGCTTCGCATGACCTTCCGGACGCCGACGCTAGGCTTCTTGAGGCCTGCCGTGAATGCCGATGGACATGAACGTGTCGCCGAAGTGGACGTTCTGGATGCGGCGCGGCTGCTCGAGCGACGCGTTGTAATCGTCGCGCAGCGCGTCGTTGAACACGTGGACTCGCTGATTGGACGATCCGCGCATGGCGCAGACGCCGTCGTTGAGCGACTCGACATACGGGCCGTCGACCAGGGCGTCTATCAGGCCGAGGGCGGTTTTCACGGCGGTTCGTTTTCGTGCGAGGCACGCGTGATGCGTCCAATCGGGAGGGAATTGGTGTGATTGCGGCACGGCGCAGGGGGCGTCGCCGTGCGACATGCCTCGAAGGTGGGCGAGGGTCCCGTCGGCAAAGCCGTGCAGCTCTTCGATCGTATAGCCGGTGTACACGAGGATGTCGTCGAAGAAGGGGCGGATGGCGGCGAGCACGCGTGCGAGCGATTCGGGCTGTTCGAAAGGGTCTCCGCCGGAGAACGTGATGCGGCGGATGCCTCCTTGCTGCGCCATGCCGATGAGCGCATCGGCGAATTGCGCGTCATCCATCTCTCGTGCGGGGTCCGCGCGCCACAGCTCGGGATTTGCGCAGCCCTTGCATTGTTTGGAACATCCGACGGTCCACACTGCGATGCGTTGTCCCGGACCGAGCGTAACCACGGGCGCGTAGGCCCTGTCGATGAGCATCATCGTTCCTTTCCGATGCATTCCTATTCGTACACGGGCTGAGGTGCGCAGCGCGATATTTTGACGCCGTCGAGCGGATCGAAGCATGCCGCGCATGCGTCAACGCGCGCATCGGGGCCCTCTACGGGATACGCCGTTCCGCAAACGGGGCAACGCACCACCCATCCGACCTGCTGAGGGGTATCATCGTTTTCGTCCGGTTCGGGCGCGCTTTCGTATGCGTAATCCTCGTCACTGGCACAGGGCTCCTCCCGTTCGGCATCGGCGGCGTCTTCGAAGGGGGCGAATCGGTCCTCCTCGCGCCCGCTTCCGCTAACCTCGTCGTCCCAGGGATGGGGGCCATCGTCAATCGGGCCGTTCAGGGCGTCGCATGCATCGCTGGCTGCGACATTCGCGGCGGCGCACGATTGACTGCTGACGGGATTCCCCGGCACCACTTCGATGCGGAACAGCATGTCGGCCATGCGCAGCTTTTCGCCTCCCACCACTTCGCGCGGCATGTTCGGCTCGAGCGGCGTCCATACGCCGGCGGCGTCGAGCTCGGTCTTGTGCCTGCCCACGAATTCCAGCGTCCAGTTGCCGCCGTTGTGGGCCTCCGCCAGCAGGTGCACACGCGACACGCGCGGCGAAAAGCTGTCGGGGCAAAAGTTTCCGGCACGACCGATGATGCCGCCTGGCCGTGTGATCTCGATACGCTGCTTGGTGCGTAGATTGGTCAGTACAAGGCTCCCCGGGCTTTCATTCCGCGCCGGCGCGCTCGCGCCGCATGCCACGCATGAAGGAGAACCGTCGTCGTTCGCGAATCCGCATCTGCATTCCCACATGGCCTACCTCATCTCTCTCGCGTGCGGCTTTTGGGCGGGGCGTCTGCGTCTTTCGGAAGGCTTCGCGGGAGCGGGGCGCTTCGCGCTGACGGTGCCCTTTCGAGTCGTGACGTACGCCTTCGTGCTGCGCTTTTCCGTTTTGCCGCTTGTCTGCTCACCCGACTTTCGATCGATGCGTTTGCTGCTGGGCGTTGCGCCTTCTTTCTTGCCGGATGCGAACGTGATGGTCTTGCAGTGGCGCATGTCGGGCGCCGCCTTGTGGAGCACCTTGTTGATAACGCCGCGTTTTGCGAGGTCATCGGCTATCTCGGCATACACCGCGCAGAACCGCGTTTGCGCGGCGAGGAGGTCTTGGGCCTCCGCAGCGCTCGCGGCGGCGTCCATGCAATCGTGCTCAAGGCCGTCGGATTCGCCGTGCAGGCCAACCACCTCGAGCATCATGTCGCCCGACGGGGTGAAGAACGCGTGGATGCCCGTGGCCCTTGTGCCGGCGCTTGCGGAGGAGTCGGTGAACATCAGGTGCTCGCCCGTCGCGTTTCCCGCGAAGTCGACGGATCGCACCACGTCGTAGCCGTGTTCGCGCATGACCTCGTCGATGCAGGAGCGGATATAGCGCTGCTTGTCCTGCTCGCGCACGGCTGCCTTCAGCGTGTCGAGCCGCGCGTATACGGCATCGGCGTCCTTGAATGCTCGCGGGCATGCTGCGGCATCGAGTCCCAGCTGAGCCTCGAGCGCCCGGATGCGCGTGAGGGCGTCGGAAAGCGGCCGTTCTTGGGCCGCCATGCGGGACTGGATGATGCGGGCCTGCGCCGTGAGTCCGGCAACCTCGGCCGATGTGAGCGTTTTGCCTCGTGCGGCGGCGTTCTCCGCCGCTTTGGACGCCTCGCGGGCGATGGATGAGAGCGCGGCGCGATCGGATTCGAGCGTTTCGGCGCGCATGATGATCGAGCGCGCGTGCTCAAGGATGCCCATAAGGGTCGCCACTTCGTCGGCGGAAGCGGGGGCGGCGGATGATGTCGCCGTCGATTTGTTCGGGACAGGGCGGGTGTCTGATGGGGCGGTGCGGGATGTGGCGTTTTCTGCCGCGACATTGCGGGCTGCCGCTGCGGTCAGCGCGTCGAGTGCGACGGCGATGTCTTTGCAGGTACCGGTTTGCTCCAGGGCGCACGCGAACGACGTGACGCTTTTGCTGTCGGCCTCGCTTGCCTGGGAGCGCTGGATGCGGTCGATGCAGGGGGCCATCTTCTTATGGGCGCGCGCAACGATCGCGTCGAGCTCGGAGGCGATTCGGTTCGCGTGGCGCTCGGCCGCATCGACGCTGCCGCCCATGGTGAAATGCGCCGCCGCGTGCACGGATTCGATCGCTTCTGCCACGATGTGCTCGAGCGCGTTCGACGTATCGCCAAGTCCCTCGTGCGCTTTCGCATACGCGCGCAGCTCCGCTTCCAGGTTTTCGATTTGCCGCAGCGCGTCGGCTTCCGCGGCGGTGATGCGGTCGCGTGCGCGTTGCAGGCGCTCTTGCGTCTGCCTCTCGACATCGAGGTCGCTGGTTTTCGGTCCGCTCATAATCGCCCTCGCTCTCCGCATTTCGTGCGCATTGCCGGGCGGCTTGCGCACCATGTCCATGATTTCTTCCGAGGAAATCGTAGGTGCGGGGAGGGATGTCCGCCATTTCGCGGCGTTTTTGCACAAAACGATAAGGCAATGATCGGTGGCTATTATTACTGCCAGGCGTCTTTTTAGAACGCTGCCTCCACAGGATCGCTCACCGTGACATCTTCCTTGCCGCGGAAGAACTCGGTGAGCTTTGCGAGCAGCGGTTCCTGCGTGCCGTCGAGCATGCGCAGGGCGAGCGTGACGTCTTCGGCGTAGGCGGTGTCGAGGGTTTTGGCTCCACAGTCGTCGGCGAGGCGCGCCACCTGCTCGTAAAGCGCATACGGCGTGCGGATGCGAATGTCCACGCAGCGGGAAACCACCACCAGACGCGCCGCCTCGATGGCCGCCTGCGTCGCTTGGGTGTAGGCGCGCACCAGGCCGCCCGTGCCCAGGAGCACGCCGCCGAAATAGCGCGTGACCACGCACGCCACGTCGGTGAGGCCGGCATGCTGGATGGCTTCGAGCGTGGGGAGGCCGGCGGTTTTCTGCGGTTCGCCGTCATCGGAATAGCGCACGCGTCCCGCCGCCCCGGCGCCGCCTTCGCGCAGCACGTAGGCATACACGTTGTGGCGCGCCATGCGATTGGCGACGCGAATCTCTTCGAGGAAGGCGAGTGCCTCGTCCTCGGTCTCCACATGGGCGAGGCTTGCTATGAAGCGGCTCTTCTTCTCGACGATCTCGGCCTGGGCGCGGCCTTCTATGGTGGTGTAGGAATTCATGATGCGTACTATAGCAGAGCGCGGCGAGCGAGGTTTGCTTTTGAATCTGTTATAATGTAATACGTACAACATATTTGACGTGAAAGAGGAACCGTGAGAGCGAAAGAGAAGGATTGCGAGACGCATTAAGCGCAGTCGATAGGCGCTGGGGGCATTGCGCGGGCTGTAATGCCCAAAATGCGTTTGGGTCGGCCGGAAGAAGAAACATGGGGGTAGAGATGGACGGAATGGTGACGGCGCGTATGCCGGAAGGGAAGAAAAAAGCCGGAGCTGCCGTGCTTGCGGAGCTGGGAGTGACGGCTTCTCAGGCCATAAACGGTCTGTATGATTTTATGCTTGAGCATGGTAAGTTGCCTTTCGACCGAGATTCGAATCGAGGTGCAGCTGATGCGCAGGCTCTAAAGAAAGCTATCGAATGGGCAGATTCTGTAGTGCTTCCTCCTGACAATCGTTTCGCTGAGATGTCCGACGATGACATTCGTCGCGAACGCCTTGCTTCGAAGGGGCTAATGTGATGCGGTTAATTCTGGACTCGAATATCGTTATCGACTTCCTTGCTCGACGCGGCGCGTTTTATGCGCCCGCTCGCAAACTTATGATTTTCGGCGCTGTGGGCGAGTACGAGATGTGGATAAGCGCTTCTCAGATGGGCGACCTGTTCTACGTCTTGTCCGATGGCGGCAAAAAAAGCAAATCTGCCTCATGCAAGGAATTGCTACGCAGGCTTCGCTGCCATGTGCGTATCTATTCCATCGGGGAGCCGGAGGTGGATGCTGCAATAGCCTCTACCTGGGATGACCTTGAGGACTCCCTTGTGCATCAAACCGCCGTTCGCATGGGCGCCGATGCGATTATCACGCGAAATAAAAAAGATTTCGCGCTTTCTTCGGTTCCCGTCATGGATGCGCAGGAGTTCTTCCAATGGCTGGAGCAGACACGGGGCGTCACGTACGATGAAGTGCCGTTTTAGTTGCCTTGCTTTCGTCGTTTTCCGCCATCGCACTTGTTCGTGGTACCATAGCGCACGTTCATGTGCAAAACGTTTTTGTCGATAGAGAGGTCCGACTAATGCCTAACGAAGGAAGCTTTGAGGCCAGTCTCAAGCGCTCGAACGCCATTCGCGCCGATTTCGCGGAAAATCCCGGCAAGTACCGCATGCTTACGGGTGACCGTCCTACGGGACGCCTGCATCTGGGCCACTATTTCGGCAGCATCATGCACCGTGTTGAGATGCAGAACGCCGGCATCGACTGCATGGTGCTCATCGCCGACTACCAGGTGATCACCGACCGTGACACCACGGCGAATATCCAGGACAACGTATACAACATGGTGATGGACTATATCGCCGCGGGCATCGACCCCGAAAAGACCATCATCTACACGCATTCCGCCGTGCCGGCGTGCAACCAGCTCATGCTTCCGTTCCTGAGCCTGGTCACCGAGGCCGAGCTGCTGCGCAATCCCACCGTGAAGGCCGAGATGGAGGCCAGCGGCCATGAGCTCACCGGCCTTTTGCTCACGTACCCCGTGCACCAGGCGTGCGACATCCTGTTCTGTAAGGCCAACGTGGTGCCCGTGGGCAAGGACCAGCTGCCGCATATCGAGGTCACGCGCAAGATTGCCCGTACGTTCAACAACCGTTACGGCCAGGTGTTCCCCGAACCTGAGGGCATTCTGTCCGATGCTATCGAGATTCCCGGCTTGGACGGCCGCAAGATGTCGAAGAGCTACGGCAACTCCATCATGCTGGGCGCCACAGAAGAGGAAACGGCCAAGCTCATCAAGAAGAGCCAGACCGACGGCGAGCGTCGCATCACGTTCGACAAGGAGAACCGCCCCGGCGTGTCGGCGCTGCTGACCACCGCCGCGCTGTGCACGGGCCGCACCGAGGTCGAAATCGCCGAGGAGATCGGCGACGCGGGCGCCGGTGCGCTCAAGAAGTACGTGACGGAAAGCGTGAACACCTTCCTCGCGCCGCATCGCGAGCGCCGTCGCGAGCTCGAGCATGACCTGGATTACATCAAGGATGTGCTTCACGAGGGCAATAAGCGCGCCAACGAGATCGCCAATGCGACGCTCGACGAAGTGCGCGAAGCGATGGGAATGGTGTATTAACGTTTCGCCGGCTTTCCAGCCGGCGTAACTACTCGATGAGGCGCTGCGACGCTGCGACGCGCCGAGGCACCGAATCTAGCCCCTTGTGCATGGCTCGGCGTGTGCGAAGCACACTTGGCCATGCGGCGGGTCTATCTCCGGCACCTCGGCGCGTCTCGCTGTTTTTGGTGGACCTGCGAGTTCATGCCCTTGCGGCGCCTGCGAGAACCCACGAATCTCCGGCACGAGGACGGCTTTCGCTGTTTCGTCCTGATTCCGCAACGTGCGCTTACGTATTCAATGTTTCTCGTAACGCTGCGAGTTCCCTCTTATTCAACTGTCGCAATTTTTGCGACAGTTGAATAAGAGGTGTCTGACAGTTCTTCTTTGAGAGCGTTATTGATGTGCTTGCCGATTGTTTTGACATCTCTGTCGTAAAGCTTGGCTATTTCATTTCTTGTAAGCCAGACATCATGGCTTGAGGCGTCGATTGAAACAGGAAGACGCACCATTCCGTCTGACGACTGAAAAAGACTACTTCATGCTGCGAACTCATGGAATCCATCCTTAGAACGGAGACGGATACTGTATGTGAGCGCTCTTTATGGGGCGACTATCGCATCTGTGATGCAGTATATCAACAATAATACAAACAAATGTTCATAAATAATAAAAAGGGGCAGAGTCGGTGAGCCGTTGCGCCTATCGAAGCGTCACCAGCGCATCAACTAGCTCATCAAACGTGGCGCAGACGTAAGCGGGGCTCTCGGTACGCAGGCGAGCTTCGGGGAACATGCCCCAAAGGGCTGCGGCTGTGACGCACCCCGCCTCGCGGCCCGCATGCATGTCGAAGGGGCTATCGCCTACAAACGCGCATTCCGAAGGGTTGATTCCCAGCAGCTTCGCACCCAGCTCAACAGGTTCGGGATGCGGCTTGTGATGCTCGCACGAATCGGCGCCGACCAGGCATCCGAAGAATTCGGAAACACCCAGAATCTCAAGGCCGTGCTTGGCGAGCGGGCTCATCTTCGAGGTGACCACACCCATGGCGAACCCTGCATCCTGCAGCCGCTCAAGGCCCTCGCGCACGCCGGGGAAAAGCCTCACGGCGCTGTCGTGTTTGTCGTGGTTGTATGCGCGATACGACCGCAGCAGCGCATCCTGCACCTCAGGTTCGTCGGAGAAATCGCGCATCTGCACTGCCAGCGGCTGGCCGACCTTCGCCATCAGGACCTCGTCCGGCAGCGTATGCCCCAGCACTTCCTGTGTGGCGTGGCGAAACGATGCCAGCAGCAGGTCGTGGGTGTCGACGAGCGTGCCGTCGTTGTCGAAGAGAATGGCGCGTAAGGCGGTCATGGGCGTCCTTTCTTCTGTGGGACTCTCCGCGAAATGCAACATTCTTCGTTCCGCGGCGCTCCGTCGTGTCGTAAGATTGCCTTTCGAATTCTACGACATGGACGATGCGGCGAGCCTATTCATTTCAAGCCGCACGAAAACGGCAAGGAGGGTGCCATGAGGGCATTGATTCAGCGTGTGACCCAGGCGAGCGTCACGGTGGAGGGCGAAGTCGTCGGCAGCATAGGGAAGGGCTACCTCATCCTTCTGGGCGTGGGACATGGTGACGCTGAGGCGCAGGCCGACAAGCTGTGGTCCAAGATTTCCAAGATGCGCATCTTCGAAGACGAGAACGGCAAAACCAACCTGAGCCTTGCCGACGTGGAGGGCGAGGTGCTGGTGGTAAGCCAGTTCACGCTCTACGCCAACTGCAAGAAGGGCAATCGCCCCTCGTTCACCGACGCAGGCGCGCCCGACGAGGCGAACCGCCTGTACGAGTATTTCGCCGGCCTGGTGTGCCGCGATCTGGGCCACGTGGAAACGGGCTCGTTCGGCGCGATGATGGAGGTGGCGCTCGTGAACGACGGCCCCTTCACGGTATGGATGGATACCGACACGCTGTAGGAATTCTCCGCGCATACGCGTCGGGTTTCTGTGGGCGACGCGGCGGCATGGCGCACAATGGCTTCAGAGACGCTTCTCGCTGCAGGCGGGCTGCGTGTTGCAAAGCGCGCGCCGTCAGTGCCTAGTGCGTTTTTCGGCAATGCCGTGACTTTCTTGACGCTTTCTTGTCGTTTCACCCGTATCATGGCGGTATCAACGGCAATCGGACGAAAGGAAGAGCCATGATTGTTACCACCACTCAGGAAGTCGAGGGCTATCGCATCACGGGTTATTACGGCATCGTGTTCGGCGAGGTCATCACCGGCGTGAATTTCCTGCGCGATATCGGCGCAGGCATCCGCAACTTCATCGGCGGTCGTTCTGCGGGCTACGAGAACGAGCTGCTCTCCGCGCGCAGCGAGGCGCTGCAGGAGATGGAGAAGCGCGCGAGCGAGATGGGCGCGCATGCCATCGTGGGCGTCGACCTCGATTACGAGACGTTGGGCGCCGACGGCAGCATGA
>NZ_CALUMA010000119.1 GCF_944321625.1 uncultured Slackia sp.
AACGACAGCTTCATCATCTTGGACGAGGCGCAAAACACCACGCCCGAGCAGATGAAGATGTTCCTCACGCGTCTGGGCTTCAACTCCAAGATGGTGGTCACGGGCGACGCCACGCAGATCGACCTGCCGCGCGGCGCCTCCGGCCTCAAGCACGTGCGCCGGATTCTGGCGGATGTGGAGGATATTGCGTTTTGCGAGTTGACCGGGCGCGATGTCGTGCGGCACAATCTTGTCGCGCGCATCGTGGAGGCTTACGATAAGGCCGCCGAGCGCGCATAGGCTCGACAATCGAAGATGCAAGGCGCGAACGCGATGGGCGTTCGTCGATGATAGAAACGGAGACACCCATGTCCAATCAGAATACGAAATTCAGGAGCGGCTTCGTCACGCTGGTGGGCCGCCCCAATGCGGGCAAATCCACGCTCATCAACACGGTGGTGGGGCACAAGGTTGCCATCACGTCCAACACGGCGCAGACCACGCGCCATCGCTTCCGCGCCATCCTCACGCGCGACGACATGCAGATGATCATGGTGGACACCCCGGGCCTGCACAAGCCGCATGACGCCTTGGGCGAGGAGCTCAACACCTCTGCCATCAAGGCGCTTGAGGACGTCGACGTGATCGCGTTCCTCATCGACGCGAGCAAGCCGGTGGGCACGGGCGACGAATGGGTGGCCGCCCAGGTGCGCGCGGTTCGCGGCGCCCGCAAGATCCTGGTCATCTCCAAGGCCGATCTGGTCGACCGAGCAACTGCCATGGAGCAGCTCGAGGCGGCGCGCGTGCTCGGCCGCTGGGACGACGAGATCGTGCTTTCCGCCGAGACCGGCTTCAACGTGGAGGGCTTCGTCGACGCTGTGGGCCGCTGGCTGCCGGAAGGCCCCAAGTGGTTCCCCGACGACATGGACACCGATCAGCCCTTCGAGGTCATCGTGGCCGAGTTCATCCGCGAGAAGATCCTGCGCAGCTACCGCGACGAGGTGCCCCACTCCATCGGCGTCGACGCCGAACAGATCGAATACGACCGCAAGCGCGACCTGTATCGCATCTATGCGACGGTGTACGTGGAGCGCGATAGCCAGAAGGGCATCATCATCGGCAAGGGCGGCAGCGCCATCAAACAGGTGGGTGTCGAGGCGCGAAGCGACCTCGAACAGCTGCTTGGCTGCAAGGTGTTCCTTGACCTGCAGGTTAAGGTCAAGAAGAACTGGCGTCGCGACCTCAACCAGATTCGTCGCTTCGGCTACGGGGAGGGCATCTAGCCATGGCCAAATTCTGTTCCTGGTGCGGCGAGCCGCTTGAGCCCGGCGCTCGGTATTGTCCCGAGTGCGGCGCCCGCGTGTTGGAAAGCGTGAAAGTGGACGGGTCTGCCGATGCGGTCGACCCCATGCGCGGTTTCGACATCGTGGGCGGCGAGGCGCTGCCCGCCGACAAGACCGCGAAGCTCGATCGCGAGCAAGATCCATCCGGCACCGACACGCTGGTGCTTCCCACCGATAATGCCCAGAAGCGTTTCACGCTGGAGGGAAGCCCCAAAAAGACGCGCACGGCACTCATCGTATGCATCGCGCTTATCGTCGTGCTCATCGGCGTGGTGGTAGCGCTTGCCGTCATGCAGATGAACGATGGCGCTCAGGATCAGGAGCCCCTCCAGGTCATGCAGGCGCAGGACGAGCAGCAAGATGCGCAGGAACCTTCTCAGGATGCGGCGGAGAATTCCGACGAGGGCAATGACGAGGAGGCGTCTTCGGGCGCCGTCGTGCAGGAACCCGAGCGCGAAGAGCTCACCGACGACGAGGCGTTCGCGGCGCTCGACGAGGCATATGGCCGTTTGACCGATTACAACGAGCGCATCGGCGATTGCGTGAACGACTTCAACAATCTGTTCCTCGCGCGTTCGATGGACGATCGCACCGCCGCCAAGAAGCGCGCCGACGATTTGCTGGCTGACCTCGAGGAAGAGCTTTCTGCTTTGGAGGATTTGCGCATCGAGGCCTCATCCCCCTACGCGGATGACGCTGCGGCGGTCATTGAGCTCTATGGCTGCCAGCTCGGCCGCGTGCAGTCGCTTGCCGACGCGTGGGCTGTCGACGTGAAGTACGACGTGCCTTCGCAGCACAAGGACGAGATTCTCGAAGAGCTGTCCAAGAACAACGAGGGCGGCACCAACAAGTATCTCACGCGCTATGACGAACTGTATCCTACGGCTAAGCCGCAGAAGGAGTCGTAGCGTATCCGGGGCGCTTTCGGGCGCCCCTCCTTTTCGGGCATGCTGGGTCTGGCATGGGGCGTGCGCCGTCGAAACGCCGCGCCGCGGCGTCGTCGGTCGAATTCTGCTTGACAGGTCGCTTTAATCCACTATAGTAAAGCGCTATGAGTTTCGAATTCGTACATACCATGCTCAACATGATGATGCACATGCCCAAGCCTGGGTCTGTCGGCGTGTGCGTCGACGCTCAGGCTTGAGCTTCCGGGCGGCGCTATGCCGCATCTATCTATGTCGGTAATGTACAGGGAAACCATTCATGATTCGTCTCGAACATCTTTCTAAAACCTATTCCGGTCGTACGGGCACGCATCAGGCGCTGCGCGGTATCGACCTGCATATCGAAGCCGGCGATGTGTTCGGCATCATCGGTCAGTCGGGTGCGGGCAAATCAACGCTCGTGCGTTGCATCAACCTGCTCGAGCGCCCCACCGAAGGCCACGTGCTCATCGATGGCAAGGACATCACCGCGTATCGCGGCAAGGAGCTTGCCAAGCTGCGCGAGTCCATCGGTATGATCTTCCAGAACTTCAGCCTGTTCCAGCAGCGCACGGTGCTGCGCAACGTGATGTTCCCGCTGGAGCTGCGCCATGCCAACAAGCGCGAGGCCGAGGCCCGCGCGCGCGAACTTCTGAAGCTTGTGGGCCTGGAGGACAAGGGCGACCGCTATCCGGTCCAGCTCTCCGGCGGCCAGCAGCAGCGCGTCGCTATCGCCCGCGCGCTGGCCAACAACCCCAAGATCATGCTGTGCGACGAGGCCACGAGCGCGCTCGACACCATGACCACGCACGCGATTCTCAATCTGCTGCGCGACATCAACCGCGAGCTCGGCGTCACCATGGTGGTAATCACCCACTCGCTTTCTGTGGCCCAGCAGGTGTGCAACAAGGTTGCCGTGCTTGACGAGGGCGTGATCGTGGAGCAGGGCGCGACCGCCGAGGTGTTTGGCAATCCTCAGAGCGAGGCTACCCGTCGCCTGATCGCGGCGGACAAGGGGCTGTTGCTCGATGAGTACGTCGCAGCGCAGCATGAGCCGTACATGGGGGTTCCCGAGACGCCGGCTTCCGCTATCGCGGCAGGTGTCATCAACGCCGCCGATTCCATCCAGGCCGGCAATCCTGCCGGTACCGCAGCTATCCTCGACCCGGTGCGCGAGGCTAAGGGAGGGGATAAATAATGGAGGCAATCACCGCGTTCATTGATCAGTACGGCCTGCTTATGGCGCAGGGCACGTGGGACACCATCGTGATGACGGTGCTGTCCACACTGTTTGCCTACGTGATCGGCATCCCTCTGGGCGTGTTGCTCATCTTGACCGCGCCCGGCGGTCTTCATCCGCATCGTGTGTTCAACAGCGTGCTGGGCTGGCTCGTCAACATCGGGCGCTCCATCCCGTTCATCATCCTGATTGTGTTCATGATTCCGTTCACGCGTGCCATCGTGGGTACGTCGCTGGGCGTGGGAGGCGCTATCGTGCCCCTTACCGTTGCGGCGGCTCCCTTCGTGGCTCGCATGGTCGAACAGAGCCTGGCCGAGATCGACGGCGGCCTGGTGGAGGCGGCGCAGAGCTTCGGCGCCGGTACATGGCAGATTATCACCAAGGTGTTTTTGGTTGAGAGCCTGCCGTCGCTCATCCGCGGCGCGTCCATTACGTTCATCACGCTGTTCGGCTTCGTGGCCATGGCCGGCACGGTGGGCGCGGGCGGTATCGGCGACATCGCCATTCGCTACGGCTACCAGCGCTACCAGGACGATGTGATGATCGTCGCTATCGTGCTGTGCGTGGTCATCGTACAGGTTGCGCAGAGCGTGGCGAATCTGATCGCCCGAAAGATCGACCATCGCGTCAAATAAGCACGGTTGAAGCACTTGTCTCTCGGCCGCTTTGAGGCGCTGCCGGGTTGGTTTTCGGTTTCGCGGGGCGAGCCGTAGATTTATCTGCTGCTCGCGTGCCGTTGGCCATCCGTCACCGGCGTTTTCTGCGGTGCTTGGCATCAACCGCCGCTCGCGTGCCGTTTGGGCATGTGTGCGCGAATTCTTAACTCATCCCTAACAGAAGGCGTGTCCGCTTGCGTTATAGTGCGGCGCACCCTCCGAATCGCACGCGCATCGCGTCGTGCGTCATCAGCTTCTAGAAAGGTATTGTCATGAAATTCACCAAGCTTGCTCGCATCGCCGCCACTGCGGTGGCCACGTGCGGCCTTGCCGTCGCGCTTACCGCGTGCGGCGGCGCATCGTCCGGCTACCAGGTGGCCGTGCCCTCCGATGCCACCAACGAGGCGCGCGCCCTGCTGCTTCTGCAGGACCAGGGCCTGATCACGCTTTCCGACGGCGCCGGGCTCACCGCCACCAAGAACGACATCACCGACAACCCCTACAACATCGAGATCGTGGAGACCGAGGCCGCCAGCGTGCCGCGCATGCTGCAGGACGTCGATCTCGCGGTGATCAACGGCAACTATGCGCTGGGTGCGGGTCTTGATCCTTCGACCGCGCTTGCCAGCGAGGGCGTTGATTCCGAGGCCGCGCAGGAGTATCCCAACGTGATCGCCACGCGCGAAGACAACCAGGATTCGCCCAAGATTCAGGCGCTGGTGGCTGCTGTCGAGAGCGCCGATGTCCAGTCGTTCATCGAGGAAACCTACAGCGGCACCGTTGTTCCGCTGTTCGAGGTCGCCTCTGAGGTTCCCCAGGCGACCGGCAATGACACCACCATCACCGTGGGCGCGTCGCCTACTCCTCACGCCGAGATCCTCAATGCCGCCAAGCCGCTGCTTGAGGCTGCCGGCTGGACGCTCGAGGTGGTCGAGTATTCCGACTACGTGCAGCCCAATGTCGCGCTTGCCGAAGGCGATCTGGATGCCAACTACTTCCAGCACCAGCCCTATTTGGACAACTACAACGAGGAGAACGGTACCACGCTCGTAGGCGTCGCCCAGATTCACTTCGAGTCCATGGCGCTCTACGGCGGCAAGGTGTCCGACCTGGCGCAAATCAAGGGCTAAAAGCTAGCTGAACAATCTCACCGATTGCGGGACATCAAAACGTTCTCGCGATCGGATGCGCGCGGGGTCCCCGGATTATGATTCCGGGGGCCCGTTTTGATTTGTCGGCGGCTTTGGCCTGCCTGAGGTGCGTGAGCAGCGTTGCATAGAGTCCCCGCGGAAGGTTCGCTACAAGCCTCCAAGAAAAAAAACTGCCCGGTTTCCCGGGCAGTAGGAGGGGTGGGGAGCTTCGGCAAGAAACCGATTAGCCCTGCTCTTCGACGATATATTTTCCGGCCAGATATCCATACGTGAGGGCAGCGCCGTGGCTTGCACCCGAAAGCGAGAACGGATAGTCATCGACAAAGCGTCCGCCTTGCGTGTTGCCGACGGCGAACAATCCCTGGATGGGGTCGAGGTTGTCGTCGAGGACTCGGGCGTTGTCGTCTGTCACCAGGCCGCCCATGGTGACGAGAAGTCGCATGCAGCTCACGTCGAGCACGGAGGTGTGCTTGAGCGTATCGTACGTGATGGCGCGGAACGGCGGATTGGCGATGGGATGCATCTTCTCCTTCGCCTTTCCGAAGTCGTCGTCGTGGCCCTTTTCGCAGAGCTCGTTGTATCGGTTGATGCTATCGACGAACGCCTCGGCGTACTCGCCTTCAAAGCCAAGCTGCGCCGCGAGATCTTCGAGGGTGTCGGCTTCGGCGGAGAAATGCTCGCCGTCCTCGCCGCGGATGAAGGTCAGCGTCATCTCCAGTCCGGGGTAATACTCCTCTGCGTGCGAATCGACGATCTGGAAGATCTTGCTTCCGGGCTGATTCAACATGATTTTCGCAACGTTGGTCATGCTGAGGTCTTCGTTGCAGAACCGCTGACCATGCTCGTTGATTTCGATGAACTGCTCCGAGCCGAATGTCAAAATGTGGGCCATGACGGCATGGGGCGCGATATCGAGGTGGCCGCCGGCGCTGATGCCGAGGCGCTGCCCGTCTCCCATGCTTGCATGGTTGCCGTTCATATCAACAGCTTCATGGGAGAACAGATAGTGATCCTTGTGGGCGTAGACCCACGGCACATACTGCTGGAGCATCTCGTCGTTGAAGCTGTAGTCGCCGGAGGCGAGGATGACGCCCAGCTTTGCCGTGTATCGAGAATACGTGTCGTCTTTGAGGTTGTGACAAATCACGCCGGTGACTCGTCCGTCCTGAACGTCGAGCTGAACTGCCGGAGAGTCGTACACAGCCGTCGCGTTCCCCGTATCGAGCGCCTTTTGAATGTTTGCTTCGAGAATCGGCCTGTGGGTTTCGTCTCCGCCTCCGACGCAGCAGCATCCATTAAAGAGATGCTCGTGGTCGATCCCCGGACGATAGGGCGCCGCGGCCGTTGCGGAATCCGCATAGAGGTAAATCTGGTTGGGGTCTTCGGGGAAATCGTCCTCCGGCCCCACCAGGACCAGGTTGTCATACGCTCCGACGTACCACTCGAACGCCTCGCCGCACTTCGACAGCCATTTATTGATCACGCGATAATCGCCACGGTGGGCCATCTGAATCATGAGCTCGTTGCCGATCTCGGTGTAGTCAATGTCTTCGACGCCGAGCTTCCTGGCGAGATCGCAGTTGAAAGCGGCGAACATGCTCGACCGGCAGTTAGCGTTGCTGCACTTTTCGACGGCAACGACATTCGCTCCCGCCTCGGCCGCGGCGCGGAATGCCGCTACGCCCGCCACGCCCAGTCCGACCACGACCACATCGCAATCCGTCGTATTCGAGATCTGATCGTCGGTGATTTGGACTTCTTCAGATTCGGTGTCGGATTCTTGGGAAGTCGAGGCGGTGGTGGGGGCGCATCCCACAAGGCCGCTTCCTACAAGCGCCGCTCCCGCTGCCGTAATACCGAGGAAGTTCCTTCGAGAAATAGGATTCCCCTGGTTTCGAGTCGATTGCATCATGCCTTTCTCCTCCTTGCCTCTTCAAATCCGGCGGTATGCCGGACTGATAAGAGATTGGCAGGATGGAAGGGCGCGCGATAGCTACGAATCGCAGTGTTTTTTCGTCGAAGCGTATCTCATGCGAAACGTATGAAGGATTTTATCAGGCGTTATAAGCGCCCTATCGCTCTGTCGTCTCGACGAGCGAAATGAGCTCCTGGCGCGAATGGACATGGCATTTCGCATAGACCTTTTGGAGGTAGGTCTTAACGGTGTTCTCGCTTATGACCAGTTTCTCGGCGATAAAGGGGCAGCTTCGTCCGGAGGATGCCAAAAGAAGCACCTCCGTTTCACGCGGTGTCAGACCGTGCTTCTCCGCCACTATGGTCGCTTTGGTGTTGAAGTCCAACTTTGAAGGGGCGTCGCCCGGGGTCGCGCGCCTATCGGGGTTTAGCAGCAGGTCTATGCCGCGATCTGATATGAGCCAAATGGACGCGACGGCGAATACCAGCGTGAGGGCTGCGATGAAGTATGTGTTTTCGAATTTGAGATTCAATCCTGAAAAAAGCGCAAGCAGGATGGCGCTGGAATACAGTACCGCTCCGGCGATGCCGAAAACTCGCAACGGCTTGAATTTGGAGCGGGCGATGAGGGCGGCGGCGTAATAGGTGAGATCCGTCAGCAGTCCATAGGCGACGCTCGAAAGGAGATACGAAACATACGCATACTCAAGAGAAAGCAGCAGCACGATTAGAGCGACGATTGCGAAAGAAGAGATGACCTTGATCGCGGTGAGAATGTTCAGGTCGTTGGCGGGCAGAAGCAGGATGGCGAGAAGCACGAACACTACCACCGAAGACAGGGGCGAATACATCGGTCCGGAATTGATTTCTGCCACGGTGATGCTCTGAATCGTGCCGGAGACGAGGCCGACGAAGCACAGACCCACCAGCGTGGCGAACAGGGTCCGCTTGTCGAGTGAGGGTTTCTCGGAGGCAATGTTGCCTCGCGGCATCGGCAGGGCGCTGTCCATGTATTTGAGGCAGAGCAGCGATACGAAGAGCGAGAGGACGCATATATAGCTTTCCTGATTGAGCATATTGACGACCAACGTCCCTATGGCGGACAGCGCAGATGCCATGACGGTGGTGAGGGCGAGTTCGTACGAGGAGACCTCCAGGAGCAATTCAAGCCAGATGATCTGCAGCAAGACATTGCCTATCGAAAACGCGACGAACGAAGCGATGACGAGGGAGGAAGGCTCTTCGGAAAACAAGGCGAATAGTCCGCATACCGAAATCAGCACCGAGCAATAGAAGAACGAGGGGTGCTTTCTGAGCGAATCGAGACGGTTGCCGATGGCAATGAAGACGATGGAAGCGCAGGCGGCAATCAGGACGGAAAGCGTTGAGGCGTGAAAGCCATGAGCCAGAGCGACGGGATTTCCCATCGCGCCTATGAGCGCCGAGTTCGAAATGTCGAGCAAGGAAATGCTCGCCGCAAGGAGGGCGGAGCGTTTCAAAGACTGCGCTGAACGATTCGTTAGACGTAGCTGTTTCATGATGGGGTTCGCTCTCAGTTCTTTCCACCGTGTCGTGCTAAGATTAGCAGAACAAGCCGGCATGATGACTGGAACGCTCCGCGCCCGCGTCTTGGATTCGCGGGGTTTTCGCGGGGGAGAGGGGTCCGGCGCGCGCGGGGCGGGTGCGCCTTGCTATACTTGGCGGGTACATCTCATTCAGCAACGAGAAAGCCAGCCTCATGCCAAAGAAAATCGCCGTAATTGACGGAAATTCGCTGATGCACCGCGCCTACCATGCGGTGCCCCCCACCATGAACGCGCCCGACGGCATGCCCACCAACGCGGTGTTCGGCTTCATATCCATGTTCCTCAAGTTCTACGAGGATGCCCGCCCCGATGCGGTGATCTGCGCGTTCGACGCGGGGCGCCCGGAATTTCGCATGAAGGCGCTCACCCAGTACAAGGCCCAGCGCCCGCCCATGGACGATGCGCTGCGCGTGCAATTTCCCGTGATCGAAAGCCTGCTCGATGCGATGAACGTGCCTGTGGTGAAGGTTAAGGGTTGGGAAGGCGACGACATTTTGGGCACCATCTCGGCGCGCGACGAAGAGCTGGGATATCAAACCCTTCTGGTCACGGGCGACAAGGACGCCTACCAGCTGGTGACCGATCTTACGCACGTGGTAACCACCAAGCGCGGCATCACCGACGTGACCATCTACGGCCCCGCCGAGGTGGAGGAGCGCTACGGCGTCACGCCGGCGCAGTTCGTGGACTTCTTGGGCCTCAAGGGCGATTCGTCTGACAACATTCCCGGCGTGCCGGGCATTGGTGACAAAAGCGCGGCCAAGCTCCTGCAAAACTATGGCAGCATTGACGGCATCTACGAGAACCTGGACAAGCTCAAGGGCAAGCAGCTACAGAATCTCCAAGAGAACAAGGACGCGGCGTATTTGAGCCGCGAGGTGGCGACCATCGTGCGCGACCTGGATTTCCCGCTCGATTTGGAAGGGGCGAAGTTCCCCGATTTCGACGAGGCCAAGGTGGCCGAGGCCTTCCATACGGTGCGCTTCAACGCGCATCTGGCCAAGGTGCTCTCGCTTGCGGGCGCTTCCCCCGAATTGGCGGCGCCGTCCAAGCTTGAGCTTCCCTCGCTTGACCCCAAGGTGGGCGACGAGGCGTGGGCCGTTTTGGACGAGGCGGTTGCCAAAAACTGGATTTTGGGCGTGGAGTTTTTGGTGGAGGCGCAGGAAAGCCTGTTCGCCGAGCCCCATAAGCTCTTCGTGGGCGCGAACGACGAGGTGCTGCTGTTTGCGGGGGAGGATGCGACCAAGGCGTTTTCTCGCATCGTGCGCGAGGGGCGTTTCTGCGCGCTGGACGTGAAGCATGCGCTGCAGGAGGTGTATCCCGCCGACGGCTCT
>NZ_CALUMA010000120.1 GCF_944321625.1 uncultured Slackia sp.
CCGCCATCTGCTTGAACTCGGGCGTGTACTTAGGCGACGGATGTCCCATTCTCTGCCTCCGTTTCCCCGTTTGCGACATCATGCCCAAACGGAAGTCCATGTGTCAACGGAAACGGGGTCGATTCACACGGTGCCGCGCAGCAGGTAGACGCGAGACCCGTCCTCCGCGGGCAGCCCCGCCGTGAACGCGGCCTGCCCCTTCTGGAACTCGAACGGCACGCCGTTCGTCGCGCCCCAGCCGAGCGCGTAGGCGGCGTCGACGCGGACGCCCTCCTCGCCCGCGGCCGCGACCGCCTCGAGCGCCTGGTCGGCCCTGGCCCCCTCGGACTCGGCCGCGGCCGTCAGGGAGAGCATGGGCTCGTACATCTTTATCATGGTGGCGGCCGGGTCGACGGCGTCGAGGCGCAGCGTGGCGCCCGTCGCCTCGTCGGCGAACTCGTGGCTGTAGTCGGGGGCAGCGGGCTCGGCGTCGTTATCGTCATTTGCCGTTGCTGAGCCTTCATCCTTTAGTTGAACGGTGCCATTTTGCAAGTCTTGAGCAGCTGATGAAGCATCCTTTGAATCAAAGGCAGTTTCATCAGCTTTCTCGACTTCCTCTAACTCCGTATCGGCAATAGCTTGAAATTCTTCACCAGAATCAGAAGGCTCAGTTGGCTCAGCCTCATCAGATTCTTCACCAGGATCAGAAGGCCCAGTTGGCTCAGCCTCATCAGATTCTTCAGAAAGGCTGGAAGACTCTTCCGCAGGACTCTCAAGCAATGCCTCAGCATCTGCACCCTGATTCTCAACGTTTTCAGATGCATATGCAAAACCAAATTGCATCTGAGAAAGCACCAGAGTAAAAGCCATGAAAAGTGCGAGAAACTTCCGGCTTAAGCCGCTTCTCGGATGCAATTTCGATTGCATAACACACCTTCCTTTCAAAATACAAAGAAGGCGAGCGGACATGATCGCCCGCTCGACTCGAATCATTTATCACGGTATTTTCGCCCGGGAAACACACCGGTGTTTCAGACCTATTGAGCAACCGCGCTTGAGAAGTCGATGCTAAGAGAGATATCCCACTCTTTCCAGTCCTTGATAACGAACACCGAAGCGTATTCCCTGCACCCAGTAAAGGTGAAATCAGCGACATCGGTGCTGTCTAGAGTGACAGTAATAGAGCCAATTCGTTCCTCTGGCTCGCTGCCAAACGTTTCATGATAGTCCGCCTCAACCATCTCATGAGTAACGCAATCGGTGTAATCCATACCATTGGCGCCAATGAGATTGACGTATGTCGTCCATTCGAAAGCAGGGTTCAAGATGGGAACGGTAACCGAATATGTGCCACCAGAAATAACCATAGTTGCATTCATCGAAGGAGGATTGGTCGGAAAGCCCTGGAGCTTATTCGGATCAGACGGATCAGTTAGATGTGCATCGTCGCCCGCCAATACTTGACCGTGCACTTCGTAAGGAACATACACCTTTGCTGTCAGCGCATACGTCCCATCAGCCAACTCACCAGCGGTTGCGCTCTGATCGGCAAATGCTTTTTGCAGAGGAGCGATGCTTGGCGCTGCAGCGGCAATGCCTAACGCAGCGACGCCAGCGGTAACTCCCTTGAGAAAGTTACGACGGCTCAGGGAGTTTTCCAGTCGGATATTTTCCATGGTGTTCCCTCCTATCAGGAACGAAGCCATTATTACCATTGTCCATCTTGACTGCGAGCGCACCCAAGGGCAGGGAGCGGCTGCATGCAGAGGACAGCCGCCCGAACACGGCTGTCCTCAAGATGGGACCTGGCACTTATTTACCATGTCTAACTTTTATATGATGTTGCCATAGCAACATCTTGTTAAATTAGGCTTACTTTTTTGAGAAAACTGACTTTTTGTCAAGCAGCTACAAGAAGATGCCGTCTTTTCGTTTCCTCTCAGCCCAAAAACGACGGGTCGATGACCACGATGGCATTGCCTTTAACCTCTATGATGCCCTCGTCGCGCATACGACCCAACTCGCGCGAAAGCGCGCTGCGATCGACGTTGAGATAGTGGGCCAGATCATTGCGCGAAAAAGATACCTGGGTGTCGGAGTCGGGCAGGCAGCGATTGCGCAGATACATTTTTATCCGATCGCGCGTGCGTTTCTGAGCCAGAATCTGCATCTTTCTATTGAGAAAGATGTTCTTGCGCGAAAGCATGCGCACCATATTCTCCATCAACCGCGCCGCCGAAGGGCACGTACCCGATGCCGTGCTCGCCATGAGCGCAGCGGTGTCCATCCACAGCACCGTGCATGCGTTAACCGCCCGTGCCTGGATGACGCTTGGCATGCGCGAGCAGGCAATGGCGTCGGCGAAGGGCTCGGGCGCCTGTAGGTGATTCACATTCACGGGCGACCCGGCTTCGTCATAAAATCCGATTTCTACGGTGCCATCAAGCACGATGCCCGCGAATGTTGTTGTTTCGCCAAGGCGGATGAGCAAGTCGTTTGGCTCGTACGACACGATGCGCGCATTGGTACGTTCAAGAATCTGCGCGTAATCGGCATTGTTTATGTCCTTGAACAGTATGCATGACGCGAGAACGCTCTCCCATTGCTGCATGTGCTCCCTGCTTTCCCGTTAATAGCACGACGGTTGTGCTCCTTGTTACAGCGGAATTGCCCGTAAGTTGTGCAATCGCGCGGTTTACGGCCAACGGGCATACGCAGACGCTGCGACAAGTGCGCTATGGCCTTTGTATCACACCGCGCCGTCGGGCGATGTTGTCATGGTCACATGATGTTAATTTAGGGTAACATTCGCATATGAACCGGTCAAGCGAGGCGCTCGTACCTAAGCCTCCAGCGCTTTGCGAGGTCGGCCGGGACGATGCGGCTGCTGCTTGCGTCTGCTCACGCTTTCTTGGGTGATGAAAGTGCGTCTGCCGCTTCGATAGCCGTCAAGGATGCCCGAGTCCAACATGCGAGTTATACGACCTGCGGATACGCCCAATTCACGTGCGGCAGCAGCGGCTGACATGAAGGGACCTTCCACGACGTATGTTTCATCGGTTTCGACAAAAATGACAGCACGCTCGCAGCCCTCCGGCACCTTTTCTCTCCGATAGGGGGAGATTACTTCTCCGTGATGCAGGGCGGATGCAATCCAAGTTTTCATAGCGTCCGCAATCATGAATATCGTCTCGCGATACGTTTCGCCATCCGAGAAGCAACCCGGCAATGCCGGGACGGTAGCGCTATAGCCGCCTTCCTCCTCAGGGGTCAATATTGCCTCGAATATAAATTTCGCCATATCTTCCTTTCCTAATGTCTTTTCATTATTATAAATATCAAATATTGATATTTATAAACTTTTAGCCTCCATCTGAACCGTTTTCCCAGGTGATTACGAATAAAATGGGGATTTCGTCAAATATAGGCAAAACGCGTGGTATGCTGATGTCAGTTTTCAGCACGAACCGCGATTCGGCCGGCCGCCCGGAACGACAGGCCGCCGCATCGCAACACTCACATTTTGCCCGCGACACCCACGAACCAATCAGGCAAAGCGGCCTTGCCGCCCTTTCCGACGTACGATCGAACCCGGAGGGAAGCCGCAACGAACGATGTGCTCGGAGCGCCTAGAAATGCACAGGCTCTATGCACAACGTTTGCCGGTCACGGGGGATGAGGATCGCCAGCAGGCATTGGCCTCCGGGATATCGGCTTGGCCCGCGGTTGCGCGGAACCTCGATCGTTCGGCACGTGGTCGATTCCGGCGCGACATCGACCCGGCAAACGTCAGCGGGAACAGGCAAAATGCGAGCAGCAACCAGAAGCACGACCGTTTTGCAGCAGCGTAAGAGATTGGGGTTTGGCATGTATCAGCTTGATGAGAAAGTGGTGTACGCAAACTACGGCGTGTGCATCGTGTCGCAGGTGGACGCGCCGATGACGTTCGGCGGCGTGGAGCGCTCGTACTACGTGCTCACGCCTACGCGTAAACGCGGCGGCACCGTGTATGTGCCCACCGACCACGAGGAGCTGATGCGCCCCGTCATGAGCCGCGCCGAGGCATTGAGCCTGATAAGCTCGCTCGCGTCTATGGCGATCGACGATTACAAAGACAACAACTCGCGTGCCGTGGAGGATCACTTCCGCCAGATCCTGCGCACGAACGATTGCGCTGCGGCGGCTCAGGTGGTGAAAACCATGCGCGCCCGCATCGAGGAGCAGCGAGAGAAGCGCCACACGCCCTCGAGCATGTATACGCGTCTGCTTGAGCAGGCTGAACACCAGGTGAGAAGCGAGCTTTCCGCCGCATTGGACATCCAGGAAGAGAACTTGGACGAGTTTATTGCTGAGCGAACAGCGTAGGGCATAAACGACGTTCGCCCGTATCGCGAAAGCGAAAATGACGGATGCCTTTATTAATCTGCGAACACCGTTCTTAGAACATGAAAGAAAAAGGCCAGAAGCTTGAGGGCTTCTGGCCTGCTATTTCGTGGAGCCGACGACCGGACTCGAACCGGTGACCTACGCATTACGAGCCATAAAAGCCCAGGTCAGACAGCATATTTCTAGAGTGATTTACGCTCACAGCTGCCGCGTTAATCATCGTACTTATATATATGCATCGCTCTAGAAGTTGACCCAGAGTTGACGCGTCCGGCGGCCTCCCGACATGACAAGCCCCGCGCTAGGCGGGGCTTAGGTTCGTCGATATGTGATTGTCTGCATGCGCGCTGGCTACAGCTCTCGCCAGTTCTCTATCGCATGGCCTCCGTCGTCGAGCGCCATGCTCCTGTCTATCTCTTTGAGCTCTTCCCTCACGTCGCCGGGGCAGTCGCCCAGCTCGGCAACGTAGGCGAAGGGGTACGTCGTTGAGTACGACAGCCTGCGCATCGCCTCGCCGCTGGCGGTTCCGATGTCCTCGTACGCGATCATCATAGTTGCTCTCCTGGCGGATCTATCACCAGCGCGCCGTCAGGCTCTGTGCCATTGGGCATCGCCGCCAGGGAGTATCCGCATACGCCCAGCATGGCGGCGGCGGTGTCGCATCCTATCGTTCCGCCCGTCGCGTCCGCCTGCGCGAGCAGGGAATTGACGTAGTTCCTTGATTTCCCGAGCTTGCCGCTCGCGCTCGCCTGGCTCTCGCCCGCATTCTCAAGCGCCTTGCGTATGGCGTCCTGTGCCTTCATCGTCGCCCCTTTCTTCCCGCGAATTTTACACCATAAGCGGAAATTTGCCCATTAACTATTGTGCACATTAATTATTGGGCGTACTATACAGGTGAGCCGGGGAGTCCGGGAGAAAAACCAGCAAACGGAGGTTTGAACATGGAGGAGAACTTGAAGGGGTCTGCGTATCCTGGCAGACGAATGTATGGCGCGGCGGATTTCGAGAACTTGGAGGAGGGAAGCAAAGCGGCGATAGAGAGAGCGCAGCTTGTGGCGTCGCAGGTGGCCGGGGTGTGCCTGGTGCTCTCGCTCGCGTACGAATCCATATTTAACGACGCAAAGAAACTTAACTATTTAGATCAGGTTGCTGACGCGTCGGCGATGCTGCTCGGCAGGTGCTGGGACGATCTCAACGTCGCAGCAAGCATGATGTAATGGCGCCGGGGCGGCAACCCTGCGCGAGGCTTCTGGAAAGTACCAACCGAATAACGACGGAAATAGGGCCGGGGAATCCCCGGCCCTCGCCGTCTCACGCGCTCGCGGTTCCTTCGCGCTTCCCCGATCTGGGATTGGTGCCCAATGTCTGGCGCATGCGCTTGAGGCGCTGTTTCTCGGCGTCGTATTCGCGCTTCAACGCCTCGATCTCCCACGCCTCGACGGCAACGGCCTGGAAAGCCGCCAATGCGGCCCTCTCGCGCCGCGTGGCGGCTTCCGGCATCGTCAAGGCGGGATAAGGGCGCGACTTGGCCATGGGGACGTGCCTAGCGGCCTCTCTGCGCTCGTATCCCGCCCGCTGCTCGGGCGTCATGGCCGCCAGCGCCTCCGAGCACCGTTCGCGCTCCCTGCGGATGTTCTCGCGCTTCTGGCACACGGGGCAACGCCCGTCGCGGTTCACCGACGTGCGCCATTCCATGCATTCGTCACACCACACCAGGTCAGGGCATGCAAGCCCGGTGTCGAGTCCCAGCAGGAAGGCGGCGGTGTCCACGTCTTCCGCGCTGCGCCCTATCCGCTCGGCTATGGAGTCAACCGAGCGCAGCCCGGCCCATTCCAGTACCTCGGCCAGATCATCGTACGAAAACGGGCGGGGGTTTCTCGCCTGCGCCATGCTACGCCTCGAAGAGATCCATGTTCTCGGCGATGAGGCGGCGGCGCTCCGCCGGGTCCTTCGTTCCGACGATGCGCCTTTTCACTGCGTCCTCGCGATCCTTGCGCTCCATGGCCGCCGCTGCCGCCCTCACGGCCTCTTCGTGCTCGATGGACCCCATAGCTTCCTCTGCAAGCAAGACGGCGCGCGACGCCTCCACCGCCGCCGCCCTCAGCTCCTGGCGCTTCGCCTCGCGCTTCGCCCTGACGGCATCGTTGACCGTGGCCTTGATGCGCATGTCGAGCTTCCTCTGCTCCGCCGCGTTCCTCGGCCTCCCCAGCTCTTCCAGCGCGTCGCGCCGGATTGCCTCGCGCTCCTGGGCGTCGAGCGCCACGGAGCTGAAATCAAACGTTTCGTAATCGCGCATGGCCTCATCGCGGGCGGCCTGGAGGCGCGCAAGCTCGGCGTCGGCGCGCTTGCGGTTCTCGCCCGGCTCCTTCGCCGGGGCGGCCTCTCCGAGAATTTCCTCGGGGTCGAGCCCCATGTCCTCGACCAGCGGCATGAACGCGCGTGCTATGCCCTCGTTCACCGCCTTGCGGTGCTTCTCGTGGATATCCTCCAGCGTCATGTTTTCGTTGTCCATTCCGTCGGCTCCTTTCGCCTTGCCTTCTTTCCTGAAAAGCTCCATCGGGTCGCCCCGCCATCCTACGGCGCGTGC
Source organism: uncultured Slackia sp. (assembly GCF_944321625.1). Lineage (GTDB taxonomy): Bacteria > Actinomycetota > Coriobacteriia > Coriobacteriales > Eggerthellaceae > Slackia. The sequence continues at coordinate 6,953 of NZ_CALUMA010000120.1, forward strand.
CACCCGTATTGCCCTTAGCCTGTACGGCCTCTCGCCGCTCTTCATCCGTATCGTCGCATCGCGGCTGGCGCCTATCTCTCGGGCTAGATCGTCCCACGTCATGCCCAGCCGCTCCAGCTCCCTGCTAAGCCTTATGGCCATCGTCCGCCCCTCTAAACGCCTCGATTGTCCTCTTTATGTCGGTACTCTCGACAAGACGCGGGGTTGCGTTCCTCACGTCGAAGCCGCCCGATTCGCCCCTTCGCACCAGGAAATCCAAGCCGCACCCGGCGCAGTCGTACCAGCGAACCACGCCCGTATTGGACCGCCTTACGACGGGATGGCCGCACCTGGGGCATAGGTAATACGCTCTCCCGATACGCGCCACGTCGTTGTTGGCGTCGGCGTTTTTCAATCCCAGCTCTGCCAGAACTTCGGCGTTCGGTTTCGGCGGCTGGGGTTCGGGCTTCGTCTCGGAGGGGAGGGGGTGCGCGCCCGCGCCAGCAGGGGGCGCGGCACCCCCCTTCCCTTCTTCGTGAATGCACAATTCGTCATTCGTAGGGCCGAATTGTGCATCACTTCGTATACCTGTACAGGCTTCCGAATGCCCTTGAACATCTGGCGTGCCGATTCCTGCACGTCTGGCGTTACAGTCCGTTGCACGTCTGGCGTGTCCGCCTTCGCACGTCTCGGGTGCCGATTCCTGCACGGGTGGGGTGCCAGCCTTGGCACGTGTATTTTTATGCACGTCTGACGTGCCAAAATTTACACGTCCCGCAAACTCGCCGACGTAGTTAGCGGAAACCTCGTGCCCGTCGGATTCCAGGTCTTCGAGATGATTGTCCAGCCATACGTAATCATCCGGGATCTCTCCGCCCTCTTCCTCGAGGTACGCCGCCATTGCGTCGTTCTGTACGGGGAAGAAGATGCGGCTCGGCGTCCTGCCGTCGCGTTTGGTGGCGCACGCTATGGCCCCTTTCGCGATGAGGGACTTTCTCAGGCGCAGTGCGCGAACGCGCCCGGTTGCCAGGAATTCGGCGGCGCGCTCGTCTCCGCATATGGTGCAGTACAAGCCCGGTCTCCCTTTGACCTGGCGGCGCTCGCTGGCGTAGATCAGATACAGGGCGCATTGCATGCCTGACAGACCCAGCTCGGCCAGCCTGGCGGCCTCGGCGCGTGACAGCTTGCAGTAAGGCGCTGGAGTGTCTCCCTGGGGCCTCTTTCCTTCGCTCTCGGCCATGATCAGCGCCCCAGCGAATCGACCGAGGCGCGGCGGCGCGTGAGCCACTTCTTCACGCACGGGCGTTCGCGCTCCAGGATGCGGGCGAGAGCCGCCGCTATGTTGTGGTTCACGCCGGACTTCGCGCCGTGTGCGTCCACGAAATCGACCTTGCGCATCTGTTCGATGAGCCATTGCATCGAGAACTTTCGTTCGGCCGCCGCCTCGCGCTCGGCGAGGCGCACCATGTACGCCCAGGCGTCGCTGTTTTCGCGCGTCCATTCCTCGGCCTGGGCCATGAGCAGTTCGGGCGCGCGGTCTTTTTCGTTCTTCATCGTCTCGCTTTCCTCTTCCTTCTATCGGCGCCCGCCCATGTCGAGCAGGCGCGACTTGGGCACGAACCAGCGCCGCCCGATCTTGAAGCCCGGCAGCTCGCCGCGCTCCAGGCAACGGCGCACGGTCTGGGCAGAGAGGCCCGTCAGCGTGCACACGTCGGCAACGGTGAGCAGGTCGCCGTATTCCCTGGCATCCGAATCTCGTTTTGGATGCTGGCCCAATGCGATAACTGGCATTTGCTTACCTCCTTCTATATTGACTTGCGGTTATCTGCGAACTATTATGCTTAACGTTACGTCATCAGAAAAGAAAATTTTTAGGGGGACATATGAGATTGAACGAGACGGTGAAGAAGGCTTTGCGGGATTCCGGGACGAACTTCGCGGGCAATTTGCCAGAGCCGCGGCCGGGATGCGGCGTGGCATCTGTTGCGGCAGTATCGCCGTCGTGGGCGGTCGGCCCCGTCGAGGAATTCGACGGTGGCTTCCTGCTGCGCCCGCGCGAAGCCCGCGCAAGCCTCCCCGTCGAGTTCTGGAACCATGAGCTATTAGAGACGGACGAAAAAGACGCATCGTCGCTGATCGCGTTCATGAGGAACTGGGGCGTTCCGTACCTGCCTGTAAGGGAATGCATGATGTTTGCATCCGATCGCCAGAAAGAGGCGGTAGCGAAGACCGAAAAACACCGTCTTTCGTTTACCCCGGCTCCAAAGCGTGGGAAAACGAACGGCGACGGCATCCATATCGAAAGCGGAACGAGCGGCACAATCTTCTATGTGTCCGCTGACGAAGCGGAACAGTCCGTTCTATGGCTAAAGCTGGCCGTTCTGAACCTCGTTTATGGCGCGAATGGGGCGCCCGATCATAAGGCGGCGGAAATTATAAGCCGCGCAGCCTGCCCCAGCCGGGTGCTTCGGATTGGGCGATACTCCGATTCCCTCCTTGTGGACGCCTGCGGGACTGGCCTTGCAAGCTGCGGGCTGCTGACTGCCGCCATCTGTTCGCAGTTGATCGAGTCGTTCGCGGACGATGCGGAATGGAGGATATGCGCCTGCGAGGGGTGCGGGCGGGTGTTCAAGCGCAAGCGCCCTGACGATGGGGCGACGCGTCCGCATGGCGATTCGAAATATTGCTGCACCGTCTGCAAGGACAGGCAGACGAAGCGCAACCAGCGCGCGGCGGCGAGGAACCGTATAAAGCACTAGCCAAATCCGCCCCATCTGGGCGTTTGGGATATAACGCGGCAAATCTGCGAGCAAGTCTTAGGAGGTGAAAGAGAATGTCATACGGAGACGGCAGCATAACCGAGCTGAAGAAGTACGGCGCGAGCTTTTCCCCGAAGAAATGGCGCGTTCGCGTGTACGCGGGCGAAGACCCGGCCACAGGCAAGAAGCGATGGGCCTCGAAGACCGTTCGCGGCACGAAGGCGGACGCCCGCAAGGCGCGCGACGAACTCAAGCGCGAGCTTGAGAGCGGCCTCAAGGTGGACGCGAGAAACGTCACGTTCGGCGAGTTCGCCCGAGAGTGGCACGAACGGCGCGTTACGTCCGGCGAGATTGGCGAGCGGAACGCCCTTGATACGGTTTATGCGGTGAAGCGGCTCGTTTCCCTCATGGGGAATATGAGGCTTCGCGACGTTGACGTGCAGACGGTCGAAAGGGTTCTCGACATCATTAGGAACGGCGAAGACAGAGGCGGGCGCGCCATTGGGAACACCGCCGTTCGCAGGTACTATGTAATCCTCAAGCAAGTGATGCAGAGGGCCGTTGACTGCGACTTGGTGATGCGCAACCCCTGCGCGAGGGTGAAGCCGCCGCGGCTCGACCCTGTAGAGCGCCGTTCGCTATCGCACGATGAAGCCGCTGCGCTCATCCGCGCCGTTGACGAATCGGAGCGCAAAGAGCTTGCGAAAATGGGAGCCGTGGAGGCACGCGCCGAAGAGGCGGGGCGCTGCGGCGTCTCCCGGGTCGCTGGCCTGGGAACGCTCGGCAGGCTCCAGGCGGTCAGAATCGGCCTCGCAACGGGGCTTAGGCTCGGCGAGGCGTGCGCCCTCACGTGGGGTGACGTAGATTTGGCCGCATGCCTCGTGCATGTCGGGCGCAGCATAACCACATGCGGCACGATCAAGGAGCCGAAGAGCCGCGCGGGCGTTCGCAGCGTCTCCATTGACGGCGAGACCGCTCGCAAGCTGCACGCCTGGCGACGCGTCCAGGCCGAAAAGCTGGGGCGCATGGGCGTTTCAGCCGGAGACGATACGCCCGTATGCTGTTCGGAGGTCGGAGGGTACTTGAGCCTCGCGAACTTCGAAAGGTGGTGGCGCGCATGGCGCTTAGAAAACGGGTTCCCGACCCTGAAGTTCCATGAGCTTAGGCACACGCAGGCGACGCAGCTTCTCGCCGCCGGGGTGGACGTCAAGACGGTGCAAACCAGGCTGGGGCATTCCAGCGCATCGCTCACGCTCGACCTCTACGCCCATGCGGTGCCGGAGAACGACCGAGCGGCGGCGGACCTGATAGGCGAGCTTTTCGCCGCGAAGAAGCCGGAGGCACCCGAAAACAGCGGCTTCAGGCTCGTGAAAACGGCCTGATTACGCGCGAAGTTGACCCAGAGTTGACCAAAGAAGCATTCGAACGTTGAGAAAAGAAGAGGCCACCGAACGAAAAACGCCCGATGGCCTGGTGCTTTCGTGGAGCCGACGACCGGACTCGAACCGGTGACCTACGCATTACGAGTGCGTTGCTCTACCAACTGAGCCACGTCGGCGCACTGCGTTCATAAAAACGCGAGGACATACTATAAACGAGAATCAAACTTTGCGCAAGCCCAGTTAGCTTGTAGGATGCTCTATTTCTACAATCTCCGGCAAGTGCTGCCCGAAACGACGGGGATAGAGCATTGTTCGCGCACCAAGGAGGGGCATGCGCAAAAGCAGCGATGCGCGAGCTGGGATTTCTCTGCATGGCCCAGTCCACCACCGCTGCAAACGAGCCGAATAAAGCTCTATTCTTCATTTCCTGGGCACCACATGCCAGAAAATCGAGGAATAGAGCATTCCGAGAAGGCCATCGGCTTTCCCAAAGACGGAGTCGTTTAGCTTCCCAAAAGTACGGCAGTCGAATTATGCCAAGGCAAACCGCTAGCTTCTCTGAGGATGAGACTACTGACCTACCACTTAGCAAAAAGCCGGAAAACTTCCAAGCTGCAGCAAGCAGGAGCCCGCAAGGCCAATACCCCACTTTGACGAAACGCCATATATAGGCAGACGTTTTCCCAGCTCGAAACAAGGTTGTAACATTCGTTCGCGGAAATGCGCTCGCTCTAGCACACCGACGTACTATACTTTGTAAATTCGGTGTCATATACGCACGCTATTGCATATACGCACGTTATTGCGCGAAACCGCATCGCGCACAGTACGGCCGCCCTCGAGTTGAAACGAATGCATTATGGAAATCGGAACCACTCTTCCCATTTGGAGCATCATCCCCTTCGTGGGCATGCTGCTATCCATCGCAATCTTTCCCATCGTCAAAGGCGAATGGTGGGAGTCACACCAGCTGCACGTGGCCGCGTTCTGGTCGCTGCTGTTTTTGGTGCCCTTCGCCATTGCTTACGGCGTGGGCGAAGCGACCTATGAGCTCGCCGAAGTGGTGATTGTGGACTACATCCCCTTTGTAGTGCTGTTGTTTGGCCTGTACGTGGCCGCAGGCGGCATCCATATCGCGGGCAGCATTGCAGGCACCACGCGCAACAACATGGTCATGCTGGGCATCGGCATGGTTCTTGCAAGCTTCATCGGCACCACGGGCGCGGCCATGACGCTGATTCGCCCGGTGCTGCGCGCCAACGCCTGGCGCAAACACAAAGCGCACATCGTGGTGTTCTTCATCTTCATGGTGGCCAATATCGGCGGCTGCCTGACCCCGCTGGGGGATCCGCCGCTGTTCTTGGGCTATTTGCGCGGCGTGCCGTTCTTCTGGCCCGCTGAGCACCTGTGGCCGCTGTGGCTGTTCAATGCCGTGGTGCTGCTCATCGTGTTCGCATTGATCGACCGCCATTACATCAAGAAAGAAGGCAAGGAGGGCGCTGAGGCCCTGCGCCTCATGGACGCCGCCGACGAGCGCACGCCCATCCGCATCGAGGGCAAGCGCAACATTGCTTGCATCGCGTTGATCATCGTGGCCGTCATCCTCAACGGCGCCATCCCGCAATCCGGCCTGTTCACCGACGCCTCCACGGGCCTCACCTACGGTTTCTATGTGTTCGGCGACATCCACATTGGCCTGGAGTACATCGTGCAGGTGGGCTTGATTCTGGTTGCCGCCGCCATCTCTATGAAAATCACGCCTAAGCCGTATCGCGAGTCCAACAACTTCGAGTGGGGCGCAATCGCCGAAGTGGCGCGCCTGTTCATAGGCATCTTCATAACGATGATCCCCGCTCTGGCCCTGCTGCGCGCCAACGGTGCCGCCCTGGGCATCGATCAGCCGTGGGAGTTCTTCTGGGCCACCGGCGCGCTTTCCAGCTTCTTGGACAACTCGCCCACTTACCTGGTGTTTATGACCACGGCGGGCTCAATTGGAGCGGAAGCCGGCATGGCAGCTATCCAGACTTCGGTGGGCACGATTGCCATCGAGTCGCTCATTGCGGTTTCGGCCGGCGCCGTATTCATGGGCGCGAACACCTACATCGGCAACGCCCCCAACTTCATGGTGAAATCCATCGCCGAGCGCGCGAAAGTGAAGATGCCCACGTTCTTCGGATACATGGGCTGGTCGTGCGCCATCCTGATTCCGCTGTTCATCGTGGATACGGTGGTGTTCTTCATCCTGTAAGCAAAAGCGGCGTCGACGGCGCGCAAGCCTCGTACCGACGCACATATCGCGCCTCTCGCCTTTGCCCGCCCCATTCGGAGCGGGCTTTTTGCGCAGGGTCCTTTTGCCGTTCAGCGACGAAAATGCACACGCCCGGCGCACACCATCACGGCAGCCGCCATTGCGGCAACAACCGCAAGCGGCACGACCACGCGCAGCGAACCGTCGCTTGTGGCGGCGAGCTTCGCGGAATCATCGTCCGATTCGCTTGCGCCGGGACGTTCGTCCGAGTGGGTGTTTCCGCCCGAACCGCCTGGGGCATTCGGGTCATCTGCCGCATCGGGGCCGGCGTCGGGGTCATTCGGGTTCACGGAGCCATCGGGGCCAGTTCCCGGTTCGTCGGAATCGTCGGGATCGGTACCGGGATTGGGATCAGTTCCGGGCTCCGGTTCAGATGTGTCATCCCATTGGGCATACAGCGTCACCTCGCCGTTAGGCTCGGCCGTCAAATTGGACACCCGCTCCCCATCGGAATAGACCGCATCGCCGCCTTCGGAATCGGTGCTCCAGCCGACAAATTCATAGCCCTCGCGCTCGAAGGCATTAGCAAAAAGCGCCTGGGGCTCATCGAAGACCATATCCTGAGGCTCCATGGAGCCCTCGCCCCCGTTGGCGTCGAACAGCACCTTGTACCTGTTGGCAACGGGATGCGCTTCGAGCAGCGATCGCCCGCTTACAATCACGGTCTGCTCCGCCGCAGACGAATCGCCGTTTTCCCACTCGGGCTCAGCGCCTACGGCCGTCCAACTTTCGAAGGAATACCCCTCGTCGACCGAAGCCCCGATGCACAACGCGTCTCCCACCCGGAGCCGCTCCACAAACTGACTGCGCTCTCCCGTTGCGGGACCTTCCGCCCATGCAGCGGCATGGGGCTCGGCGGCTATGTCAACGGAGAAGTATTCCAGAGCCAGGAAACCGCTTCCATCGGCCGCCACCTGGGCTGTCACGCCTTCGGTGTTCCAGCCCTCCATCATCACGGAATACTCGCCCGGCTGCACGCCCTGCGCCACATACACGCCGGATCCGGCGGCCTTAAACGGCGCATACTGCGTTCCCGCAGCATCCACCAGCACGATATCGCGCTCATCGGGAAGCGAGACGCCCGCGCCGTTGTTGGTGACGACAAGACTGAATGCCCCTTCTTCCACGAGGACAGCGCTAAGCGTGTCGCCCGAAACGGAGCCATCCCCGTGCACCGTGCAGAGGTTCACCACCGTGGCCCCGCTCGCATAGAACGAACCGAACGAAAGCCCCTCCCAGCCCACGAGCGTCTTGCCATCCGGCGCGCCGACAGACGTCGGCAGCTCGAACGGGGTATCGAACACCGCCTCAAGCTCCGTCAAGGCGCCCCCTACGTCCAGAGAAACGGTGTAGCGAACCGGCTCCCACTGGGCATAGAGCGTGATAGCGCTCGAGGGGTCGGAAGCCAGGTTTTGCACCTCTTGGCCATCGGCGTAGGCCGCGCCGCTGCCGTCGGGCTGGGTGTTCCAGCCGGCGAAAGAATAGCCCGGAAGCTCATAGGCGCACGAGGGCAAGGCGGCAGGGGCATCGTAGACGAACAGCTGCGTGTCCATCTCGCCCGAAATCGCCGTACTTGCAGAAGCGGGGGCGTTGGCCTCGAAGCCGACCGCGTAGCGCACCGGAGCCCATTGGGCGTAGAGCGTAGCCTCTCCTCCCGGCGCTGCGATGTCGGCAACTTCCTGCCCCTCATCAAACGACACGCCCGTGCCGTCTTGCAGGGTGTTCCAGCCCGTGAACTCATAGCCCTCGCGTGAGAACGCGTTGGAACTGAGCGCCGTTGGATCACCGCAGGCGATGCGCTGGGGCGCCATCGCGCCCTCGCCGCCATTGGCGTCGAAGTTCACCATGTAGACGGTGGAGCGAGCATGGGCAGCGGCCACGAACGGGCCTTCAACGGTGACCGTTTGAGTCTCTTGGTCGGGGCTCCACTGCGCAGGCTCGACGCCTCGGCAGCTCCAGCCGTCAAACGTATAGAAGTTATCCTCGTCGGCTGCGGCACCAAGCGTTACCTCGGTCCCTTTGAGCACCACGCGGCTTTCCACGCCCGCCGAGCCCATCCACACCCCGACACCCGGGTCGCCCGCCTCAACGGCGGCCGTGAAATACTCGATGGACAAAACCGCCGGCTTGCCTGCCTCCACCGTCAGACTGAGCGCACCGGTGGGATACAGCGCAGCGCCGCTGTCGTCGACGGCATTGATATCGATGCCGTAGTTTCCGGGAGCAACATCGGCGAGCACGTAGGCGCCCGATGCCGCATCTTGGACAAACCCCGCAACGGGCTCGCTGCCATCTTTGGGAATCAGGGCGATCTCTTCTTGGGAATTGCCCAGCTGCACGGGTCGATTATCGTGAGTGAGGGTCAAGGTGACATCGTTGTGCGCCCATTGCGCCACAAGTGTAGCGCCTTCCACAACGCCGCCGCCGTCTACAGAACAGAGGTTGCTCGCCCATGCCCTATCGGCATAGAGCGCTCCCGTGTCTTCGTCGCGCCACCCGATAAACGCCGCGCCCGTTGGGGGCTGGAACTTCAGGGCATCAAGCGCCGACGCCTCATCGAAAACGCACGACTGGACATAGCTTTCGCCAGTCCCCTCGCCCGGCACGAACGTAATCTCATACGGGCAGGGTTTCCATTGAGCGTACAGGGTAATGCGCTCTCCCGGCTCCGCCAGATTGAAAACCGCCTCGCCATCGTCGTAGGCATCTCCCGTGCCGTCCGGCTGAGTGTTCCAGCCCGCAAACTCGTAGCCATGCAGCAGATAGCTCACGGGATCGAGCGAAATCTCCCTGCCGTATTCCATGTGGCTCGCATCCATAGAACCCGAAACCCTAGTGCTGGCAGTAGCGGGAACATTCGCATCATAGGCCACGATATAAGGGTCGCGATGCCACTGCGCGTAGAGGGTGTAGGGGGCATCGGCGCGATCCCAGAGACCCACAACATCTGTCCAGCCCGCAACGCCGGGCACGAGCTGGTATTGGGCATCCATGACCATGGTTCCACCCTCGGGTGCGTCGAAGAAGCCGAGCAGCGTGAGGCCGTCTTCGTTAGGCTCCACCTCTTCCTCCACGATCACCTCGCGCGAGCCCAGGCGCACCTTGGCTTCCCCTTCGTACCCGTAATCGGTATTGGGATCGAGCGTAAGGTTGCACTCTTGATCGAGCATGCCGTAGTCAAGGCCGGAAGAGGGCTTGGTCGGATGAATTTCGCCCGTGTAGCTTACGCCCTCCCCATCGACGGCGCCCACCACTTCGCCCGCCTCGGGCAACCACAGCATGACGCCGGCTTCTTGCACGCCTTCACGCACCTGTATCAGAGACGTCTCGACATCGTTGAACGCATACGGGGGATTCACGCCATGAATCTCCAGCGACCGCAGGCCGACCCCGGCCTTCGCCCCTTCAAGCCCGGCGAACACGCGATAGGTGGTCACGCCCGCGCGGTTGATGGCAGTAGAGGCCGATGCGCCCGTGCCTGTTGTGAAGCCCGTGTATGAGCCGCCGTAGATCATGGTCTTTGCCGTGCCATCCGGGCCGCTGCCGCACGCCGCGAACCCGACATCCACGGTTCCTCCCGCAATGGAAACCTGAGCGTTGCCCGCCTTGCTGCCAAGAGCGAGCTGGCCGTACTCTCCGGCCGCAACGGTCTTTCCGCCCGCTATGGAGATGGAGGCATCGCCCTCCACGCTGCCAATGAGCGGCGCGTCATCAATAGAGCCGTTCGAGGGGTAGACGGCGCCGCCCGTAACGGAAACGCTGGCGGAACCCTCGATGCCGCCAATACCCGGAGCGCCTTTGCCGCCTTTGGCGTGCACGGTTCCCCCAGAGACAGAAATCTGGGCAGAGCCGCTCACCACGCCAATGCCAGGAGCGTTGCCGCCGCTTGTGGCGGTAACGGTGCCGCCGGAGACCGAAAGCTTGGGGCCGCCGTACACCCTGCCAATGCCCGGAGCATCTCCGGCGCCCGTGGCCGTGACGGTGCCTCCCGCGATGTCCGCTACGCCAGCGCCGTCGATCGCAAGCGCAGGAGACCCGGCGCTTCCCGCCTTCGAGCCCGCCTTAAGGGTGAGGGTGCCCCGCGCGTCCTGAGCGCCGATAGTAACCATGGGCTCAGACGACGGGGGCGTGGCCGTCGAGGGCTCCTCCACCAGCAAGACGGCAGACGTGTCGCCACTCGAAAGAGACGCTTTAGCGCCCTGCAGCAGCATGAGCTCCACGTGCGACTGGCTCGTGCTCGTGTATGCAGAAACAACCGTGATAGCAGCGTTTGACTTTGGATGAAGGTTGAGCCCATTGCCCAGATACACCCGTATCTCATCACCCGGATCCGGCGCGACGACAACCCTCACCAAGCTGGAAGAGCCCAGAATCGCATAGGTGCCCGGTTCGCTGATGCGTACGATCGTCTGGGTTGCGGCAAGCGATGCGTTGTAGTAGCCGTCGGGCTCGAGATTAACAACGGCCGCGCCATCTGCCGCAATGCCCTCCGCCCCATCGTCGGCATGCGCGACAGGCGCACAAACGGCAAGCGCAAACAAGGCGGCTAGCCCGAACAGCACGGTGGCGATGCGACGCTCCCACCGCGCGATAGCGGGGCGGGCGCCCTCGCCGAAGAGAATCGTTGGCACACTCATGACATCATCCCATCTCGATACACGCTTGTCGTTAACGATCCCTGTCTCGGTCACAGGACTCCCCCTGACCAAGGCCGACAGGAGAATCGGCCCATTCGCCATGCTCCAGTGCCGCCCTGCGGGCGCTGTAGACCGCGAATGCCGCGGCAGCGGCACCGGCAAGCGCACCAACGAAGGGCACGCCGGCACCGTCGCCGGTTTGCGCGAAGTTGCCAAGCTGGCTGTCGCCTGATGAACCGCCGGCACCGCTCGACCCTCCGCCCTGGCCGTCATCGGAACCATCCTGACCGCCATCGGACGCGCCCGGTCCAACGTCAACGCCGTCCTTGACCACGCGCACTTCCGGCTCGCTCAGCCCGGGGTCGAAAACATCGGACTGCTGCTTGATCACGTCGATGCTCACGCCCGGCAGCTCGTCATGATCGGGGTCATGGCTAATCGGGGATGCCTCCATGCCGTCGGGCGCCATGGACACAATCGTCTCGTAGCTAAAATCGCTCACAACCGCGTAGACGCTCTTCGTGCCGTGCCAATCGCTGGGAATGGCGAATTCCACGCGGTACTGCGACGTTTTTCCGGGAAGCAGCACGCCCGCCGAAACGGGGTCGGCCAGCTGATGGAAGCCCTCTACGCCGGAATACCCCACGGCATCGTCGGAATACGCCGGCCCATTCGCAATTTCATCCCCGATTACCTCGGTGGCGAGCTCGGGGTTCCACGCCGACGCGCACGTGTTCTCGGCGGCAAACGCGAGCGTGGATTCGGCCACCTTCTCGCCCGTTTCCTGGTCGTGAAGCGAGGCGACGCAGCCCGTGAGAATCACATTGCCGTCATTGCGCAGCACGATGTCGAACGTCGTGCTCTCTCCCTGCAGCACGAACAGCTCCTCGGCGGCAAATCCGAGAATAGACGCCGTGGCCACGATGGGAACCTCCACATAATGCAGATCCGCCGTGCTGTTTTCCATGCTCGTGATGGCAGACGTCACAAACGTGTACGCATCCCTGCCCGACACGCCCACAATGCTGTCGATGGGATGGGTGAGGCCCGCCAGCGGGAACGGCTCGGAGAACAACCCGTCGACATATAGGCTCGCAAGAACGCGATAACGGTTCTCGGTGGGGCTATCGATAGGATTGCCGTGCTCGTCGAACGACTGCTCCTTTTTGCCCTCCTTGTTTTCCATGAAGAACAGCACGTTGCCGTTGTCGCTCACCTTAAACGCACTCATCTTGGCAGATGCAGGGCCCACGGGCCGCGTGCTGAGGCTGCCGTTTTCAACGCTGGGGTCGAATGACGCTTCGTAGAGCTCCCCGTTCACCAGCGAGAGGAACGACGCGTGCCCGGGCCACGCTCGCATGTCGGATACATCCGCCGCGTTGACGATGTTGCGCACGGCCGAGAAGGTAAAGGACTGGGAAGCGCGCAGGACATCAAGCTCTTCTTCGGGGGAGGCGTCCTGAAGCTCCCTGCCAATTGCCAGCTTCACCGTGGCGACGCTTACGCCGTTGCGCGAATGGGAAACCAGGCTGAACGATCCTACCGATTCATCCTGGTCGTCGACATCGATGTTGGAGACCTCGAGGCTGTTGGCCGTCGCGTCCACCGGCACGCCCGCGGTATGCACCAGGTTGTTCGAAAGAGGAACGGCCACGCGGCACGTAGTGGTGGCGTTGTCACCGAAAAGCTCGATGGGGCTATCGGCGGCATGCTGTAAATAGCCCAGCGCCACAAGGAGCGGCTTTCCGTTCTTCATGATGGTGGTGATGCGCGGGCAGGTTACAGCATAGGCATTGGCCGGAGCCGATCCCGGCGTTTCCTTCCACATGGAAGACCAGAGGCGCTTGAGATCGCGGTTGAAGGCGGCAACCGTCAGGATGGATTCGGAAGACGCATCGAAAAACGTGGTCTGATCGCCGTTTTTACGCACGGTGCTTGCCAGGCTTACGTAGATGCCTTGATACAGGCTGGCCGACATCTCCGTCTGGGTGCACACATCGAAATCGTAGTCGAACATATCGGCGCGATCTATGCCCGCAACCGAAACGGGAATATCCAAAACCTTCGGGCGCCCCCAACGCCCGGTTTCGGCGTTGTAGATCTGAGCGGAGAGACGGGTGCGGCCCTCATGCGCGTCGCCTACGGTATAATCGACGCTCATCAGGCGGAACAGGTACACGATTCCGTCGTAGGTAATAACCTTCTCACGCGGATTGCTGAACGACGCGCTGATGATCTTCACGTCTTTGCTTGGCACCACGCCGCCGCTGGGCGCGATGTTTGCGATATCCGCAAAGCCCGTGCACACCCCTTGGGGGTCTTCGCCCACGTCTTCGTACACGTAGCCGTCCTCGCCTTCAGAAAGCGCATCCTCGGAGGCATCGGGCACGGCAACGTTGAACGGCATGGCGAACATGCCGTTGCCCAAGTCGACCGGTTCTGTGGCCTCGGGCGCGGCAAGAGCGCGCGTTGTTGCCTTGGCCGCCGCCTCTCTGCTCTTAAGAAGCTCGGACGATGTGACGATGGTAGCAATCTTGCCGAATTCCTCAAGCTTCACCGCGCCGCCTTCGTCTACCAGCGCATCGCTTGCGAACACGCCGGCACCGTTTGAATCCGCACCTAGCGCGTAGTCGTTCGAGAGATAGCTGGAAGGAAGCCCGCCCTCGTTGCTCGACGCCTTCCAGTTGTCATACAGGCGCGGCCAGTCGGTAGACCAAATCTTGCCGCTCCATTTGAAAACAAGGGCTTGCAGCACGATGGCCACCTCGATCCCGGCGCCAATCACCACATGGCGAGGAGCGCCAGGCACGATATCCTCCGTAGCTTCAAGCAGGGCAAAATACATGGAGAGGCTGCCTGCGCCGCGCAGCGACGCGCTGAGTACGCCGCTGATACCCACGCCGAGGGAAAGCGCCAGCTCGAGGTTGATGACAATGGCGATGCCGGTTTTCTCAGGAACGAGGTCGATATCGAGCGGCTCGCCCTTGGGAGACTCGATCGTGGCATAGAACGAAAGCCGAGCATCGAGGGATACGTTGATTCCAATAAAGACAGGCACCGGGCCGATAGTGAGCTGCTCAATCAGGGACACGAACATATACAAGTCGAAGATGGCAGCCGCCTGGCCCATGAACTTCATGGCGTCAGGCGATTCAAGCCAGTTGCATTTCGCGGACAGCGTGGCCTCAACCGAGCCGGAGATTCCAAACGTCGGCGAGAGCTTATGGCCGAACGCCTTGGAGCTGCCAGGGTCGGTTCCCTTCCGCATATCCTTGTACTGGTCTATCTTTTTACTCCACCGGTCATTGAGATCTTTCCATTGCTGCTTCACGCTAGCATTGGTTTCGTTGGAAAAGCTCGCCTCACGAAAACCGTTTATGCTGCTCGCGCTTCTTTCGCCCGTGACGCCAATGCCCAAGAACATGATGCCGAACGGCGAAATGTAGAAATCGACGGGAAGTGTAGGAACCCACATAGTAAAACTGGAGCCTCGCAGCACGGCGGGGAACGAATCGGGAAGCGTGAACAAGGTGTGCTCGGAACCTGTTTGACCATAGGAAACGCCGGGCACGATATCGGCGTTGCCGGTGGAAAGCGGAATGTCGGACTCTTTGACCGAAAGATTCACCGGGAATACGTAGGCAAGATCGCCCGCTGTCACCTGGATCTCAAAGGCCTTTTTAAGCGGCAGAAGGTCTTTGGTGGGTGCGAGAAGACGCAAATAGTACGCGCTTCTGCTCAGGCGACCAACGCCTTCATACATAGATACCGTGGCGGTAAAGAGGGGGCTGCTCGCACGCTTGCCATCTTCCCCGAGATCGCGCGTCCAAAGCGACACTTCGACGGAATCCACGCCCTCCATGCGCAACGTGCCGGTAAGCGCGATCTTATCGGTAGCCGCTTCGCAGCGAATCACCTCGCATTCGCCGTACTGCATATCCCATCCATTGAACGAAAGGGATTCGAAGTACGGGATGGACGCATCGCGAATCTTGCAGCAAGGAATCTTGAGGGCAGAACCGCTGTCGACGCGAATCTTTTCGAGGGTCACGTTGCGATAGCCATGCTCCTTGGTGATGGTGACGGAGCCCTCGAAACGGTAGCACCTGCCCATGGTGCCCAAATCAATAGCGGTTCCCAGTTTGGATGCGTCGAAGACCACCGCGCCGTTTTCGTCGGATACGGCCTCGAGCGTCTGCGTTTTGTCTTTAACGGTGGCGGAAATGGAAACTCGAGCGTTGGGCACCGGGGCGGTGGCTCCCTCTTCGTTGACGTCATAGACGGAGAGCCCTATCTCGTTGTAAGAGAGGACGATGATTTGCGTGGTGGGTTCGGATGCGCTCTCGCCCTCCCCCGCTGCGGTGAATTCCTGCGCATACGCCACCTTGCCGCCGAAGGTGCCTAAACAAGGAAGCATCATCGATGCCACCGTGGCGCCGCCGCCCGCTAAAAAGGTGCGGCGCGTGATGCCTTCTGGCCGCTCGTTCGCGTTCTGCCACTTGTTCAATCCGTTCGCGCCCATAGCTCACCTTTCTCGAAGCTTAAGCAGCATCATATCTATGAGCGCGGAAACGAATTACACCCGTTTCGGGCACGAAACGGGTGTAATCAGAATTAAGCGAACAGTACGTGTACGCCTATGCGAACGAAAGCAATCAACGCATGCCGCGGATGCGCTTGCAGGCCGCCGCGATAGCAGCGATCATCGCAAGTGCGGCGACGATTGCGACGGGCACCACGACCCCGCCGAGAGCATCGCCGGTGGTGGGGAGAGAAGACACCTTGTCACCGGAAGACGGTGCATCGGGAGTTGTATCGGTGCCGGGATTCTGGTCTTTCCCCTCGTCTCCCGCGCCGGGGGCTGCACCCTCGGCTTTCACCGTGGGCTCGATGACCGTCTCCCCTTTGACGACTACCGTCTGATCCGCCACGTTGGAATCGCCATTCTCCCAAGCGGGCGCCGTACCGGTTGCACTGTACTTCACGAATGCATACCCCTTGTCGGGCTGCGCGCCAAGCTCCAGTTCAGCGCCAATAAGCATATGTTCAAGCACGCTCACGCGCTCTCCGGTCGACGGCTGGACGAGCCACGCCCACACGTTATCCGCCTGCTTCATTTCCACCGTGCAGAAATTAAACGTAAACACTTGGGAGCCCGCCTCGCTCACGCTGATGGTGGCGCTGTCCGCCGTTTCGTAACCGGGGTCGAATTCCAGTTCATACGCACCCACGGGAAGATCGCGAGGGAATCGATAGTAGCCCACATGGCTACCATCAAGCCACTCCTCGGCAGCATACTCGGTACCGTCGGCGGCAATTGCCTTAATGGACTCGAGGCCCGTGGCGGGATTGCCATTATCGGTCACGAAAAGCACTGTGTGCTCTGCGCCGAGGACCACACGTTGGGATGCGCCATTCACCCTGTAGTAATCGTCGATGGTCACCTTATCGGTCGCATACGTCCAAAGCGACATCACATCATTCGATTCTTCGGTGTTCCCTTTAGGACTAGGCAAACTGCGCTCCGCGTACGTTAGCATGCCGCCTTCGATGACGCCGATGGCAGGACTGAGCGCCACATGGTTGCCATCCCAGTCTTCCGCGGAAGAGACAAACAGGATGCCCGCTTGGGATCCTTCGGCAACAACGTACGGCTCCCCTTCCAGCGTAAGCGTTCCAGCATAGTCGGAGCCACTCGCGGCACGGACGAATATGCCGAGGGTATCGGCTGCGGCTTCATCACCAAGCGCCGTCACGTTGCTGTCAGCAATAGTAAGGTCGCCTGACACGAATATCGCCGTGCTCTCTTCGCCAATGCTTTCGGCGCGAACGTCGGAATCCTGAATAAGCATATGGCCGTTAGTCTCGATGACGTTACTAGGACTTGACGCCTCAATAAAAGAGCCGTCTGTAATCTCTATGCCCTGATGCGCGTAGAGAGCCCAGTCGGAGTCGCCGATATGGGCAGTCAGGTTGGATGCAGCGATGGTCATCTGCCCCATCGATTCGAAAGCCGAGCCGGTGATGACAACGTCCTCGACGTCGGAAATCATCGCCTCGCCCTCAACCAAGGCCGAATTGCCCTCGACGGAAGCGTTCTCGGTGCCGAATTTCACCTGACGAGCGTCGGTAATATTGGCGCTACCCGCAACATGCAGACCATACTCGCTGCCCGTCACGGCGACGGTAGCGGCGTTGTTGATCACCAGATTGCCGCCAACGTATACGCCAGTCGAGCCCCATACGTCGGACGACGCCGTTTCCGCAATAATGTTGAGCTCTACGACGCCGATGCTCAAATCGCCCATGGCGCAGATGCCCTGGCCGGCGCTGCCCGCTGCCTCCGCTCGAATTGAGGCGCTTGAAGAAACGTCGCCCGTGATCAATAAGTCACCATCGCATTCAATCGCCGCATAGGCATCATCAGTCGACGCGGAACCGGCAGCCATAACAATAGAGTTCTCACCGATGAGATGAATGGTAGAACCCGCAGGCACAACGATAGCGGCACCCGATTCGCCCGCGTAGGTGTCAGGGATGGAGATGTCCACGCCATTAAGCGTCAGCGTTCCGGCCGACCCGGCCCATTCCCATTCCCAGCCAGGGCCCGACGCGCCCTCAGCAGGCGTGCTTTCATCGATGACGATGGGCTCGTTCACCTGATCTGCCGCATATGCGACAGAGGGCGTCATCCACGACAGCCCGCACAGCGCAAGCACGCCCGCGAGCATCGCCGCGAACGGCAACGCCACGCGCGATAGGTGATGCGCCCTTGCTACGTTCGCACCGCTCATACTCCACCTCCGAAACAGCTCTTCTTTCCGATAGGCTCGCCCCGTCGGAAAGACGGGTGATTAGGCAGCGGAAAGGGCATGGACGCACACTTCCCGCGCATGCCATCGTACGGAAAGAAGCGCAAGGTGGTTCCACCCGTTAGGGGCGCAAAACGGGTGATGCTATCGCAGCATGTATTGCTGTAGATCTCGTCGGCGACTGATGCCGAGCTTTCTAAACGACGAAGCAAGGCAGCTTTTGACCGTGTTGGCGGAAACGCCCAAGTGGGCGCCAATCTCTTGATTCGTCCAGTCACGCGCAGCCAGCATTGATACTGCGAATTCAGTGGTTGTGAGGTTGTCAGCCACGGTTTCTTCGGTAACGGGATTATGGATGCGCCGCCATCCCGCGGAAAACCGGTATGTGATGTCGATGATGTGTTTGAAATCTTCCGGCCAGTCCTTCTTGATGACCGATTCGAGCATGCCGCCTAGAAGCCCGTGATGCTCGCCGAACGCCTCTATCAGGCCATCGGGGCGAGCGAGCGCCCATGCAGCAAGCAGATGCGTACGCGCCGCATCCGTCTGCCTGAGGCTCATGTAGTCCATCACCGCCACCAAATGAAGATATATCTCGGGTATGGGATAGGCGTTCGGCGCCATAAGAAGCGCCGCTTCCACCAAGCCTAAGCTGCGGGAATAGTCGCCTTCCAAATACAGCTGATGAGCATGCACGTACAGCGCAAATGCACGCAGTCCCGGAGGCAGCAGGGCAAAAAACGTTTCAGCGGGCGGCATGTCGTCAGGCTCCGGAAGGTGAAGTAGCACCGATGCCGCGTAGGCCACGAACGCCTCGGCAATGCGGCTTTGTGTCGACGAGGAGGCATCGGCATGAAGCGAGAGACGCAGCTCAGTCAGCGCGAACCGCGCGCCGTTGATATTTCCCAGGGGCAGGTTGGCATACGTGTAGATGAGGTACGCGGACAGCCTTATCGCAAGGTCGGGATGTGAAAGGAGCTTGCTGCTCACCTGAGCCGCCTCTTCCGCCTGGCCGCTGAAGTAACAGTATTCAGCGCGAGCGATTTCCCTGGTGGCAGGATCTTCGAAGCGCTCGATTGTTTCTTGACAGGTGCCCGGCACGAATGCGGAGTTCATAAGCGGCATCAAGCTTGCCAGCGCGCCCGCATCTTGCTGAGACGGAAGAGAGGCCGCTGCGCTGGGCGTCACGGGAAATGCATCTTCCGCTTTGCCAAGGGGAGCGTCCCGAAGCGCGTCTTCAGAGAGATGGACAGCATTGACCGAACTTTTTGTCGCGCGCAGATTGGTCGGTTTCTGGGCGTTCGGCGGAATAACCCACGAACCGCCGACCTTTCGCGCGCCATCAACGCGCCCTTCCGCGCACAGACGCTGCACGAGGCGCGTTGAAACTCCCCATTCAGATGCGGTTTCCTGCACGCCCCTATACTCCACGCTGCCCCTTCCCGATATAAACCAACAGTTGAATTGTATTCGTTCTGGCGAACAGTTGCGCTCATTCATTCGAGAAATAACGATAAATACGATTAAGGTGACGGGCCGAGCAAAAGAAAAGGCCGAAGCGGAAACACTCCGACCTATATGCTCTTTTCGCGAACGGGCATAGCATGATGCCGCACCTCGCAACGTCTTTGATTCGCTTGCTGCGCCTTACACGAGCTGGATGTGCTCGATGTCGTCGCGTTTGCTCTCGCGGTATAGCACGAACTTGTGGCCGATGACCTGGATCATCTCGGACTCGGTGGCGTCGGCCAGCATGAAGGCCGCCTCCTGAGTGTCAAGATCGCTGGTGTTTTGAACGGTGCATTTGATGAGCTCTTTGCCTTCAAGCAGCGCATTGGTCTGCGAGACGATGGTGGGCGTGATGCCCTGTTTGCCGATGAACACGATGGGGTCGAGATGATGCGCCAGACTGCGAAGCTGACGAACCTGTTTGCCGGTGATAGCCAAAGGAGTACCTTTCATACAACATTGCGGAGTCATGATCCGAAATTCAGGCGCGCTGCAAACCACGAGCGCGAGAACCATCGGACAAAAGCCCAGGCAAGCCTGGACGCATAATTCGTGGGCGCCCAGCATAGCGCACCTGTGCCAATAAATAAATCATTACTGCGTTTGCGCACGTATTTAGCAAGATTCAAGAATACGCCCTCGCCTCCTTGCGCACGCTGGCCCATTGCTTTAGACTGAATGACTCGGCAGACGCATTCTGCGAAAGCCAGCATGCTGGGCCATGGTGTAATGGCAACACAGGGGTTTTTGGTGCCCTTATTCCGGGTTCGAATCCTGGTGGCCCAGCCAAATTCTTTCTGATCGAATCGACTTTCGACGGCACCATGCTTTCATATCCCGCACGTGCAAGGATTCGAACCGATGAGGTGGAATCGCGTTAAGAAAACTGCCCAGTGGGCAGTTTTTAGCGATTCGCTCGAGGGCTTTAACCCGAGAGGCAGAGCGTTCGCGAAGCGGACGCGGGAATCCTGGTGGCCCAGCCAAATTCTTTCTGATTGAATCGACTTTCGACAGCAATACGCTTTCATATCTCTCTATTATCAAACCGCATCTTTTGAAGTCGCGCAGCGTCGCTCTAGGAGAGATTTAAGGGGCGTCGAGCGGAAAAGTCCCGCCGCTCCACCGTGCTAAAGCGCCGTCCCTGAATTGTTCTCGCACTTTTAACGTTCCTGCGCGGCTCTTAGGCGCATACTTATTCGACACACGAAGAGCGCATCCGGCCGTTGCCAAATGTACGGCGCCTTGCCGGACATAAAGCATCGGACGGCTGCGCGAGAGGGGCGTTTCGCACGAGCCCCGTCGGAAGCGAAGCCGGCCACGCTTGAAGAGTACGGCAGCCTTCGTCACGACGCCGAATGAAAGTCAGGCCGAAAGCAAATCGACGGACGCACAAGAGAGGAAGTCACACGATGGAAAAGAAGGATCTGGACTGGGGCAACCTGAGCTTCAGCTATCAGCCGACGGACGCGAGCTACGTCGCCCACTGGAAGGACGGCGAGTGGGACGAGGGCGAAATCACCCCCGACCACACCATCACGCTCTCCGAGTGCGCCGGCATCTTCCATTATTGCCAGGAAGTGTTCGAGGGACTGAAGGCCTACACCACCAAGGAAGGCGACATCGTGTGCTTCCGCCCCGACCTCAACGCCGACCGCATGTACACCTCCGCCGAGCGTCTTGAGATGCCGCCTTTCCCCAAAGACCGCTTCATCGAGGCCGTCAAGCAGGTTGTCGCGGCCAACGCCGCATGGGTGCCGCCTTACGGCTCCGGCGCCACGCTGTACGTGCGCCCGTTTATGATCGGCTCCGGCGAGGTCATCGGCGTGGCTCCTGCGCCTGAATACCAGTTCCGCATTCTGGTGACGCCCGTGGGTCCCTACTTCAAGGGTGGCTGCAAACCCGTCAAGCTGTGCGTGGCGCAATATGACCGCGCCGCTCCGCACGGCACCGGCAACATCAAGGCCGGCCTGAACTACGCTATGAGCCTGCATCCCACCATGGAAGCACACCGCAACGGTTTCGACGAGAACATGTACCTGGATTCGCAATCGCGCGAGTACGTGGAGGAGACCGGCGGCGCCAACATCCTGTTCGTGGACAAGGAAGGCAATCTGGTGGTGCCCCAGTCGCACACCGATTCCATCCTGCCCTCCATCACGCGCCGTTCGCTCGTGGTCGTGGCGAAAGACCTGGGTTACAACGTGATCGAGCGTCCCGTGAAGTTCTCCGAGGTGCAAAACGGCGACTTCGTGGAGTGCGGCCTGTGCGGCACCGCCGCCGTCATCAGCCCTGTGGGCGAGATCCACAACGGCGACGAGGTCATCACCTTCCCCGAGGGCCACGATGAGATGGGCCCGGTCATGACTAAGCTGCGCGAAACGCTGACCGGCATCCAGGACGGCGAGGTCGAAGACAAGCACGGCTGGATATTCAAGGTTTGCTAACGCATACAATACGCATGTGCCACCTACTATAGTGAAGGAGTCCTGCGGGGCTCCTTCTTTTGTTCGCGCATTTTTTGCGCATCATTGTTCGTGCGGGCCTCCCGCGTCATTGCCCACAGACGTCTCGCCATCGTTGTCCGCGCGCGCTTTGCGCATCGCATCGCTGTCCCATTTTGGCGCAGACGCTCACAGCCAGTCGTCGGGAAAGACGCCGAGACGTTACTCGTGAAGCGACACCCCTCACGCCTCTATGCTGATGTAAATCTCGGGTTCGAAATAGTCGTTTTTCTCGTATTCCTCCTCGCTATACGTAAAGTACGAGCAGGAAATGTCGGCACCGCCTTCGCCCTTGAGGTCGCTCACGGTCATATGAATGCGCTCGTATGGCGAGCCGTCCAGATATTTCTCTTTGAATTCTTCGGGCAGTGCATCAAATGAGACCAGCTCTGGCACGGCGAATTCGACATCCAGGCGCTTCACCACGTTGTGCAGCCGTTCGAAATACTTTTCTGCGCGATTGAGGTTTTCCCGCATGCTTTTATCCTGGTCGGTCACAAGCGTGTACATCACGGCCTGCACCGCACCGTCGTTGCCTACTGTCATACGAACGCAAGAGCCGTCCGAGTACTGATCCTCAATCTTTCCCGTAATGAGATACCCATGCTCGCTATATGTATCCATAGGGTCAAAGCCGAGCGCATACAGCCCACTGCGCTCGAACGCATCCTCTATCGTGTAGAACGTTTGCGCAGCAGTCTGCTGTTCCTGGCGCGTCAGATTGGCGCAATCCGCGAAATGCACGGCGTATAACGCCGCCAGAAAAAGTGTGCATGAGAGGAACATCGCCAGGACGCATGCCCCCGGTTTAGGCACCTTGATGCCCAGGAGAATTGCCGCTCTACGGGCGCTGTACGCAAGCGATGCCCTTTGACCTGGCTTGGCATCGGGAAAATGAGCGATAGGAGAATTGTCGCCCCGGTCGCGGGCGGCCCTGCGCGACCGTAGCGCTTTTTCCTCGACCGATGCCCACGCGGCCCGTCCCAGGCCTATTCGCTCGGCGAGTATCGCATAGCAAATAAGCGCCGTGAGTGCTGCGACGAGGACAAGCCAAACGGCCATGCCGATCATGTACGGACTATTTGGATTGTGGAACACGATGTCGTCGAGCATGCAGAGCAAAAGCCACTCCGCGCTGAGCAAAAGAATCAACCACTGCGCGCGTAATCCCAGAACGGCCGCAAGATAATACCTGATAACAAGCCAGCGGTCTTTCTTGCTCACTGCCATGATGCGCCCCTTTCATCGCACGTAAATCCTACCACGCAAGGGCGCTCTACGATGCGACACGAGAGAGGGTGCACGAGGAGATTGCTTGGCATGATGGCCGCCATGACACGACACGGCATCCTTCCGAGCATCATCACGTCCGCGCTTCTTCTGCACCCGCCGCATTCGGCGAGAGGTCCAGTTGACCGAATAGGAGCGCGGCGGTAAAATGCATGCTTGCGCATTTGTATAACGCGATGCGCAAGCATAGCGTGGGCCGTTAGCTCAGTTGGTAGAGCAGGGGACTTTTAATCCCAAGGCCGCGGGTTCGAACCCCTCACGGCCCACCATTGGACACAAAAGCCAGCCAAAGGGCTGGCTTTCTCATTTGCCCGGCAATAACCCCATCAACGACTTTGAAATAGCCTGAGGCCCTGAGGGCAACGTTAAAAAAGAAAGCCGCCATGGTCAATTTGGATTCGAATGGGCGATTCATGCGTTAGATAGTAAGCCGCTGGTTAAAAAGTGCGTCGAATGGGCGAATGAGAAGCTCGCAATCTCCCATTTAGACGCGATAACGCCGAAAAAGATGTCTTTGCGGGACTACTTTCGGGAAAACCACTGCAGCGACAGCAGAAACAGAAGGAAATCAACTCGTAAGCCGCATCTGGCAACATCAAGAACGCCCATTCCACTATACAAATGACCACGCGCCATCAAATGAATGAGTAGTCCGCCCAGATGAATGGTTATTTGACCAAGAGAGCTCTCCATCCGTCACCAACAAGTCAATTCGTCCGTTCTACGAATAACGAATCGGTGAAGAGATGCGCGAATCGAGCCATCGCAACCCCGGCTCGATCCGTGTACGTTTAACGCCCATCTCCATCGCGCTCCCAAAGAGATACAGCGACATCGCGCATTGCGGGGGTCGAGGACAGTTTCGCTCATCTGGACATACACCGCTCATCCATGCGACGCGCCATAAAATCGACCTCACCCGCCTGAAGCGCACCAACTTCGACAATATACCCACGCTGCACAAGCATTTCGAGTATATCTGAAAGCAAGTAAGAGCGCGGAAGCTTGACGGACACCTTTGTGCCGCAGCAAAAAGGCCGGGGCGATTGCCTCGGCCTTTGGCTTGGATATATGGATTCAATCTCAAGGACGGCTGATGCCCAAGCAGCCATTCGCCAAGGCGCCCGAACAAATGGGCAACCCGTCTTTACAGCAGCGGCTGGGCGACGTAGCCGATGGCGGCTTTGTCGGCGTTGAGGACCTGCTTGGCCTCCTCCATCTGCACCTTCACAGCATCGTGGCCGGTTCCGCCATAGGTCTTGCGGGCGCGCACGATCTTTTCCAGGTCGAGCGAGGACACGATATCCTCCTCGAACAGCTCCGATGCCTCTTTGAACTCGTCGAGCGTCAAATCCTCCAGACCCTTGTGATGCTTCTCGCAGTACAGCACCAGGTTGCCCACGACCTCATGCGCCTGGCGGAACGGCATGCCCTTCTTGGCCAGGTAGTCGGCCACGTCGGTCGCAGCGGTGAAGCCCTTGCCGGCAGCGGCGCGCATCTCGGGCACGTGCAGCTCCATGGTCTTGATCATGCCCTCCATGCACACCATGCAGTCGTGCAGGGTCTTGGCGGCGTCCATCGCGCCCTCCTTGCACTCCTGCAGATCCTTGTTGTACGCCAGCGGCAGCGACTTCATGGTGACCAGCAGCGCCACCAGGTCGCCTACCACGCGTCCCATCTTGCCGCGCGTGAGCTCGGCGAAGTCGGGGTTCTTCTTCTGCGGCATGATGGACGAGCCCGTGGCGAACGAGTCGGACAGCGTGATGAATCCGAATTCGGTGGTGGACCACAGAATGATTTCTTCGCACAGGCGCGACAGATGCATCATGGACACGCTGCAGGCATACTCCAGGTCAAGCAGGTAGTCACGGTCGGACACAGCGTCCATGGAATTGTTGATGGGATGGTCGAAATCCAGCAGCTCGGTGGTCATCTGGCGATCGAGCGGATACGTGGTACCCGCCAGCGCCGCGCTTCCCAACGGGTTGGCATCGGCCGCCTCGAGCGCATAGGTCAGGCGCTTGAAGTCGCGCGAGAACATCCAGAAGTACGCGAGCATGTGATGGCTGAACAGCACCGGCTGCGCATGCTGCAGGTGCGTATAGCCCGGCATGATCACGTCGAAGTTATCGCGCGCCTTGGCGTAGATAACGCCGCGCAGAGCGCAGTTCTGCGTGAGCAGCTCGTGCAGCAGGTCCTTCGCATGCAGACGCGTGTCGGTGGCCACCTGATCGTTGCGCGAGCGGCCGGTATGCAGACGCGCGCCCGAAATGCCGATGTCCTCGATCAGCGTCTTCTCAATGGCCATGTGGATGTCTTCGTCGTTGATGTCGAAGCGGAATTTGCCCTGCTCGATCTGGTTTTCGATCTCAAGCAGGCCCACCTCGATCTTCTCAAGGTCGGCGCGCGAGATAATGCCCTGCTCGGCAAGCATCTTCGCATGGGCGATGGAGCCCTTGATATCCTGGGAATACATGGACTTGTCCACGGGCAGCGACGCGCCGAACGCCTGCGTGAACGAACCCACGCTCTTCTCGAACCTGCCGGACCACAACGCCATCTGAGGCACCTTTCTTCTCTAACGCATCACGATGCGAATACCACGGCTGCCGAAACGATACGCCAAGCGGCGCGCCCTGTAAGACGCGCCGCCGCGAAAATCGATTATCGGGCCTTCGGGCTATTCGGCGGAAGAGCCCTGCGCGCCTTCGCCCTGCCTGGCCGACCACACCACGATGGGCAGGCTGAACAGGTCAATGAAGCCCTTGGCCGCCTGGTGGTTGAAGGTATCGTCGGCACCGTAGCTCGCCAGACCGAAATCATACAGCGAATAGGGGCTCTTGCGACCCATCACCGTGCAATTTCCCTTATAGAACTTCACCTTCACCTCGCCGGTGACGAACTGCTGGGTCTGGGCGCAGAACGCATCGAGCGCCATCTTGAGCGGCGAGAACCACTGGCCGTAGTACACGCAGGTGGCCCACTGCTGCTCGACGCCCAGCTTGTAGTGCTGGGTCTCGCGGTCAAGCGTCAGAGCCTCGAGCGCCTTGTGCGCCATGATCAGCGTCTGGGCGGCGGGCACCTCGTAGCACTCGCGCGACTTCACGCCCACCAGACGGTTCTCCACCATGTCCAGGCGGCCGAAGCCGTTGGCGCCGGCGATGACGTTGAGCTCCTTCACGATGTCGAGCAGGGGCATCTCCTTGCCGTTGAGAGAGCAGGGCACGCCGGCTTTGAAGCCAATCTCGACGTATTCAGGCTTGTCAGGAGCCTCTTCGGGGTCAACGGTGAGCGTCCAGATATCCGCAGGGGGTTCGTTCCAGGGGTTCTCCAGCACGCCGCACTCGATGGCGCGACCCCACAGGTTGTCATCGATGGAGTACGGGGAGGATTTGGTGGTGGGCACCGGCACACCGTGGGTCTTGGCCCAATCCATCTCCTGGTCGCGGTCATGCATATCCCACTCGCGCACGGGGGCGAGGATCTCCAGCGTGGGGTCGAGGGCCTTAATGGAGGTTTCGAAACGCACCTGGTCGTTGCCCTTGCCGGTGCAGCCGTGGGCAACGTACTTGGCGCCGTACTCGTGCGCCAGGTCCACGAGATGTTTGGACAGCAGGGGGCGCGACAGGGCGGAAAGCAGCGGGTACTCGTTCTCATACAGGCCGTTGGCAGCAATGGCCTTGGTCAGGTAGCCCTCGGCGTATTCCTCGCGCATGTCCATGGCGTAGGAAGCGATGGCGCCCATGTCCAGCGCCTTCTGCTTGATGTACTCGAGGTCTTCCTCGTCCTGGCCCACGTTACCGCACAGAGCGATGACGTCCAGGTTCTTTTCCACCTGCAGCCACTTGAGGCATACCGATGTGTCCAGGCCGCCGGAGTATGCGAGAACGACCTTTTCCTTTTGCGCGGTTTCCTGTGCCATGGTTGATCCTGCCTTTCCTGCCCCGCGGGGCTTTTGCCTTTGTGCCCTTGCGGGGCGTTTCCTGCCGTGCGTTGCACTTGGTTGCTTTGGTGGAGCTCGGGGCTTGCCCCTGCGCCAACCGACCGGTTTTCGGGTAAAAAAGAAGCACCCGGGCGAGCCCGGATGCTGTCATGCGTTCCTATACGAAATCACATCGAGGAATTACCCCATGCGGACCGCAGACACCATGCGAGCTCGTCGCAGGTTGAATCGTCGGCCCTGGCGTCGGAAAGAAAGCTGCTGTGCGTTGCGGATGGCCATGCTGCATGCTCCTTTCCTGACGTGTATGGCATGATGCCGGTTTACTGTGCGCGACGCTTGCGCGTCAAACTCCACTCTGCTGGAGTGAATGGTGTTACCTTACGCGACGACACCGCCAAATGCAAGAAAAAATTCGTTATATTCAATTTTTTAGTCAAAATATGCATTTTGGACTACGTCTCGCCATATTTGCACACTACAGCTCAGCGCATTCACACGCTACAGCTCGATGCGCTCGAACATCTCCTTGCCCACGCCGCAGATGGGGCAGGTGAAATCATCGGGCAGCTCATCCACGTACTCGATGTGGCCGCAGATGGTGCAGCGCCAGGCGAATTTGGGCGATCCATCAGCAGATGCGGAATCGTCCGAGGGGCCGGCCGCCGGAGTACCATCGGCCGCGCCGACATCGGCAGGGCCTTCGTAGCTGGAGGCCTTAGGCGGAGTCTTTCCGCCTTTCACCTGGTGATAGTACGCGTATGTCATGGGCTCATCCTTGGACAGCACAGAGGATTCCACGACTTCGCCCATGATATAGACATGCGTTCCCAGATCCATCGTCTGCTTCACATGCACGCGGAAATGCGCCACGACGTGCTCGGTCACATAGGGAATACCCGCCTCATCGAGCGCGGTCTGCGTATCGGAGAACTTGTCGGTGTCGGCGCTGGTGTGGAACCCGAAGCGTCCGATGAGCTCCATCGGGGCGTCCTGCGCAAGCACGCTCACCTCGAACTCGCCCGCCTCCAGAATGACGCCCGTAGTGAAGTTGTCTTTGTTGATGGCGATGCTCGCCTGCGGCGGCTGCGACGTGACCTGCGCGAACGTGTTCACCACGCAACCCGCCTGCGTCTCGCCCGCCTTTGCCGTAACAATATAGAGCCCGTAGCTCAAGCTCCTGAACGCCTTGGTATCCACCATGGTGGCCTCCTATCCTGCCGCGCGAAAGCGCCGGCGCAATTGGCTGATCGGCGGCACTGTGCCGCTTCTGACATTGTATAGGATTGGCCGCTGCAACACCCTCAGCGAGAGAATCCTTTGCCGAATCGAGTAAAAGACCGACCGCGAAAAAGGCCGGCCGCTTGATGCTCATGGGCAGAACTCTTTGCGAGACTGGCGCCCCCGCGCCTCATGCCATCGAAATACGCGATATACTTTATTACGCTTAATCACCTGCAGAATCAGCGAAGGAACCACGGATGGCAGACGACTCGCGCAAAGGAAAGCACGCATCGGCGGAAACCCCGAAGAAGGGCAACGCCAAGCGCCGCGCCTCCTCCATCGCGACCACCATCACTGCCGTGGTCATCGCCGTTGCGTTCATCGCGGCGGCCGTCTTCGCTTGGCGGCTCTCTTCAGAAGAGCACAACACGGGAACATCCGTCGCCACCACACCCGACGCGGTCAAACTCGCCCTCGCTCACACCATAGCTCAGCCCAACATGCTCTCTTCAGTGGAGGAGGACATCATGGACATCTACGCCGCGCACAATGAAGCGACAAAAAAGGCGCAGAAAGCGGAAGAAGCTGCGAACGAGGAGGTTCCTCTGGCTGCAATATCGCCAACCGACCTTGACGTTATTCCCACCGGGACAGACCTGCAGGCTTTCTCGTTGCTTGACGATGAAGCGCCCAGCATTCCCGAAGGTGATTTGAAAGCCATCCAGAGCGCCATTGACGATGCCAAGGGCCTGGGCAATGTCGCCCTGGCGTTCTTTGACGCCAGCACAGGTAACGGTATCGCGTACAACGCCGATACGGCGGTATACGGGGCGAGTTCATTCAAGGGCCCCTACGCCGTGTATGTGTGCCAGGCGCTTATCGATGAAGGCAAAATTACGCTGAATTCGCCCGTCGAAGTCGTGTCGAACAACCGCGGGAGCATCGCGATCAACCCCGCAAGCAGCTGGGCAACAAGCGGCGCGAGCACATATCCGACAGGCGAGCTGATTTCGGCGGCCGTCATCGAATCGGACAACGACGCCTACGGCATGCTGCGCAATCAGTACGACGGCGACGGGTATGACAGCTGGATCGCGGAACTCGGTGTGGCTGACGCGCCGCGCGACCCCCTGACGTGGTACCCCACGTATTGCGCCCGCAGCGCCGCCAAGCTGTGGACGAATGCGCTCACGTACTTGGAGTCCGATGGGTCGAGCGCGACATGGCTCGCAGAGCAGCTGAGTCAGACGCGTACGTCGTTTATCCGGGACGGAATCCTGAGCGTCGAAGATGGACGTGATGCCGAGGTGCTGAATAAGGCAGGATGGATTGCTGACTCCAACCCCGCGTATAACGCCGTATGCGACGCCGGCATCGTGAGGGCGGGCGGACGCACGTACGTGATGTGCATCATGACCAGCCAGCCCGATTGCACAGAGGCACGGGAAAACGTGGCGATTATCGCCGCCACCCTGTTCGAAGCGCGAGAAGCGCTGGAATAGCGCACGCTGCGAGGCAAGGACGAAACAGCAGTGCGAGGACGCGTTTTGATGCCGCAGCGTCTCATCAAGTTTTCCGCCGCTCTGCCGAACGACGAAATCTATGCCTCGTTGCGTTCGAAGAAGGCGCAGGCGTTTTCGAAGCAGATGGCGTTGGCAATATCCTCGCCGAACTCGCGCGTGAAGAGCGCATGCAGTGCGCCCACCTTTTCTGCGGGGTCAAGCCACGAGGGTACGTCGCATCCGTCGTAGTCGCTGCCGAGCGCCAAGACGGGCTCCGCCCCCAGCGAGAGAAAATGATCGACGTGGCGCAGCACGTCATCAGGCGTGGGATCGGCGCCGTCGTTGCGCAGGAAGTCGCGACAGAAGTTCAGGCCTATAAGGCCGCCGCGTTCCACCACCAGGCGCACCTGCTCGTCGGTCAGGTTGCGCGGGTGCCCGCACACGCTGCGCACGTTGGAGTGCGACGCAGCGAAAGGCTTCGTGGTTGCCTCCGCGACATCCCAAAAGCTGCGATCGTTGAGATGGGACACATCCACCACCATGCCTCGCTCCTCCATGGCGGCGATAACCTGACGGCCGAAAGGCGTAAGCCCATCGGTCGTCTGATTGCCCGATGCGATAGCGTTTTTGCCGTTCCACGTGAGCGTGAGCATTTTCACGCCGGCGTCGGCCGCCTCGTGCACGCGCGATACGTCGCCCTCGATAAACGAACCGCCCTCGACCGTGAAGATGGCTGCACATTTGCGCTCGCCGATGATGCGGCGGATGTCGCGCGCATCATGCACCTGCTCGATGAGGCCCGCATGCTGCTCGAGTTGGCTGCGGAAATAATCACGCACCGTTTCGAACACGTTCCACGAACGCTGCGTGCCAAGTCCGTCGGGGATAAACGCAGCGAAGCACTGGCACCAGCCGTAGCCCGCGCCAAGCATGCGCTCGAGGTCGATATGGGCGTCGTTGTTGGAAAGCGATGACATGCGTTCCGCCGGGATATGGGCGTCATGCTCAGAAAAGCCCAGGTCGGCAGCCGCTTCATGCAACGCCAACCGATCAAGGGTGTCGCAGTGCAGGTCGAAGATATTGATACGAGCCATCATGCGCTCCTATTTCACTTCCGTCAGCCAATTCGAATAGCCGTCAAGGTTTCCCGTCGTCGCTTTGGCGAGGTGCTTTTGGAGGGCCTCGGTAATGGGGCCGGGCTTGCCTTTGCCCACCTGATGCCCGTCGACGCAGATGAGCGGCACAATCCCGCGCACGTCGTCTGCGAGAAACGCCTCATCGGCGATGCGCAGATCAGTGCGCGTCAACTGTTCCTCGATGGCAGGCACATCTAAATCCATGGCGAGGTTCAATGCGGTATCGCGCATGACGCCGTCGTACGCACCCGACGATGCGGGCGGCGTCGACAGCACGCCATCGCGCACCACGAACACGTTTCCGCAGGTTGATTGGCACACAAGACCTTCTGCGTTGAGCAGCACGGCTTCGCTTGCACCGAAGGCCGCGGCCTCCTGCTGCGCCAGGGCAAAAACCGACGATGCAGCAACACAGCGCATCGCCGATGGGAGGGAATCGACCGGAATTGTCCGCCACGAAGAAATGAACGCTTGGGCGGCATGCTCGCCTTGCATGCTGGAACGGGAAATGGAGGGCGCATCGTTATCCGCATCGGAAACGGACCCGAAGGCCGAGTCGGAGTCGGGCTGTGCACCCGCATCCGCGTCAGCAGAGACTCCAATGCCGCGGCATGCGATCGCAATTTGCGCAAGCGGATCCCCGCCCGGCGCGTCGCAAGGCTGCACGCGATACGCCGTCACGCGCACGCAGCACTCAGCACAATCGCTCTGTTTGACGGCGTTAAGAATCAAACCCGAAAGCTTTTTTGCCGTACAGGGCGCATCCATCATGGCAAGATTCATCGAACGCACGAGTCGTTTCATGTGGTCATCGAGTCGGAACACATAGAGCGTCCCCGCTTTGGGGTCGCGATAGCAGCGCATGTCCTCGAACACGGCAAGGCCGTCTAGCTGACGCGGCGCACGCACCTGCGCGCCATCGCTCTGCGCGAGCTTCCCGCCTTCCAAGACGAATTGAGTTTCCTCCGTGGCCATTTTCTTGTCCCCTAGCCCAGCACGCGGGCGCTTTCCTTCACATGCGCGCCGCATTCCTCCACCGCGCGCATGGCAAGCACCTCCATGGCGTCCACCACGAGCATGCCGTGGGCAACCGCAGGCGCGGGAATGACCGACAGCTCGGTGCAGCCCAGAATCACGCTGTCGCAACCGCGCGAGCGCAGATGCGCGCACACGTCGTAGAACGCCTGCATGTCGGCCGGGCGGCCGGCCTTCACGTTGTCATAGATGATGGACATGACCTTGGCCTGGAATTCCGGCTCGGGAAGCACCGCGGTAAGCCCCAGCGATTCCAGGGCGTCTTGCAGCACGCCCGCATGGCCTGTGCCGTCCGTAGCCATCACGCCTACCGTGTGTTTGCCCATTTCAACCAGGAATTTCGCGGTCTCTATAGGCATGTGTACAGCATGGGCGCGGGTCAGCGCGCCAAACGTTTCCTCGGAGCGGTAATGCCCCGTCACGCACGGCATGCAGATGACGTCGCAGCCCAGTTGCTCAAGTTCCAGCGCCGCATCGCGCACCGCAGGAATATAGGACTGGTCGCTTTTGCCCAGAATGTATGCCGTGCGATCGGGAATCTGGGGACGATTGAAAATAGTGATATCGATATGGTCCTGATCGATGGCGGCATCGGTCAGCTCAACGATGCGCGTGAACAGGCGCGCCGTCGCGGCAGGGCCGACTCCGCCGATAATGCCAAGCTTTTTGAGAGTCGTACGCGCAGAGGCGTTTTGCTCACCCATGTAGCTCTCCCATCCTGCCGCAAAGCGGCATTATTCAACAGGGCAAAATACCCCACGGATTACGAATCGTGAAGCAATAGCCTTTGGAGCGCCAGCACCTATATCGTATGTTTTGCCGCAACCGTCACCGCTCAGGGCGCCAACCGGCAAAAACGACATGCAGATTCAAAATGCGCCCAGCATGCTTCGAAACAAGTATTATAATCCGCACGTTTTAGCCATCGGCATCTGCCCCGCCATTCAAGACAAGGTATACATGGACCCGATTACGCTGCTCATAGTTTGCCCCCTGGTGTTTCTGGCGGGCCTTGTGGATTCCATCGCAGGTGGCGGCGGATTGATTTCGCTGCCCGCCTACATGATCGCGGGGCTGCCGGCGCATGCCGCGCTGGGCACCAATAAGCTGTCGTCCGCCATCGGCGCAATGGTTGCGACCTTCCGCATGGCGCGCGGCGGCTACATTATGATGCGCTTGGCCATTCCCGCGGCCATAGGCGCCCTTGTCGGATCGGCGGTCGGTGCGCGATTGGCGCTGCTCACGCCCGCCGGCGTGTTCCAAATCCTGCTGATAGTAGCCCTTCCTATCGTGGCATTTTTCGTACTGCGCAAACGCACGCTGGACGTTCCGGAGGACGCCGAGATTTCCCCGCGCCGCCAGGTTGTCATCGTGGCGGCGGTATCGTTGCTGGTGGGAGGTTACGATGGCTTTTACGGCCCGGGCACGGGCACGTTCATGCTGATAGCGTTCACCGCGCTGGCGAAACTACCGGTCAAAGACGCATCGGGAGAGGTGCGTGTCGCCAATCTGGCGTCCAATGTGGCAGCGCTTGTCACGTTCCTGTCGAGCGGCGTGGTGTGGATTGGGCTCGGACTCACCGCGGCGGCGTTCAGCATCCTGGGCAACTATATTGGCAGCGGATTGGTGATGAAGGACGGCACCAAAATCGTACGCCCCATCATCGTGGTGGTGCTGGCGATGCTGTTCGTGAAGGTGATTTGGGACTTGGTGGCATAAATACCAGCAATGACGTCGACCGCAGATGCCATCACCATGAGCATGCCCGCCAGTCAGCAGTCAGCAGTCAGCAGTCAGCAGTCAGCAACGATAGCAGAAGGCCCGGTTGACCGGGCCTTTTCCTACTCAAAACCTAAAATGTGGCAAGGGGGCAATCGCTAGACGAGCTTCCCAATAAGAAAACCGGCAATAACGCCGATCATGGCCACTGCCACCGTGAACACGCTCACCAACCAGTCATGACGACGGTCTTCCTTGCGATGGCGCTCGACACGCATGATTTCGGCACGCTCGGCATCGACCACGCCGATGTACGAATATCCCTTGGCAAGGACCTCCACCACGTAGGGGTTGCCGTCTTTGTACATGGCGCCGATCATGCCCATCTGATCCAAACGACGCATCGCGGCGCCCGCCTCGGTATCGCGCTTGATATAGGCGAGCGGACCCTCTTTGCGCTCCTGGCGACGCGCGGTTTCAAGCTGAATCAGGCGACGCAGCACTTTCTCGTCGTAAACGCTCAACCTTTCCTGCATGGCTCGGACCACCTCTATCGTGCACAGGGTTCTGAAAGAAATCGAGAATAAAAGGGCGCCACATGCCGCAGCGCCCTGCCAGTATACCGCTATTTCGCACGCTCGCGACTGCGGAACGGCTATTGCAATGATTCGTCAAGCAACGGCAGCGTGGATGTGCCCTTCATGCTGCAGTTTTGAGAAGCTCAGCATAGTACGCCCAGTATGCGATTGGCATTTCCCCTGGTCACAAGTATGCGCATCTTTTGCCTACTTTGCCCTAGCCATAAAAACTGCAGCATGAATGATTTTCCAATGATTCACAGCCCTTACTTTGCCGAAACGAAAGGAAACAAACGGCGATACGGTGCAGTTTTTCTAAGCCGCAACACATAAGGCGGCGGCAACGAGCGCGTTTCCCCTGTTCGGGCATTTTTGACTTGACTGCGTACTTTGCCCGACCGCCAAAAACTGCACCGTATCGCCGTTTGCTTCAGGGCGCGGCCGACAATCAGCCTATTCGCGCGGCGCGATGCCCGCGGCCTCGAGCGACCCTGCATCCAGCAGACGCAGAAGGTCGTCCTCGGAAAGCACGGGGACGCCCAGCGAGACTGCCTTGTCATACTTGCTGCCCGCCGCTTCGCCAGCAATCACGTACCCGGTCTTCTTCGACACGCTGCCCGACACCTTGGCGCCCATCGCCTTCAGACGCGCCCCGGCCTCGTCTCGCGTCATGCCGCTTTGCACGAGCGACCCCGTAAGCACAAACGTGATACCCGTCAGCGTTTGGGGAACATCGTCGCCTGTGGTCGCATCCTCCATGGTCACGCCTGCGCGCGCAAGGCGATGGATGACCTCGCGGTTGTCCTCATTCGCGAAGAACGCGACGATACTCTGCGCGATGATGCCACCGATGCCGTCAACCTGGGCAAGATCCTCCTCGGTAGCCGCCATCAGGCGCTCCATGCTGGGAAACGCCGCGGCAAGCTGCTCACCTGTGGTCTTACCCACGTGACGAATGCCCAGGCCAAACAACACGCGCGCGAGCGAACGGCTCTTGGATGCTTCGATTGCCGCGACCAGCTTGGCAGCGATGGTCGAGCCCAGATGGATTGCCTCGCCCTCTTTGTTCGTGCGACCCGTTTCCAATGTGGCAAGATCGTATTCGGTGAGGTTGTAGTAGTCCGCCACGTCGCGCACGCGCTCGGATTCCACCAAACGCGCCACGATTTCCTCGCCCATGCCATCGATGTCCATGGCGCCGCGGCTGGCCCAGTGCAGCAGGCGTTCGAGCGACTGCGCGGGGCAATCGATAGAAATGCAGCGGAACGCGGCCTCGCCCTCTTCGCGCACGATGGGGCTTCCGCAGCTGGGGCACGCATCGGGCATCTGCCACGGCTGGGCGCCTTCGGGACGCAGCGCGAGCACCGGACCCAAAACCTCGGGAATCACGTCACCCGCCTTGCGTACGATGACGGTGTCGCCCACGCGCACATCCTTGCGATGCACCTCGTCAAGGTTATGCAGCGTAGCGCGCGCGACCGTGGAACCCGCCACATGCACGGGTTCGAGTTCGGCCACCGGCGTGATGGCGCCCGTGCGACCTACCTGCACGGTGATATCGCGCAAAAGCGTGGTCTTTTCCTCGGGCGGGAACTTGTAGGCGATGGCCCAACGCGGAGCCTTGGCGGTAAAGCCCAGCTCACGCTGGATGGCAAAGGAATTCACCTTGACCACCACGCCGTCGATGTCGTATGGCAGGTTTCCGCGCTTTTCGGCCACGCGCTCGCAGAACGCGCGCACCTGCTGCGGCGTGTCACACA
Source organism: uncultured Slackia sp. (assembly GCF_944321625.1). GTDB lineage: Bacteria > Actinomycetota > Coriobacteriia > Coriobacteriales > Eggerthellaceae > Slackia. The sequence continues at coordinate 43,024 of NZ_CALUMA010000120.1, forward strand.
GCTCCACGTCAGGGTTGACGTGGAAGCCGGAATCGCGCAGCCATTCCAACAGCTCCCACTGGCTCTGCGCCACGATGGCGCGCTCATCGGCGATGGCGTAGATGAATGTGGCCAGGTCACGACCCTGGGTAATCTTGGGATCTTTCTGACGAAGAGAACCGGCAGCAGCATTGCGGGGATTGGCGAAGCCGGCCTTGCCGTTTGCCTCCGCCGCCGCGTTGAGCGCGTCGAAGCTCTTCTTGGGCATGTACACCTCACCACGGACCTCGGCCATGGCGTCGGAATCCGTCAGGCCGACGATTCCGGCATCGCGCAGACGCAGCGGGACATCGCGCACCGTGCGCATGTTGGCGGTCACGTCCTCGCCCGTCACGCCGTCGCCGCGGGTGGCGGCGCGCACCAGCACGGCCGATTCATACGTGAGCGAAATGGACGAGCCGTCGATCTTGAGCTCGCAAACGAATTGCGTATCGTGGCCGATGGCGTCCAGCGTGCGCTCCATCCAGGCATCAAGCTCGTCCAGGTCCATGGCGTTGTCCAGCGAATACATCCGCTGGGCGTGACGCACGGGCGAGAACTGCTCACCCACATAGCCGCCCACGCGTTGCGTGGGGCTCGACGAGTCAATGAACTCGGGGTGCGCCGCCTCAAGCTCGCGCAGTTCGCGCATGAGCGAGTCGAACGCCGCGTCGGAGAGAACGGGGGCGTCAAGCGCGTAATAGCAGTACGACGCATGCTCGATTTCCTTGCGCAAGGCATCAATGCGTGTCTTGGGTTCGCTTACGACGCTCGCCGCCATCGCAGCGTCGAACAGGCCTTGCTGCTCGGGGTACGTCGAAGCGCCATGCGCAGGCTCTGCGCCATCGTTTTGCGTTAGTTCAACTTGTTGTTCCTGTTCAGCCACTATGATTCCCTCTTCTATATCGCGCGATAAACGCCCGCACAAAGGGCACGCTCCATATCAAACGGTTGAAATTATAGGCGAATCGCGTAGCACTAACGCGCCTCAAACACCGAACCTATGCAGTCAACAAGCACGCCCCAAGTGATTAAGGGGCAATTAGAGCGGAATGCAAGCATATGTCTGCTTGATAGACGCTATGGCTCCAGGCGCCGCGCGGCAACACCAGCCTCACGCACATGCCGAATACAAAGGAGAGCGCTGGGCTCAGGAATGGCGTACATAGTTACGAGACGTTTATCGGAATCATCCACGGGAAGCACTTTAAAATCGTAGGATTCGTAAAGCGGCACCAAATCAGGTACGCACTCCAAAATCAATGCGCGACCCGAAGACCCCTCGCGCAAGCGGCGCAACTTTTGTAGAACCCAGGAATACATTTCTTTCCCGGAAAGCGTATCGGGATTCACCCCGTCCGCACGGGCAAACTGCCCAAGAAGCCACACGCCGCGATGAGGTCCCGTTTTACCATGGGATTTATGACCGAATACCTTCTTATGCTGAGACTTAGACAGCCCGCTGAAATCTGCCGTTGCAATGGCAAGCGTGAAAATGCCCAGGATTCGCAGCTCGTCCTGAAGCCAGGATTCTTTATCAAGAAACACATAGGTGGTCCCATACAGTTCTTCGGCGAATTTAATCGCTTCGTTGCGGACGAATCGCTCAATAGAGGGGTCACGCGAGCACATAAAGGCGCGCAAAGCCTCCGTCAACACGTCATGCGAAACATATTCCGCGAGCTCTCGAATCGAAAGCACCGTATAGCTTAGCTGGCTACCGTTGTCCATGAAGAGCACTTCCCTTCATGGCCGCGAATTCCTCCAGCGTTATATCCTCACCAACCATGACGCCGTGCTTGGGCATTGCAAGAATCTCTTGCTGAATTTTGCTAGGCTCGTTGCTCATCATATCGCGCAACATCATGATGCAGCCCTCTTCAGTGGGTTTGAATGTCTTGAAGAACGACTCAGTTGCCATCGTTTCACCTCCTCTACCGTGAATCGGGCCATCTTACCTTCAATGGCGCGAGTATAGCATGCGTCGGAAAATAGGCGTGATGTCCGCGCGCTGGGAGCGACGCCCCCATGACGGAAAGCGACACGCTCATACATCCCGCATGCGACAAGCGAGCGCAATAGCCGCCGCGGCGAGCGGACTCGCGAGGAAAGCCCGATTCATTTTTCATACGAATCAAGCATAGCCTCGAAACCTTGCCAAACCCTTTCCCGCACTTTCGGTTTTTACGGTGCGGATTATGCGGAATGACCCTGACTGAATTCGTAAAATCTTGCAGGAACCTGCTCGCTTTTCGATTGAATTCTCGGCCGAGACCCCTCGTGTTCTCGCTAAAACCTTGCCAGAATCTTGCCGATTTCTTATCGGAGCCCCGCGAAGACCGTGAAGCCGTCTACCACAAACCGTTGCTGCGGTCGCGGCCGATGGGGAGGCTGAACACGATCATGTCGATGGCATGCACGATGGCGAACAGGCCGATGAACACACCCAAATACGCGGGGAAGACGCACAGCAGGATGCCCAGAATGACCTCGAGAATGCCAGCGCCCATCAGCATGCCCCACATACCGCCGCCGAACAGGCTCAGGCGGCGCGCGGTGAAAATCTGCACGGCACCAAACACAATGATGCCCAGCCCGAACATCCAGGCGACCGTCGCGACGCCGATCATGGGGAACGCCAGCAGCACCACGCCGAACACGACGATCATCACCGCGCAGAACAGGTTCCACCCACTTTGGGCAAACATCGTATTGCGCGAACGCATATATGACACGATGCTCACCGCGCCGCTCGCTATGATGACGCACGCCACGATAGCGGCGAACCCGGCAAGCACCGCCAGCGGGCTAAACACGCATATCAGGCCGAATAAAAGCAGCAAAGCACCCGAAACAAAGCGGGGCCAATTGACCGACCCGCCGTTGCGGCCGGGGCGAAATTCGTCGCGCGAATCCAGAACCTTCACGCGGATGTTGTCATTACGGTTGTCGTAAGCCATGGCGTCCTCTTTCTCTTGCCTGGCGAGCAGAAAGCGCGATACCTTTCAGACATTAACGCACAATCCGGCATTAACGCACGGTTTTCTGCAAAGATTAGATTACGCGTTTGAGCGGGCAACCACAGCGACAACCCGCCATTCGTAACCTGAGCGACACAACCGCAGCAGCCGCGTGCGCACAAGACGACGCCGCAGCCCGCATCCGCTGCAGCGTGCATCCTGCCTTGGCACGCTATTCGGCGACCTCCATGACGGCCTTGGGAAGGAATCGCAGCACGTCTTCGGCGGTAGTGCAGAATGCGCCCATCTTCTTCGCGGCCAGAACGCCCGCCGTTCCGTGGACCACCACGCCGAGTGCTGCGGCGTCATGCGACTCAAGCCCCTGCGCAAGCAAAGCCCCGATGCATCCGGCCAGGATATCGCCAGTTCCCGCCTTGGCAAGGGCGGGCGTGCCGCCGTCGAACACGGCAACGCTCTTGATGCTCGTATCGTCCGGACGAGCGATATAGGTCTGCGGCCCCTTGAGCACGCACACCGCATCGTAGGCACGAGCGATTTGCAGCGCCTGCTGGGCGGGGTTACGCGGATCGGCCTCTTCTTCGCAGTCGAGCGGAAGCGCCGCTATGAGTCGCGCGGCCTCGCCGCCGTGCGGCGTGAGGATTGCCGGAAAACCATTCAGGCGATGCTCCGCCAACGCAGCGAACCCCGACTCGGTGGCGATGGCGGTCAAGCCGCCGCCGTCAATCACCAGCGGCACGGCCGCCGCGGCAATAACGCTTCTGACCAGGGTCATATTGCCTTCGGTCCCCGCAAGGCCGCACCCTACCACGGTGGCGCTGGGGTGCGACGCATCCTGCGCATGACACTCAAGGCCGTATTGCTTGAACGGCGCGACTACAGCAGAGGGCAACGCGATGCGCAGCGCAATCGCCGTTTTGTCCGACGTGTACGTTTTCACATACCCCGCGCCCATGCGCGTAGCCGCCATCGTGGCAAGCACGCCCGCTCCGGGGAAATTCCTATCGCCCACAACCAGCTCGCACGTACCGCGCGTATATTTATTGGCATCCTGCCTGAGCTGCGGAAACAACCGCGCCACGCTCTTTTTCGTAAGTTTGCTCATACTCAGTTCCTCCCCGATTTGTCCAAAGCGTCATGCACCGTGTTTTCATGCGCTGTCAAACATTCGGCGGAGTTACCGGGAGCCGCCCCCCCCCCGAGGCTCATCGGCCGTCATTTCGTTCGGAAAAGCAGGGCCATCCGAGTGCAAAGGCTCGTCGTCTTTGGCGCCCTGCGCCTCCTGGGCCGCCTTGGCGGTTTCGCCGCTCAGGTCGTCCAGCATGCCGCGGAGCTCCTTGAATTGCTGGGCGAGCTCGGCCTTCACGTCGCGGTGCTTCTCGCGTTCTGCCTGCGATTCTTTGGTGATGGCAACGGCATTTGCCACGGCAACGCTATGAGTGTAGGTAAGCGAAAGGGGGACGTCGATAACGCCCTGCTCAGCCGCCACGCGGGCAGCGGCACCGTGAAGAGCAATAGCCGGTTTGCCGCGCGAATCACGCACCACCTCTACGTCATGCATAGTGATGCCGTTCGTCAGAATGCCCGTGCCCAGCGCCTTGCACACCGCCTCTTTGGCGGCAAAACGGGCGGCATAGTGCGTGGCAGGATTCGCTTTAGTATTGCAATAGTCCTGCTCACCCTGGGTGAACACCTTGCGCGCGAACGAAGGCGTGCGGTCGAGAATGCGCCTCATCCGCTCGATCTCGACGATATCTACTCCCAAACCAACGGGCATGCGATGCCTTTCTTTCTTGGATATGGCGATGGGCCGCGGCCAAAGAAGGTAAAGCCGCTTTACTAGGGCGTATTGTACCCCACAATTTACGCAGCGCGAGGCCCGCCCGATCCCTCAACAAAATGGCAGGTGAGCACAAAGGGCACGGGACGGGAAATGCGCCGAATTGCTCGACTACCCCAGCGACACGCACGAGACGCCGAAGCGTAGGCCACCCCTTGCGCACATGCCCCGACTTGCGGGACTCATGCCTCGACCGACAAGAAACCTCTTCCGCAGGTTTTGTCCGCCCTGGCTCGCTTTATGTGAGTAAGATACAACGCATGAGTTGCGAAACAACCACGCCCAACGCCAAGGAGGCACGCATGAACGCCGAAGACCTGCGTTATCTCGAACTGCTCTCTGAATCGTACCCGACAATCGCCGACGCCTCGGCGGAGGCCATCAATCTGAACGCGATCCTGAACCTGCCCAAAGGCACCGAGCTGTTCGCATCGGACATCCACGGCGAATACGAGGCGTTCGCGCACCTCCTGAAAAACGGGTCGGGCTCCATTCGCATGAAGATAGACGACGCGTTTGGCGACGAGCTTTCCGAGGCGGAAAAGCGCCAGCTGGCCACCCTCATCTATTACCCGCATGAAAAGCTGCGCCTTATTATGCCGACGCTCGCCGATCTGGACGCCTGGATCGCGCAGACGGTCGAGCGGCTCATCGCCGTGGCGAAGCGGGCGTCGGGCAAATACTCGCGCTCCAAGGTGCACAAGGCGTATCCCAAAGAGTTCGCGTACGCCATTCACGAGCTCATGACCGAGGACAACTGCGCGGTCGACCGCGACGACTACCGCCGTGCCATCATCGATTCCGTCATCAGAATCGGCCGCGGCACGGCGTTCATCGAATCATTGTGCCTGCTCATTCAACGGTTCTCGCTTGACCACCTGCACATTCTGGGCGACATCTACGACCGCGGCCCCGCGCCCGACGCCATCATGGACACCCTCGCGAAGTACCACTGCCTGGACATCCAATGGGGCAATCACGACATCGTATGGATGGGTGCGGCGCTAGGGCAGCGCGGATGTATCGCCCATGTGGTGCGCAACTGCGCGCGCTACGGAAACCTCTCGATTCTTGAAGACGCCTACGGCATCAACATCCTGCCGCTCGCGACCTTTGCCATGAGCGCCTACCGCGACGACCCCTGCGTGGCGTTCGGGCTCAAGGGAAACCCCGACCTTGACGAGCAGGCGTATCAGATGAACGTCAAAATCCAGAAGGCGATGGCCATTATCCAGTTCAAGGTGGAAGGCCGGCTCATTGACGAGTATCCCGAGTTCGGCCTGGAAGACCGCAAGCTGCTGGACAAAATCGACTACGAACGCGGCACGGTCGTGGTGGATGGCGTGGAATACGAACTGGCCGACAAGGTGCTCCCCACCGTCGACCCCGCCGACCCCTACGCACTCACACCCGAGGAAGAAGAGGTCATGCAGCGCCTTGAGCAGGTCTTCATCGGCTGCGAGAAGCTGCAGCGCCACATGCGCCTGTTTTTGAAGGTGGGCAGCCTGTATAAGATCTCCAACGGCAGCCTCCTATTCCACGCAAGCGTGCCGCTGAATGACGACGGTTCGCTTAAAGAGGCGAATATCTTCGGCGAAGTATGCAAGGGCAAAGAGCTATACGACGTGCTGGAGCGCTACGTGCGCGCGGCGTTCTACAGCGCCGATGAGCTCGAGCGCAAACGCGGGCGCGACCTCATGTGGTGGCTGTGGCTGAGCCCCGCATCGCCCCTGTTCGCAAAGAGCAAGATGGCGACGTTCGAGATTTACTTCGTCACCGACAAGGCGGCGCGCAAAGAGGTCAAGAACCCCTTCTATGCACGCCTCGACGATCCGGACGCGATGGCCGTCATCTTCGAGGACTTCGGCATGGACCCCGCAGCATCGCGCATCATTTGCGGCCACGTGCCCGTCAAGGCAAAAGATGGCGAAGACCCGGTGAAATGCGGAGGACGCGTGCTCACCATCGACGGCGGGTTCTCGCGTGCGTACCAGCCCACCACGGGCATCGCGGGCTATACGCTTATCTCGAATTCGCACGCGTTCATACTCGCGGCGCATGAGCCGCTTGAGTCGGCGGCGGCTGCAGTGGAGCGCGAGATTGACATTCACTCGACGCGCCGCGTGGTCGAGCGCGTCGAGAGGCGCACGCTCGTTGCCGACACCGACCAGGGTATATGTCTGCGCGCTCGCGTAAACGACCTTGAGCGCCTGATCGCCGCCTACCGCGAAGGACTTTTACCCGAACGCATAAAGTAGCGAGACGCAAAACGCCCGAGGCACGAATCCTCGGGCGTTTTCTAAAACCGCAGATCAAAAAAAATGTCAGCGAGGGCTCCTCTAGCACCCGAGATTGGCGGGATTTCGCGAGCATAGCGTACTTTGCTACGTGAGCTCGCGAAATCGCGACAAGATTGGGTGCTAGAGGAAGCCGCAGCGTCAAGGCGTTCCGCCGGCTGGCAAGCCGGCGGAACCTTCTATTCGACCGTGACCGATTTGGCCAGGTTGCGCGGCTGATCCACGTCGCAGCCGCGAGCGAGCGCGATGGAACGCGCGAACAGCTGCAGCGGCACGCTTGCCGTGATAGCGCTGAAGCAGTCGCGTACCTTGGGAATGTAGATCACATAGTCGGCGTGCTTCTTGATTTCCTCGTCGCCTTCGGTGGCGATGGCCACCACCAGCGCGCCGCGCGCCTTGCACTCCTGGATGTTGGAAATCACCTTGTCATACGTGGGGCTCTTCGTGGCCACCACGATCACCGGGAATCCGGGGTCAATCAGCGCAATGGGGCCGTGCTTCAT
>NZ_CALUMA010000121.1 GCF_944321625.1 uncultured Slackia sp.
TCGTGCTGGTGGTGGCCATCACCTTCATCATTATCAACATCATCGTGGATATGCTTTATATCCTGATCGATCCGCGAATCAGGACGGTGTAGCATGGTCAAGCTTAGAGAAAACCTCACTCAAAAGATGGAGGCGAACCCGGGCAAGGTGCGCTTCCGCCGCTGGAAGGCCATGACCATCGGCTCGCGCATCTCGCTTATCGTGCTGATTCTCATCTTCCTCATCGCAGTCACCGCACAGTGGATTGCCCCGAACGATCCCTACGCGATTTTCACCGCCCGCCAGGCACCCGACGGCCAGTTCCTCTTCGGCACCGACGATAAGGGCCGCGACGTTCTGTCCCGTATGATGTACGGTGCTCGCTACTCGCTGGTCATCGGCTTGGGCGCCACCGCGTTCGCTCTGGTCATCGGCTCGATTATCGGCGCTCTTGCGGCAGTCACGCGCAAGTGGATCTCCGAAATCATCATGCGCATCCTGGACGTCCTCATGTCGTTCCCCGGCATCGCGCTGGCCGCCACGTTCGTTATCGTGTTCGGCAACTCGGTCCCGTCGCTGATTCTGGCAATCGGCATCCTGTATGTGCCGCAGATCGCCCGTATCGTGCGCGCCAACGTGGTCAGCGAATACAATCAGGACTATGTCCGCGCCGTCGTGGTGAGCGGCGCACGTGCTCCGTGGATTCTCATGAAGCACGTGGTGCGCAACTGTATCGCGCCCGTCCTGGTGTTCACCATCGTGCTGGTGGCAGACGCCATCGTGTTCGAGGCCTCGCTCGCCTTCATCAGCGCCGGCATTCCTGAGCCCACTCCCACGTGGGGCAACATCCTCGCCGACGCCCGTAATGGCGTGCTCGCCGGTCGCTGGTGGCAGGCGCTGTTCCCGGGCCTGGCCATCATGATCACGGTTCTGTGCCTGAACATCCTGTCCGAAGGCATGACCGACGCATTGGCCGCCGCCCCCAAGGCTGCCGTCAAGGCGAGCGACTCCGACCTCAATTCCGACCGCGAGGCCGACCGCCTGGTGTCCGACCCCAAGCTGGCCTATGCCGCTCAGGCCGAGTCCCTCAAGGCTCGCTTGGATCAGCTCAAGGTGGTCGAGAACACCCGTACCGACCGCTTTACGTCTGACATCTCTCATGAGCCCATCCTCGAGGTCAAGAACCTCTGCATCAAGTTCCCGCGCCATGGCGACGTGAACGTCGTGGACAACATCAGCTTCAAGGTGCGCCCGCATCAGACCATGGGCCTGGTGGGCGAGTCCGGCTGCGGCAAGTCCATTACTTCGCTTGCCATCATGGGCCTGCTTGACCCCAAGGCGCAGATTTCCGGCGAAATTCTGTACAACGGCCAGAACCTGCTGAAGATGAGCCAGAAGGAGCTCAATGCCCTGCGCGGCCGCGAGATTGCCATGGTGTATCAGGACGCCCTTTCGTCGCTGAACCCCTCCATGTTGATTCGCTCGCAGATGAAGCAGCTCACCAAGCGCGGCGGCACCCGCAGCGCGGAGGAGCTGCTGGAGCTCGTAGGCCTCGATCCCAAGCGTACGCTGGACTCGTATCCGCACGAGCTCTCCGGCGGCCAGCGTCAGCGCGTGCTGATCGCTATGGCTCTGACGCGCGACCCCAAGGTCATCATCGCCGACGAGCCCACCACCGCTCTGGACGTGACCGTGCAGAAGCAGGTCATCGACCTGCTGAACAAGCTGCAGGAGCAGCTGGGATTCGCGATGGTGTTCGTGAGCCACGACCTTGCCCTGGTTGCCGAGGTGGCCAACTCCATTACGGTTATGTACGCCGGCCAGGTGGTGGAGCAGGGTTCGGTGCACGATCTGCTCACCAATCCCATCCACGAGTACACGCGCGGCCTTCTGGGCTCGGTGCTTTCCATCGAGGCCGGCAGCGGCCGCCTGCATCAGGTTCCCGGTTCGGTGCCCAGCCCCAAGGACTTCCCGAAGGGCGATCGCTTCGCGCCTCGTTCGAGCCATCCCGACCTGCATTCCGACGTGCGTCCTATCCTCAAGAAGTGGCAGGACACCAACCATTGGTATGCAGAGCTGCCTGATGACGAGATGAAGCGTCTGGGCCTCACCCCTGTCGCCGAAGGAGGTGTGCAGTAATGACTGACTCCATGCAAGAGTTCACGGCCCCTACGGTCGATCCGAAGGTCCCCATCATCAAGCTTGAGGACATCCATGTGATCTTCAAGACGCGCACGGGTTCCATTCTGCACCCCAACAAGGTGCATGCCATCAACGGTCTTTCGCTCGAGCTTATGCCCGGCGAGACCATCGGCATCGTAGGCGAGTCCGGCTGCGGCAAGTCCACCACCGCCAACGTGATGATCGGTCTGCAGCAGCCCACGTCCGGCAAGGTGTACTTCAAGGGCGTGGACGTGACCAAGCGTACGGCCAAGCAGCGCAAGACCATTGGCCGCGTGATTTCGGTCGTGTTCCAGGATCCCGCAACGGCGCTGAATGCGCGCATGAGCATCCACGACCAGCTCATGGACCCCATGATTGTGCATAAGATCGGCACCAAGGAAGAGCGCGAGAAGCGCGTCAAGAAGCTCATCGAGCTGGTTGGCCTGCCTTCTTCGGTGCTCGAGGCCCTGCCCGGACAGCTTTCCGGCGGCCAGCGTCAGCGTGTGGCAATCGCTCGCGCCCTGTCGCTTCGCCCCGATGCCATCATCGCCGACGAGCCCACCAGCGCCCTTGACGTGTCGGTGCGCGCGCAGATCCTCAACCTGCTGACCGATCTCAAGCGCGACCTGGGTCTGTCGATGGTGTTCATCAGCCACGACATCCAGACCGTGCGCTATATCTCCGACCGCATCATGGTCATGAACAAGGGCCAGGCGGTGGAGAAGGGAACGGCGAAAGAGGTGTTCGAGAACCCCAAGGACGACTACACCAAGCTCCTCCTCGGCGCCGCGCCATCGCTGCTCCATCCGGATCTCGGCAAATAACGCACGAAAGGACCCGCTTCGGCGGGTCCTTTTTGTTGCGCGTGTTTTCGACTTTGCTCCTTGCGCAATGGGCCATGCTTCAATATAGTTTGAATGTTTGCAAAACCTTTACGATTAAGGGGAGACATCATGTCTGAATCGCAATTCCGCGGCGTTATCCCTCCCGTGGTCATCCCTCTGGATGAGAACCGCAAGCTTGACCTCGAGGCGCTGGAGCGCTCCATCAACCGCATGATCGATGCGGGCGTCGACGGCCTGTTCTTCCTCGGCTCTTCCGGTGAAGTGGCGTTTCTGACCGACGCGCAGCGCTACCACGTGCTGCAGGAGGCCGTCGCCATGGTGAACGGCCGTGTGCCTGTGCTTGCCGGCATCATCGACATGGAAACCATGCGTGTGGTCGACCAGGCCAAACGGGCAAAGGGCTACGGCGTGGACGCCCTGGTGGCGACCGCCCCGTTCTACGCTTTGGGCGGCCCGAAGGAAGTGGAGCGTCACTTCCGCGCCATCCGCGAGCATACCGACCTGCCTCTGTTCGCCTACGACCTTCCGGTGTGCGTGCACACCAAGCTCGACCCCACGATGCTGGTGCGTCTGGGCACCGACGGCGTGATTCAGGGCGTCAAGGATTCCTCCGGCGACGACGTGCTGTTCCGCTGGCTGTGCATCGAGAACGAGCAGGCGGGTCATCCCCTGCAGGTCCTGACCGGCCATGAGGTGTGCGTCGACGGCGCATATATGGCGGGCGCCGACGGCAGCGTGCCGGGTCTGGCCAACATCGCCCCTGTGAGCTACGTTGAGCAGTGGCGCGCCTACCAGGCGGGCGACTGGGAGAAGGTCCGCGAGCTCCAGGATCACCTGGCTCGCCTGATGTTCGTCACCCGCGTGGTCAAGGCCACCGTGGGCTTCGGCGCGGGCGTGGGCGCGTTCAAGACCGCGCTGTGGCAGATGGGGGTGTTCAACACCAACCAGATGAGGGAGCCCGTCCAGGCCCTAGAGGGCGAGGACGTGGAGGCCATCGTCGAGGTCCTCAAGCGCGAAGGCATGATGTAAATCATGGGCGCGGATGTCCGTGCCGTCGTTGAATCTCAGGAAACCACCGCGAGCTACCCGCTCACGGTGGTTTCCGTCGATGTGGGCGGCACTAAGATCGCCGTTGCGACGGTGGTATACAAGCGCGAAGGGGGAGCGCCGAGCATCCCCTGGAAGATCGAGGTTCCCACGAAGGCCCAGCGCGGGGGCGACGCCGTTCTGGAGACGATCGTCGAAGCCGTGCGCGAGGGCTTGACCCATGCGACTGCGCCCGTTGCGGGCATCGGCGTGGGCACGGCGGGTCGTGTGCGCCGGGAAGACGGGTCTATCGCCTATGCCGTGGAAAGCATTATGCCCGGTTGGGCCGGCAAGCCCGTGAAGGCGCGTCTTTCCCAGGAATTCGGTCTGCCGGTTGCCGTGCTGGGCGATGTTCAGGCCCACGCGCTGGGCGAGGCCCGCTGGGGCGCCGCGCAGGGCGCCGACACGTGCATCGTGCTGGCTCCCGGCACCGGTATGGGCGGCGGCTTCATCTGCCACGGACGCATCGTCTTGGGCGCCCATGGCTTCGCCGGCGAGGTGGGAGCTACGATGAATCCCCTCGACGGCGGCG
>NZ_CALUMA010000122.1 GCF_944321625.1 uncultured Slackia sp.
TAGTTCCGCCGTTCTGCCGAACGGCGGAACGGGCCGCCGCTGCGGTCAAATCTGACGGCCGGCTAGCCATTCACTCTTCGCTTGCGTACGCAGTACGCGGCGCTCCTCGTTCAAGGCTATCCAGCTCGTCAGATTTGCCCTCGCTGACGTTTCGGCGACCTACAAGTTTTTTCTGGAGGAATCAATTGTGAAAACTCGTGTGACCGAACTTCTGGGCACGAAGTACCCCATCATGCAGGGCGCCATGGCGCGCATCGCCGACGGCAACCTTGCCGGCGCGGTGTCCGCCGGGGGCGGCCTGGGTATCATCGCTTGCGGCGGCGCTCCGCTCGACTGGGTGGAAGCCCAGGTCAAGCGTGCGCGTGAGATCGCGGGCGATGCTCCCATCGGCGCGAACGTCATGCTGATGGACCCCAACGCGGCGGAACTCGCCGAGCTTCTGGCGCAGCTGCGCGTGGATGTGATCACCACGGGCGCCGGCAGCCCCTCCACGTTCATCGGGCGCTGGAAAGAGGTGGGCGCCAAGGTCATTCCCGTGGTTGCCTCTTCAGCGCTTGCGGCCCGCATGGAAAAGTGCGGCGTCGACGCCGTGGTGGCCGAAGGCACCGAATCGGGCGGCCATATCGGCGAGCTCACCACGATGGCGCTTGTGCCTCAGGTGTGCGACACCGTGTCCATTCCCGTCATCGCCGCCGGCGGCATCGCTGACGGTCGCGGCATGGCTGCTGCCTTCGCGCTGGGCGCCGAAGGCGTGCAGGTGGGTACCCGCTTCCTCACGGTGGAGGAGTGCGGCGTGGCCGACGCCTATAAGGAACGCGTGCTCAAGGCGAAGGACTCCGACACCGTGGTCACCGGCCGCGGCAGCGGACATGCAGTGCGCGGCCTGAAGAACAAATGGGCCCGCGCGGTGCGCAAGCTCGAGGATTCCAACATGGGTTCCGACGAGCTCGAGCAGTATTACGTGGGATCGCTGCGCCGCGCCGTCGAGGGCGACGTGGACAACGGATCCATGATGGCCGGCCAGGTGGCGTGCCTGGTTCATGAGCGCAAGACTGCGGCAGAGGTGCTGCGCGAGCTCATGGAGGAAGGCACCGCCCGCGGCGCGCTGGATCTCCAGGCGCTGGCGGACGCAAATGCCGCCCGCGCGTTCAAGGAGGCGTAAGGCCATGGGCAAGGTCGCATTCCTGCTTTCCGGCCAGGGCGCGCAGAAGCCCGGCATGGGCGCGGGCCTTATGGATATCCCCGAGGCACGCGAGGTGTTCGACGCCGCCGCCGAGGCGTTCGGCTTCAACGTGGCGGACGCCTGCCTTAACGCCGAGTCTGAGCGCCTGAACGACACCGCCGTCGCTCAGCCCGCCATGTGCGCATGCTCGGTGGCAAGCGCGGCGGCGCTGAAGGCCGCCGGCGTGGAGCCGCATTTCGTGGCAGGGTTCTCGCTGGGCCAGATCGGCGCCTTGGCCGTGTCCGGCATGGTGAGCGTCCAGGACGCGTTTCGCATCGCGGCGTTTCGCGCCGAGGTGATGGCCAAGGCTGCCGCCGAGCGCGATGGCGCCATGTGCGCCCTCATGGGCGGCGAACCCTCCGAGGTGGAGGAACTGTGCGCCGAACTCGCTCAGGGCGACGTGCTGGTTCCCGCCAACTACACCTCGCCTGGTCAGATTGTGGTTTCGGGCGACCGTGCCGCGGTGTTGCGCGCGCAAGAGGCGTGGACCGCGCGACCCAAGCATCGCGCCGCCATGCTGGCCACGTCCGGTGCGTTCCACAGCCCGCTCATGCAGAGCGCGGCCGACGAGTTCGCCGGCTTCCTCGCAGGAATCGACTTCCATGAGGCAAGCGTGCCCCTGGTGTGCAATGTGGACGCTCGTCCGCTTGCCGCCGCCGAGGCTGCCGACCATCTGGTTCGCCAGGTGGTGAGCCCTGTTTGCTTCGAGCAGAGCGTGCTGTGGCTGGCCGATCAGGGCGTGGATACGTTCGTCGAGTGCGGCTTCGGCGGCGTGCTCGTGGGCCTGGTGCGTCGCACCGATAAGTCCGCCGCGCGCTTCAAGGCCGAGTCGGCGGAGGACATCGCCGCTGTGAAGGAGCACCTGGAGACGGCTGCCGCCAACGCTTAGCCAGATTTTTGCGATTTCGTGGACGTTTTTTCGATTTTTCCGGAGAAGCAGAGGCTCAGAACTCCGGATTTGCCCTCTTTTCGGGCATCGAGTGCAACTTTTTCTCTGATTTGGGCGGATTTGTCCCTCAAAACAGCCAAATGTTGAAGCAAATCGCCGGGAAAGTCGCAAAAACGTCCACGAAACGCTGCGTTGCTGGCTTGCATGCGGATTCGTTCCGTGAATCAAGTAGAGAGAAAGGTCCTTTGATGGAAAAAGAAACGAACGTCGCCGCCACTGCGGTATCCGGTGCCGCTCCTGCGGCCGATGCTTCTGCGGCATCCGGCGACTCTTCCAAGGGCTGCGCAGTCGTCACGGGCGGCGCGCGCGGCATCGGCCGTGCGGTGTGCGAGGCGCTCGCTGCCGCCGGATATAACGTGGCGGTGAACCATTCGCACGCCGGCAGCAAGGAGGCGGCCGAAGAGGTCGCCGCGCACCTGCGCGACACCTACGGGGTGAACGCGCTGGCCATCCAGGCCGACGTGTCGGTGTTCGACGAGGCGCAGGCCCTCATCAAAGACGCCACCGAGCAGCTGGGCGCCGTGAGCGTGCTGGTGAACAACGCCGGCATCACGCGTGACGGCCTGCTCGTGCGTATGAAGGAAGAGGATTTCGACCGCGTGATCGCCGTCAACCTCAAGGGCACGTTCAACTGCTGCCGCGCCGCCGCGTTCGCTATGACCAAGGCGCGTCGCGGCCGCATCATCAACATGTCCAGCATCTCCGGCATTCACGGCAATGCGGGACAGACGAACTACGCGGCATCCAAGGCGGGCGTGGTGGGCCTCACCAAGTCCCTCGCCAAGGAGGTCGCTTCTCGCGGCGTGACCGTGAACGCGGTTGCTCCCGGGTTCATTCAGACCGATATGACCGACGCCATGCCCGAGAAGGCCAAGGAGGCCGTGCTGGGCAGCATCCCCATGAAACGCATGGGGCAGCCCGAGGATATCGCCGCTGTGGTGGCGTTCCTCGCTAGCGACGCCGCCGCCTACATCACGGGCCAGGTCATCGAAGTAGACGGAGGATTGGCACTATGACGGATATGCGCAAACCCGACGGCACGCACCGCGTCGTCATCACCGGCATGGGCGCTATCTCGCCCGCAGGCATCGGCGTGGACGCGCTGTGGGACGCCGTGATGACGGGCAAGTCGTGCATTGCTCCCATCACGCGTTTCGACACGAGCGAGTTCGCCTCTAAGATCGGCGGCGAGATTCCGAATTTCGACGCGGTCGAATGCGGCCTCACCAAGAAGGAGGCCCGTCGTTTCGCCCCCTACGTCCAGTACGCCATCGTGGCGTCTGACGAGGCCATGAAGCAGTCCGGCCTCGACATGGAGGCCGAGGACCCCACGCGCGTCGCGTGCGTCTGGGGCAGCGGCATCGGTGGCATCGGCGAGTTCGAGAACGGCTGCATCACCCTGCATGAGAAGGGTCCCAAGCGCGTGAACCCGCTGTTCATCCCCACGATGATCGAGAACATGGGCGCGGGCAACCTGTCCATCCGCTATGGCATGAAGGGCGACTGCCTGTCCATCGTGACGGCGTGCGCGTCGGGTAATCACTGCATCGGCGAGGCGTACCGCCTGATCCGCCACGGCTATGCCGACGCGGCGCTTGCGGGCGGCAGCGAGGAGTCCATCGTTCCCATCTGTCTGGCGGGCTTCGGCAACCTGGGCGCCATCACCAAGAACAACGACCCCGAAACCGCGTCGCGTCCGTTCGACGTCGACCGCTCCGGCTTCGTGCCGGGCGAGGGCGCGGGTGCTGTGGTGCTCGAGTCGCTCGAACATGCCGTGGCGCGTGGGGCGCACATCATCGCCGAGGTGGCGGGCTTCGGCTCCACCGGCGACGCGTTCCACATGACCGCCCCCGAGCCTCACGGCGAAGGCGCGGTGCGCGCGATGCGTCAGGCGCTTTCCGAGGGCGGCTTTACGCCCGAGGATCTGGGCCACCTGAACGCCCACGGCACGTCCACTCCGGCAAACGACGCCATGGAGTCGGCCGCCATCAAGGGTCTGTGCGGCGAAGAGCGCAGTGCCCAAGTGCCCGTGACCTCGGTCAAGGGAACCACCGGCCATACGCTGGGCGCGGCGGGCGCCATCGAGGCCATCGTGTGCGCGCTGTCCGTGGCCAACTCCTGCGTGCCCCCGACCGCCGGCACCAAGAACATCGACCCCGCATGCGGCGTGAACGTGCCGCTTGAGGCCATCACGGATTACCCCCAGAAGGTCGCGCTGAGCAACTCGCTCGGCTTCGGCGGCCACAACGCGAGTCTTGCGATTGCGCCCTGGACGGAGGCGTAACCATGGACATCACGTATCCTTGCGGGAAGGACGTCGTGGAGGCGGTGCTGCCTCATCGCGACCCGTTCGTGTGGGTGAGTCGCGTGACGGCGTGCGTGCCCGGCGAGTGCATCATCGCCGAGCTGGACGTCGACCCCGACCTGCCGCTGTTCAAGGGCCATTTCCCCGACCATCCGGTACTTCCCGGCGTCATCATCATGGAGGCGCTCGCCCAGGCGGCCAGCTTCTGCATCCTGGTGGCTCAGAAGCGCGAAGGCGCCATTGGATTTCTGACCGGCATCGACGGCGCTAAATTCCGCCATCAGGTGTCGCCCGGCGATACGCTTCGCCTCGAGGCGAAGATCGTCAAATCCTCCAAGCGCATGTGCGTGGCGGAAGTGACCGCGTTCGTGGGCGGCAACGTGGCCGCCTCTGCGACGCAGAAATACGTATTGGCTTAACCGAGGGAGCCTGGCGGGGCAGCTGCCTTGCCAGGCTCGTTTGCGGGATATCCCGCAGCCTTGCGCCGCGCATGGCCAAGGCGATACGAAGGAAAGGGGATACCGTGGCGCGTCGCTCCAACAAGGCGGGCTATATCACAATCCCGCGTGAGATTCCAGGAGATGCGAGCAGCCTTGAGCGCATCGGCGAACTGGTGGAATCCGCGAAGAACGAATACAAATCCACGCATGCCATCGCCGACGGCATGGCGGGCGATGCCGCGGGCATCGATGCCGAAGAGCTGCAAAGCCTGGTCGATATCCGCATGAGCGGCTGCGACCGCGTGCTGGTGGTGGACCCCGGCCGCACGGCCGAGGGCGTCATGGCCGCATGCCGCGCGGTGGGTCTGGCCACGTGCATGGTCTACACCGAGGACATGGCCAAGGAGCCTCAGCTGCAGCTTGCCGACAGCAGCGTGTGCATCGGTCCTGTGCGCGGCAAGGGCGCGTTCGAGGACAACTACCGCATCCTTTCGGCAGCCGAGGTCGCCAATGCGAGCGCCATTCTGCTGGTGGGAAGCCGCCTTGCCTCCGACGAGCGTTTCGTGGGCATGGCGGTCGAAGCGGGCCGCAGCGTGTACCGCCTCGAGGCGGATGCCTCGGCGGCGGCGTTCGGCGGCACCTCCAAGGCGTGGGCCGTGTGCGACTGTCTGAAATGCGACCTGCCGCAGACCACGGCGGAGTCGTGGACGGTGTGCCCCAAGTGCCGCAAAGTATCCGACGCCGCCCATGTGCGCGAGAACCACAAGGTGTGCCCCGATTGCGGGCATCACTTCCGCATGACGTCCGCCGAGCGCATCTACGACCTGGTCGATGCCGATAGCTTCGAGGAGTGGATCGATATCGAGGACGTGCCCGAGACCGATCCGCTGGAGTTCCCCGGCTACCTGGAAAAGATCGAGAAGCAGCGCGCCCGCACCGGGCTCACCGAGGGCGTGCGTTGCGGCGGTGCCAAGATCGCCGGCATGCCCCTGGCGCTTGCCATCATGGACTCCACGTTCTTCATGGGTTCCATGGGCTCGGTCGTGGGCGAGCGCATCACGCGTACGGTGGAGCGTGCCACGCGCGAGCGTCTGCCGCGGGTGGTCTTCACCTGCTCGGGCGGCGCCCGCATGCAGGAGGGCCTGGTGTCGCTCATGCAGATGGCGAAGATTTCCGCCGCCATCAAGCGCCATTCCGAGGCGCGTCTGCCGTATTTCGCGGTGATTACCGACCCCACCACGGGCGGCGTGACCGCGTCGTTCGCCATGCAGGGCGACATGATTATCTCCGAGCCCAAGGCGCTCATCGGCTTTGCAGGCCGCCGCGTGATCCAAGACACCATTCGCCAGGAGCTTCCCAAGGAGTTCCAGACGGCGGAGTTCGCGCTGGAGCACGGCCTGATCGACGCCATCGTTGAGCGTGCGCACCTGCGCGGCGTGCTGGCCAACCTGCTCGCGCTCTACGAGGCGCGCGACGGCGAGATGACGCCGCTCCATGCGCCCATGCATGCCCAGGCGCCGCGCGGCTATTCCGCCGTGAAGGCCGCTCTTGTGGCGCATCCCACCGCTAAAGAGGTGGAGGAGGGCGCCGTGTCTCCCGAAGGCGACGAGATGCCCGCCGCGACCGGTGGCCTCGTGTCCGCTGCGATGCGCGCCGTCGGCCGCGCCGTGACGCGCCCGCTGCGTCGCCCCAACGCTTGGGAGCGCCAACGCATCGAGGAGAGCGGCAAGCGCGTGGCGGCCTTGCTCACGCTGCCCGCCCGTGACGCGTCCAAGGAAGGCGAAGGCGAGGACAACCCCGCTTGGCGCAGCGTGCAGATCGCGCGCGATACGCACCGTCCCACGGCGTCGCATTACCTGGATGCCATGGTCGAGGGCTTCTTCGAGCTGCACGGCGACCGCGCTTTCGGCGACGACGGGGCCATCCTTGCCGGCGTAGGCTGGATCGGCGAGCGCGCCGTCATGTGCATCGCTCAGGAAAAGGGCCGCGACCTGCAGGACCGCATCAAGCGCAACTTCGGCTGTCCCGAGCCCGAGGGCTATCGCAAGAGCCTGCGCCTCATGCGCTCGGCCGAGCACTTCAACATGCCCATCGTGTGCATCGTGGACACTCAGGGCGCGTTCTGCGGCAAAGAGGCCGAGGAGCGTGGCCAGGGCAACGCGATCGCCGACAATCTGTTCGCCATGGCGGGCTTGCGTGTGCCCATCATCAGCGTGCTGGTGGGCGAGGGCGGCAGCGGCGGCGCGCTGGCGCTGGCGCTTTCGGACTGCGTGGCCATGCAGGAGCATGCGGTGTATTCGGTGCTCTCGCCCGAAGGCTTCGCGTCTATCCTGTGGAAGGACCGCTCGCGTGCGCCTGAGGCTGCGGCGGTTATGCGCATGAACGCCTACGAGATTTTCGAGATGGGCATCATCGACGCCGTGCTCGAGGAGGGCGAGGGTTCCGCCAGCGCGAATCCTGAGCTTGCGGCCAACGCGGTCAAGCGCTATGTGACGCGCCGCTTGGACGAGCTGGTCCAGGTGCCGCACGACCTGCTGCTCGAGCGCCGATACGCGCGCTTCAGGAAGTTCTAGCCATCAATTGTATCCCAAACGCTAAGAAGCGGCCGACGAAATGAACGGCCGCTTCTTGTTGTTCCGGCGGCATTCGAGTTTTCGTAGTTTGATGATATGACTTGTTCGGTGCGTGGGTGCTTATGCATTCATTAATATATTTTAATGTATATCGAAGAAACTCAATCCAATATTTAATTGCGCAAATGGTGCTTCTGTCTTCGCAGCCGTAACCTGATTGTAGCAAATGCCCGTTAGGGGTAGCGGGTTGCTGTGAACAAGGAGAGGAGCCCTGATGAGATACGGTATGGTAATCGATACCGAGTTGTGTGCGGGGTGCAACGCATGTGCCGTTGCGTGCAAAATCAACAACAACCTTCCAAAAGAGGTGTGGTGGAATTCCGTTGTTACGGAAGGTGGGGCAACGCGTGATACGGCATCGGGCGAATGGCCAAACAATTCGATGAGATTTTTTCCAAAAGCGTGTCAACATTGCCGAAAACCGCTCTGCGTGGCGCAGTGTTCTACGGGGGCAACCTATGTGGCCGACGACGGAACGGTGCAGATAGATGCCGAGAAATGCGACGGCTGTGGAGCATGTATTGAGGCCTGTCCGTACGATGTGCGCGTCCTTGTTCAGAATGATCCGGAATACTATCAAGAGGTGGCGTTGGGACAGTGGGATGCGCCGAAACATTCTGCAGGTAAGGTGGGAAAGTGTACGCTCTGTGCCAACATCCGTGAGCGTGGTGGCGATCCTGCATGCGTTAAAGCCTGCAATCTCCATGCGCGTGTGTTTGGCGATTTAGATGATCCCGAAAGCGAAGTTTCGCGAATTCTTGCATCAGGAGAACGCGAATATATGCGTCTGCTGGAAGAGGAAAGCACCGAACCCAACGTGTATTACTTGATGTAACTCCGTTACGCCGCCAGCGAGCTTCTTAAGTGGATTCCCCTCCCTCCCTTAAGAAGCGTGCTGGTGGGTTCTGGTCATCCCAAATAGTTGGGCTATGCACGGAACCGCATATATGGCGGAAAGGGGATTAGGTTCGCTAGAGCAAGTAAAAGAGAATCGAGAAAGCTTTGAGGCAATGCGAAATGTCGAGAGGCCTCTATTATGGCTAAGCGCATCATCCACAAGATAGGGGGACATATGGTTTCAGAAATGCTCACGACCGCCGCTTCCTCGGGGATAACGCGGCGTGGTTTTATCAAAGGTGCGGCAGCGACGAGCGCGCTCGTCGCTGCAGGAACGTCCGTCGGATGCGCTCCTCAGCAAGAGAATGGTCAGGTGGATACTAATCAACCGCCCGAGGAGCACCACTATATCAATAGTTGTCACGGGAATTGTAGCCGTAATTGTGCTTGGGATATCACGGTTCGCGATGGTTACATCGTGAATTGCGCGCCTTATGAATACGAAGATGACCCCGAGGCCTTACACCGAGGCGGTTGTTGGAAAGGTTTTCTTAATATAAATCGCATTTATGATGCCAACCGTTTGAAATACCCAATGAAGCGCATCAACTCTAAAGAAGAGGAACCTCAGTGGGAGCAAATATCATGGGATGAAGCGATTGATTTGCTTGGGTCCAAATGGAAGGGCATTGTTGATGAGGTAGGGCCTACGGGGTTCGCTATGTATCATACGTACGGATCTACGGCCATGCTGTCTGGCCAGGCGGGGAGTTGTTGGACAAAGCTTGTAAACGCAACGGGAGCCAGTGAGATTCTTACAGGTGGAGACATGGCTACAATTCGTGCTATGCAGCTTGATTCTGCTTTATCGTGTAGCTCTGCTCCAGAAACCATGTTGGATGCAAGTGCAATTATCTTTTGGGGTTGCAATGCTGCCGAAACACAATGGCTTTTCTGGCGTCATGCTTGCGAAGCTCGTCGCCAGCATGGGTGCAAGATAATCACAATTGACCCGAATTCCACCATTACGGCAATTCACTCTGACCAGCATATAGTCATTAAGCCTGCTACTGACGGCGCGCTTGCGCTTGCCGTACTAAACCAAATTTTTGAAAATGGATTGCAGGACGACGATTTTATGCGCAGTCGCACATGTGCTCCATATCTCGTTAAAGAGGATGGCACTCTTCTTCGTGCTATTGATTTAGGGGAGCCTGCTCCTGAAAATGGTGCACAGTCGCCGGTTTACGCATGGAATGAGGTTGAGGGCAAGGCTGTCCCTGTGGGGCCAGAGTCCGATTCCACGGTTTTCTCTCTTTCCGGAAGCCACAATGTGGGCGACTTTGCGGTGAAGACCGCGCTCGATGCTCTAAAAGAACGTGCGTCTCTTTATTCGCTTGAGCGCGCCGAGGAGATAACGGGAATCTCGGCCGATGTTATCATTGAGTTGGCAAAAGTGTGTGCTTCTTCCGAGACTGTTCTAATTAAAACAAATGGCTTCGCCCATTATGCAAATTCTTATCAAGTCACGCTTGGCATGGACGCCATTAGGATGGTTACAGGCAATTTTGGCAAGCCCGGTTTGTCCAATCGATATGTATATGGTTCAGGGCCGGTTAATGCGGAATGGGTTAATGTAGGTAAGCCAGGGCCTTCTGTTCCTGATGCACAATTGCTTCATGTGATGGAAACGGGTGAGTTGGGGGGCGCGAAGATTCCCATCAAAGGCATGCTGACTTATGCGGGCAATGTTATTGGTGGTACCGCCGATCGTATTGCAATGGAAGACGCCTTGAAGAAGCTAGATTTTCTTTGTGTTGTTGAGATTCGTATGACTGATACTTGCAAATATGCTGACCTTTTGTTGCCCGCATGTCATTGGTGGGAGCGTAACGACGTTATGAGCGCCGGAAACTATACGCCCTATACTCGCATTGCAGAGAAAGCTGCCGACCCTCAGTTTGAGAGTCTTCCGGATTGGGAAATATGCCAAAAAATAGCTCAGAAACTTGACCTGGGCGAATACTTCCAGGGAAGCGACGTCGATCAGCTCAATGCAATGCTCGATTGTGATGCGAATCGTGAATTGGGTTGCACCTACGGTGACTTGCAGGAGAAAAAGGCAGTTCGCGTTTTTGAGAATAATTACTCCCTTCCTGCTGATGGCGTGTCTTCTGGGGAAAATGGACGTTGGAATTTCTTCATCGACAGGCCAACTCCTTATGGCAACTGGGATGTCACGCTGAATCCGCAGGATTTCAATCTTCCTGATTTTGTTGAGAACGCAGAAGTACTAGAGAGTCATCCGCTTGCGCAGAAATACCCGTTGATTTTCATGACTCCTCATACTAAGTATGGAACCCAAACAACATTCCATCATGCGGAATTCCTGCATGAACTGCTTCCCGAACCCGAAATCCACGTGAACCCCGCAGATGCTGAGAAACGCGGTGTAGCAGACGGTGAATATATGCGCTTGTTTAACGATCGAAGCGAAGTTGTGGCTCGCGCGAAGTTCGACCAGGGGATTATGCCCGGTGTTTTGGTGATGTATCATGGCTGGGCGGAAGAGTATTTCAAGAAGGGTCACTATCAGCGTTTGAGTTCGTTTGACAATACGGACTTATGCTCAAACAACGCCGCTTATTTCGATGTTCGCGTCGAGGCCGAGCCCTACGAAGAGGAATAGCGGCAGGGAAGGAGACGGATGCAGTACGGTATGGTAATCGACGCAGAACTGTGTGTGGGTTGCAATGCGTGCGCCGTCGCCTGCAAAATAAACAACAATCTGCCTGCTCAGGTGTGGTGGAACTCCGTCATCGGCGATGACGGAGTTCCTTCCGGCCTGTTTCCCGATGGCGTTAATATTGCGGGGCTCTTCATCCCAAAGGCATGCCAGCATTGCCGAAAGCCCGCCTGCGTGCAGAAGTGCCCGACGGGAGCAAGCCGGAAAACCGACGACGGCACCGTGATTGTGGATGCCGGCGTATGTATTGGCTGCGCCGCCTGCATTGAGGCATGCCCCTATGACGTGCGCACCATTATGCAGGATGAGCCTACGTACTATCAGGAAGTGGCGCTTGGCCAGTGGGATGCGCCCGAGCACCGCGCGGGCAAGGCGGAGAAATGCACTTTTTGCGCGAACGTTCGTGCACGTGGAATGGAGCCGCCTTGCATCAAGGCGTGCAATATGCATGCCCGCATGTTTGGCGATTTAGATGACCCCGAAAGTGCCGTGTCCAGGGTTCTTTCTTCTGGTAATCGTGAATACGCTCGTTTGCTTGAGGAGGAGGGCACTGAGCCCTGCGTGTATTATCTGGTGTGATATCGGAGCTTCGGTTGGCCGACGCGTCATTTTGGGTTGATGCGACGAAGGGAAGGCATATGCAGCAGCAACGTTTTGCTGAAGTATTTGCGCCGCTATTCGATTTTTTGGCGCATGGGCTCACGCTGCCAAGCGATGAGATGGTGACACTTTTGCGTGCGGGCGCATACAATCGTGCGGCATCGGAGCTCATCGAGGACATCGGACTCGATTCCGTGGATACATGCGGGTTCTTCCTCCTTGAAGGTGCGAACGATGTCGGAAACAGGGAGGTGCTTGCAGCACTAAAACGAGAGTACACGCGTCTGTTTACGTCTCCAAGTGGCGCAGTTGTGCCTATTTGGGAATCGACGTTTCTGGCGGCGCAGAGCGGAGATGATGCAAATACGGTGCTATTGCGTTCTCCGCAGTCGGTTGATGCGGCGCGCAGATATAGCGAGTCGGGGTTTGCGCTTGTGAGTCACGAATCCGCCGACCATATGCGAATAGAATGCGAGTTCTGCTCAATCCTCCTCCTTCGATCGGTCGATGCCAAGACCGAGGAGGAACGAAACATCGCCTATAATCGCTTCATTCGGTTTGCCCAAGTGCATTTGAGTCGTTGGTTCGTTTCGTTCTTTGGCCAGGTGTCAAAGCATTCTCACCATCCGTTTTATAGCAGCCTGGGGGCGATGGGCTCTCTTGCTGGCGCATCCATGCTGGAACAACTACAATCAGAATTAGCCAATCAATTGAATAGGCGCTGATGGGCGCGCATGAGCGGAGGGCACGATGGGGCGGAAGCGTACCAAAAGGGGCATCAGGCTAGGCGCCCTCTTCTCTATCATCCTCATATGCGTATTCGTAGTGGCTATGGGCATTTACGTGGTGTTCATCAACTATCAGCGTACCTTGCAAACCGAGGATCGACTGTATGCCCAAGCGGCGGCATTTGCCGATGAAATGGACGCGGTGTGGCAGTTTTTTGATGTCAATCAGGACAACATTAATTACAACTCTGACGGAACGTACGACTTCAAGGGGCTGTACTGCTCCATAGTGGGCAAAGGGATAGGCGCTATTTTCACTGAAAATAGCGATTACACTATCCGATACACGGGAATTAACGTGCGCAACAAATACGACAGTCCCGATGATTTCGAGGCGGTTGCTCTTGAGGCTATCACGGGCCCTAATGCATCGTCAGATGAATATTACGATATCGTGGAGTATGAGGGGCAATCCTCTTTTCGCTATGTACGTGCAATATATCTGAGCGAGAACTGCTTGGAATGCCACGGGGGTCCCAAGGGTGAGCTCGATGTGACAGGCTATCCGAAAGAGGGGCTAGAACAAGGTGATTTTGCTGGCGCCATAAGCATTGTTATTCCCACCGAACCCTATTTACAAGACGAATGGCAAACGCTGATGGTTTCTGTGGTGTTTTTTGGGGGTATGCTGGCGCTTATCGCCATAACGGTGTTCTTTGCTATAGATCGATTGGTTACGCGGCCCGTTTCGAAACTTTCAAGCGTTGCGGCAGAGTTGGGGGATGGAAATTTCAACTCTCAGCTAGAAGGCATTGAAGCAAAAGGGGAGTTGGGCGATCTTGTGCAAAGCTTCTCAAATATGGCGTCTCAGCTCAATGAGGTGTACAACACGCTTGAAGACAAGGTTGCTTTGAGAACGGAAGAAGTGAGGCGTGCAAACGAGGTGTTGGAAAGGCAGCGTGTGCAGCTCGCTCAGAGCAACGAGCTGCTTAAGCATGCCAATATGCAGCTAACTCGTGACAACAAGTACAAAGACGACTTTCTTGCCGTGATGAGCCACGAGCTTCGTACGCCGCTTACGGCGATTCTCACATTTGTGGAAGTGCTCGAGCGTGAAATAGGGGATAGCCGACGAGGGAGGAACGCAGTGCAGGAGCTTAAAGGCAATACCATTGCGTTGCTCAACATGATAAACGATACGCTTGAGATGGCGGCGACGCAGGCTGGCAGGGGCCGCTTAGTGGTTGATGACGTCGATTTGATGGACGTGACTAATTACGTCGATTCAACCATGGCGGTGCTGGCAGAGAAGAAAGGCGTTCGGCTGGAAAGCAGCGTAGCACAGGACGTTCCAATCATCCGCGGCGATTGGGAACGTATTCGTCATGCGATGGAAAATCTGGTGAGCAATGCCATAAAGTTCACATCCGAAGGCGGGCATGTGAACGTGGATGTCACATACAAGAGAGACGCTAATGAAGTAGCTATCGCCGTGCGGGATACGGGCATCGGAATTGCTGAGGAGGACATTGATCGGATTTTCGATAAGTTCACCCAGGTGGACGGGTCAACCACGCGCGGCTACAGCGGAAGCGGATTGGGACTCAGCGTTGTAAAGGATATTGCTCAGCGTCACGGCGGCTCCGTATCGGTCGAAAGCGAATTAGGGCGCGGTTCGGTATTCACGGTTGTGCTACCTGTGGGCCAGGGCGGCTGTACGTTGGGGGATGACGACGATATTCTAGAAGGGGAGAACGGAAGAAGAGGGGAAGCGCACAATGGGGAAAACGATTCTGATTGCGGATGACGAACGATCCATAGTTAACGGCATCTGTGCTTTGCTCGAAGAGGAGGGCTACGATTGTCGCATAGCCTCGAATGGGGAAGAAGCCGTTGGCGTATTTTGCGAAGAGCATCCTGACATCGTGGTTCTGGATATTATGATGCCCAAGAAGAACGGCTTTCAGGTGTGCGAGGAGATACGTGCGATGGACGCGCGCGTGCCCATTCTTATGCTTTCCGCTAAGAGCGACATTGTGGATAAGAGCGTGGGATTCAAAGCCGGAGCCGACGACTACCTCACTAAGCCGTTTATAGGCGAGGAGCTCCTATTGCGCATCGAGGCTCTTTTGCGGCGAAGCGCGGCGGGACAAACAGAGGGTGCTCGTGGGTCGCGGGCAATTGCACGTGTCGGCAAACTGGAAGTCCATTTCAAACGACAAAGGGTTTACCTTGACGGCAAGCTTATTGATTTGACGCCTAAGGAATATTTCATTTTAGCTACGATGGCCAACCATCCTGGACGCGTGTTCACCACGAACGAGCTGGTGGAACGCGTATGGGGAGAGAACTACGTGGGTGAGGTCACGAGCATTGCTGTGTATATCCGTCGTCTGAGGGAAAAACTAGAGGTTGATCCCTCCAAGCCTCGCTACATCATCACCGTGTGGCGAGTGGGGTATCGATTGGGGGAAGAGGCCGATGGCGAATAGCCACAAGCATATGCGTGCCAATGCCACATCGCTGCCGCGTGCAAACAAAGAATTGCGCTCCTACGTAGAGCGGTATGTTGAAATTCGTCGTGAGTTCGTCAACGATATTAAGCGCTATGGCGTGCCCTGGGCGCCTCTGAGCAATCGTTCGGGGGAGGACGCGCTGCGGCGTCGGGTGCAAGGTCTTGCCGATTGCGGCCTGAGAGTGGAAAATGATTGCAAAAGCCTTTGGCTCAATTGGATCTCGCCTTCGTGTCTTGCTTGTCGGCGCGGGGTAGAGACGGAGACATTCCTCACGTCGACCCAGTGCAATCGGAATTGCTTCTTTTGTTTTAATCCCAACCAAAATGATTATGAATACTATTTAAGCCACGTTAATGATGCGGCGCAGGAGCTGAAGAGTCGCCATAGCTGCAACGCCCTGTACAAACATTTGGGGCTTTCCGGCGGCGAGCCCCTGCTCCATAAAAACCAGACGTTGGATTTTTTCCGGTGCGCCAGCGAGCTGTATCCGCAGGCGCGTCTACGCTTGTATACCAGCGGGTCGGGGTTGGATGGAGTGATGCTAAATGAACTCGCCGCGGCGGGACTCACCGAAATTCGGTTCAGCATAAAACTAGAAGAAGGCTCCGCTTGCGTTGAGGATACGCTACACAAAATTGAGATGTGCGTTGGGCGCATACCGGCAGTTATGGTGGAAATGCCCGTAATGCCCAATGAGGTGAATCAGATGAAGTCGCTGCTCAAGCGACTCGACTCTATGGGCGTTACGGGAATTAATTTGCTCGAGTTGTGCTTCCCGCTGCATAATTCGGAAGAATTCAACCAAAGGGGCTATCACCTAAAGGCGGAGCCATATCGCGTGCTGTATGAATACTGGTATGGAGGAGGTATTCCTGTTGATGGGAGCGAGGCGGCATGCATCGATTTGCTTGAATATGCGCTGCAGGAAAAGATTGGCATGGGAGTGCATTACTGCTCGTTGGAAAATAAGCTCACGGGGCAAATCTATCAATTAAATGCCCCTTTTGCTGTGCGCCATCGGCATTGGTTCTTCTCGCAAAAAGATTACTTTTTGAAAACGATAAAGTTTTTCGGGAGAGATGCCAACACTGTGGAGCATCTGTTGCGAATGACAGGTGAGGTGCGTTGGGGGCGAGATAGGTCTCTGGGGTTTGTTGAGGTTCATCCGCAGGCGCTTCTCCCGCTTGCTTCCTGTATGCCGAATGTAGTTGTTGGTGTTGCTTTCGCGGTGATGGAATCGCGCCATGGCTCCTTCGTGTTGCGTGAGCTTGACGTGAAGCCACGCGTTTTGGGGGAATTGAACCTGTCTGATCTTTGAGGCGTTTTGCTTGGGACTAAAGAGTTTTGTTTGGTATGGAATATCCATGGGACATTGTCATGCGGCGCATTTTTGGTGATTGACTGCTTCAGTTATTAAACATATTTGAGCATATTATAAAATATGAATAATATAAATTAGGCCATTTACCTTGATAAATATATACAGTATGAACATTGCATGAATAATAAGAATATAGAAGAGATTTGTATCATAATACCCTCTGTCACAACAGGCTATCCGCATTTGGTGATAGGGTCAGAAAGAAGGCATTATGAGCAAAGAAACCAAGACGCTCGCTCAGCTTAAGAAGGCTGGCAAGCTGGTCAATCGCACGTTCCACAAAAACGGTCCCAAGAGCTACAAACGCGGTCAGGGCGCGCTGCTGAAGGTCCTGCACATGAACGAGGGGTCTATGACTTCGCGCGAGCTCGTCGATGCGCTGTCCTTCGACCGCGCCGAGCTCAAGGCCGTGGTGAAGAAGGCCGTTCGCAACGGCTATGTGACGATGGCGGATTCGGATCAGCCGCGGACCTACGAGGTCTCTCTGACCGAGCTGGGGGATCAGATTGCCGAGAAGCGCTGCGCCGCGCATTCCGAGGTCGCCGAGAAGCTCCTGGCCGATTTCTCCGACGAGGAGATCGAGCAGCTCAATGCGCTGACCGAGAAGCTGATTCTCGCCGCCAAGGCCCAGGGCGCGCACGGCAAGCGCCGCTCCGTCAAGGCCGCCTGTAAGTGCAAGTGCTGCGACTAGCGACGATTGATATACCCACCTAAGCGAGTCGGCCTGTGTGGCCGACTTTTTTATGGACGGATGGGCGCAGGAGGCCCATATGGTGCTTGCGATCGCGCGATGCCAGACCTTTCGGGCAAGGCATCCTGCGCAAGAGAAAGGCCCTGCAATCGGCGTGATTGCAGGGCCTTGGCATACTGCGGGTGTTGGACGGCTCCAAGGGGAGCGCGTCGGCTTAGAAGCGCAGGGAGAGGCAGCTCAGGCCGCCGTCGATCTTGCGGTACTCGGAGGTGTCAACCACGAGCGTCTTGTAGCCGAGCTCCTGGACCTTGGCCAGCACGGTGGGGTAGCCCTCGGGTACGATGACGGTGCCGTTCACCCAGATGCAGTTGGCGCCGTAGGCCTCTTCTTCGGGAACCTCGATCAGGTTGTACTTCTGGAACTCCGGCTTAGTGACGAATTCGCCGGCCACCAGCATATTGTTGTCTTCCAGGTAGTTCACGCCGGTCTTCAGGTGCAGCACGTACTCCAGCGGCACCTCAGAGCCGGAAAGCCCCCAGCCCTCGAGGATCTCGATGAACTGGCGGATGCCCTCTTCGTTGGTGCGAGCGGAGCGGCCCACATAGAAGTGATCGCCGACCATCATCACGTCGCCGCCTTCGAGCGTGCCAGGTGCGGTGATGTGGGCGATGTGGTCGTCGTCGAAGAACTGGCGGATGGTGGGCTCCATCTCCTTGGCCTCGCCGTTACGGCTGCCGGCGCCGGGGTTGTCGATGATCGCGCCGCAGCGGGTGATGACGGCGGTGTCCTCCACGAAGCAGCTGTCGGGGTATTCCTCCAGCGCGGGCAGCACGGTCACTTCCACGCCGCACTGCTTCAGTGCCTCGATG
This sequence comes from uncultured Slackia sp., assembly GCF_944321625.1. Taxonomy (GTDB): domain Bacteria; phylum Actinomycetota; class Coriobacteriia; order Coriobacteriales; family Eggerthellaceae; genus Slackia. The sequence goes on from NZ_CALUMA010000122.1 coordinate 17,918, forward strand.
TAGGCGTCATGCTGCTCAATGGCCTTCTCGTAAATGGGTTTACCCAGCTCAGGAGCGCTGGTGATGCCGTCGCACAGCGACTTACCGGGGCGACGGACGATGACGTGGGAGAATTTGGTCATGATAGTCCTTTCTAGCCAAGAACCTGCTGGCGAGCGCCCGGACTGCTGCGTGGGCGTTGCCGTTGCGGCACGATAGGGTGCCGCTAATTTGACGGCTTCCATTGTATACCTTGCATAGAGAAGAGGGGAAGAGGGCTTAAAATGAAAGATAGTACCTGGAATATTCATCTTTAGGCATAAAAAAGCCTCCGGGAGTGCCGGAGGCTTGGGAGGCATGCTGCTTGGGGAATGCGCACTAGTCGAGCGTGCCGTCGCGCAGGACTTTCTCAACCTTAGCGGGGTCGAGCTCGGTGATGGGAATTACGGGCTCGGGCGCGCTGTCGAAATCGCCCATCAGTTTTTCGTAATGGCCTACGTCGCGCCATTTGCCCAGCTTGAAGCCTACGTTGTCCATGAACCCGACGCGGCGGAATCCCATGGACAGGTGCAGCTTGTCGCTTGCCTCATTGGGCTCGGTCACTTTGCCGTGCGCGCTGCGGATGCCCTGCATCTCCAGCAGCGTCAGCATGCGCGCGTACAGGGCGCGCCCCAGGCCGCGACCGCGGCAATCGCGCGACAGGTACACCGAAAGCTCCACCGCCCAATCATAGGCGGCGCGGCTGAACAGGCGGCTTGCATAGGCATAGCCCATGGGCACGCCGTCTCCCTCCACCACGATGTAGGGGTAGATGCAGATGCGTTCCTCGATGCGGCGGCGGAACTCCTCCACGCTGGGCGCCTCGTATTCGAACGTGATGGACGTTTCCACGTACGGGGCGTAGATGGCCTGGAGGACTTCGGCGTCGTCAGGCGTGGCGAGGCGGAACGTGTACGTGGGTTCGCTCATCTGGCGTCCTTTCTCGAGTGGCGTGATGCGTATGGGTCCAAACTGCGGAGACCCAAACCGAAGTCGTTCGAGCGCGGAGCCGCTCGGAATTGAACGAGGCTTGGGCGTCGGGTTGTTTGGGGCTAAAGGGGCCGCCCCGGCGCGCTTCGGTGGAGCGGCTGAGGCGAGGTGTAATGTGCGAAAGCTCTAACGAACGTGCTAAGAAATGCGGCATAAGTATAGACCTCGCGATGCCGTCTCGGTAGGAAGGATTTCCCCGTTTTCGAATCGTCACAATTAGAGCGCGCGAACTTGATGGAAGCGTGACATACATGCGGCGCCTAGCTTGTGGATGGTTTTTGCGAATGGACCCTCGGCGCTACAATGTGTCATTGTGTATATTCGTGCGGATTAATTTGGCCAATGCTCGATTCCATCGTGGAAGCAGGGTTCTTGGACACGAGTCGCTGCCTTTTTCGCGTCACGGGAGGAGCCTTTCATGCTCGAGAAAACCTTCGACACTGCCAACGGCTCCATTCGTTACTGG
>NZ_CALUMA010000123.1 GCF_944321625.1 uncultured Slackia sp.
TGCCGACATATGCACCGGGTCGGGCTGCATAGCCTGCTCCGTCGCCTATGAGCATCCCGATGCGCGCGTGCTGGCGACCGATATCGCACCTGAGGCGCTCGCCCTTGCGCGCGAAAACGTTGAGGCGCTGGGTTTGTCGGAACGCGTCTACGTGCTGAACAGCAATCTGGGCGACGCCATTCCTGCTCGCTTCATGGGCAAGCTCGATTTGGTGGTGTCGAATCCGCCCTACATTCCCACGTCGGTGATGGCGCAACTTCCGCACGAGGTCGGTGCGTTCGAACCCAGCCTCGCGCTCGACGGCGGGGCCGACGGCCTTGACCTATTCCGTCCGCTCACCGCATGGGCGGCACGCGCGCTCAAGCCGGGCGGCGGATACGCGGTGGAGCTCCATGAGACGTGTCTCGACGATGCCGCAGCCATCGCCCGCGAAGCGGGCTTCGTCGACGTGCGCATAGTGAACGATTTGGCCGACCGCCCCCGCGTGCTAGTGGCCCGGGCTCCCCGATAGGGGCGTGCGCTTACCTCTTGTGTGCATGGCTCCGCGGTGTGCGGGGCCTTTTTTCGGTGTGTTAGAATGTCTGCTTGCGTATACCGCGCTATCGCGTGACGTCGTTTCGGCAAGCGGCACCTTTCGCTCCGCCAGAATCGGCTTTACGCTGTACCACCTGATAAAAGATAGAGAAACGAAACGGAAAAGGACCCATCTCTATGTCGTTCATGGATTTCATCCATAACCTTACCGGGGGCTTCGGCGGGGCTTCTTCGTGCGACCTGGCCATCGACCTCGGCACGGCCAACACGCTGGTGGCCGTCACGGGCGAGGGCGTGGTTCTCAACGAGCCCAGCGTCGTCGCCATCGAACGCAGCACGCATCGCGTTCTTGCCGTGGGCCATGAGGCCAAGCAGATGATTAACCACACGCCCGACGCGTTTTCGGCGGAGCATCCGCTGCGCGACGGCGTTATCGCCGACTACGACGTGACCGAGGCCATGCTCTCGGCCTTCATCAACAAGGCCATCGAGCGCCGCTACCCCTGGCAGGCCAAGCCGCGCATCGTGATCTGCATCCCTTGCGGCGCCACCTCCGTCGAGAAGCGCGCCGTGTTCGAGGCCGCCATTCAGTCGGGCGCTCGTCAGGCATATCTGATCGAGGAGCCCATGGCTGCCGCTATGGGCGCCGATCTGCCCGTGACCGAGCCTACCGGCTCGATGGTGGTGGACATCGGCGGCGGTACCACCGAGGTGGCCGTCATCTCGCTGGGAGGCATCGTCACCAGCTCCAGTTTGCGTCTCGCGGGCAACAAGATGGACGAGGCCATCGCCATGTACCTGCGCGACCTTCTGGGCATCAAGGTGGGCGAGCGCACGGCCGAGATCATCAAGATCAAGATCGGCTCCATCCTGCCGTTCGAGGACGGCCGCGAGAAGGACATGATCATCTCCGGCCAGGACGTCGTGACCGAGCAGCCGCGCGAGGTGACCATCCAGTCCGAGGACGTTCGTGCTGCTCTGCAGCCGCCCATCGAGGAGATGGTCGTCCACATCAAGGAGACGTTCAAGAAGACCAACCCTGACTTGGCCAGCGACATCATCTCTAACGGCATCCTGCTCACGGGCGGCGGCGGCCTGCTTTCGGGCCTGGATCGCTTCCTTACGCAGCGCCTGGAGATTCCCGTATGGACCAGCGAAACGGCGCTTACCAACGTGGCCATGGGCTGCCTGAAGGTGCTCGAGACCCCTTCGGCGCTCAAACAGACCATGATGCGCTCCAAGTAAACAACCAAGCTTTTTGCCGCGCGCCGCTTTTGAGCGGCGCGCGTCGCTCGATACGCCTTTGCGCGGGGTTCGCCCGATGCGCACGGGCCGCTGCGATATGCGGCACGCCCGGATGAGGCGGGGAGGATAAACGCCCATGATCAGCAAGCATACGACCGCCAAGAGCAAGTCGATTCCCTTAAGCGGCACCGTTTTGGTGGTCGCGCTGCTCGTCGTATCCATCGTTTTGGCGACCGTCTACGCGCGCGAGGGGCAGGACGGCCCTCTGCATCGGGTCCAAAGCGTTGCCGGTATGGTGACCGCGCCCTTGCAGTTCGCCGGCGCGGGGGTGGCCTACGCGGCGGACACCGCGGGCGACGCCGTGGAGAACGCCACCGTTTCCAATGAGTCGTATACGGCGCTTCAGCAGGAAAACGCCCAGCTCAGAGATCAGCTCGTGCAGATGGAGGAGCTGCGCCAGGAAAACGAGCGCCTCACCGCTCTGCTCGATATCCAGAGCCAGTATCAGATCGATGGGGCTACGGGCCGCGTCATCGGCACCGGGTCGGACGCGTATTCGCGCGACATCACGGTGAACGTCGGCAGCAATAGCGGCGTCGAGCCCGGTCAGGCCGTAGTCGGCCCCAGCGGGCTCGTGGGTCAGGTGACCGAGGTTTCGCCGCTCACGTGCCGCGTGCGCCTTATCACCGACCCGCAGAGCGGCGTTTCGGCGTATCTGCAGTCTTCGCGCGATCAGTGCGTGGTGAAGGGCGCCGTGGACGGCCTGCTCTATCTCGAGTACCTTGATGACGCGGTTCAGGTCAAGGTGGGCGACGTGGTGGTCACCTCGGGCATGGGCGGCAGCTTCCCCGCGGGCATCACCATCGGCACCGTCACCAATGTGGTCAATCAGGCGGGCACGTCGGACCGCACCGTCATCGTGTCGCCGCTTTCCACCGCCGATGCTCTCGAAGAGGTCACCGTGGTGTTCTCTTCTTCGGCGGGAGACGCTGCAGCGGGCGATTCTTCCGACGGGCAGGATGCTGGCGATGCAAGTGCGTCCGATGATGCGGGCGTCTCTGACGACGCTTCCGACGGCACTGACGGCACCGATGCCGCGTACGACGAATACTACGATGAATCCGGGGAAGGCGAATAGCCTATGCGCGAAACCGTGGTTCTGATAATCGGAGGCATTGTTGCATTCGTGCTGCAATCCGTGCTCGCTCCCAATATCGCCGTGCTGGGCGCCATGCCCAACTTCGCGCTCGCTTTCGTTGCTACTGCGGCCATGCTTCGCACGTCCGACTCCATCGTCGTGATTGCGTTCGTCCTTGGCCTGGCAAGCGACCTGTCCACGGGCGGCACCGTGGGCGTTATGGCGGCGCTGCTCACCCTGGCGGCGTTCATCGCGTCACGCGCCGCTTCGCTATTCGGCAATGAGACGGTTACCGTGTCGCTGGCCATCTCCATGGCGACCTCGCTTATCGTGGAAGCAATCTACGCGTTCTTCTACATCGCTACGGCGGGGGTGCCCGCGATGGACGCGCTGCTTTTGCGTGCGCTGCCGTGCGCGCTGTACGACTGCGCCGTAGTGCTGATCATCATGCCGCTCATGTCGCATCTGCTCGCCCGCAGCGCGCCGTCGCATACGGCGCCTACGTCGTCTACCGTTCGTCTGCGTTAGGTCGGTGATAGCATGGTAGAAGCAATCATCACCGCGCTTGTCGTTATTATCGTGGCGGGCGTTGCGCTAGCGCTGTTCATGCGCTCTCGCGGCGTGAAGCCCCAGAGCTCCGTTCCCAAATCGGTGTCTTCCATCGGGTCGGGCACGCCGTTCGTCACCCGCAAGGCGGGTGCGTCCGTGGAGGGCGGCTCTTCGCCCGCCGCCGCGTCGAAGACGCGCGCACAAGGCGGGCTTCGGTCGCGCTTCGTCGCGCTGGGCGTGCTCATCGCCGCGGTGTTCGGCAGTCTGACCGCTAAGCTGTGGAGCATGCAGGTGCTTTCGAGCGACCAGTATGTGGCGGCGGCGCAGGGCAACCAGTTCACCACGGTGAAGACGCCCGCCCCTCGCGGTCGCATCTTCGACACCGAGGGCATCGTGCTGGTGGACAACGAGACCGCGCCCACCATTCTGGCCGACGCCGACGTGGCCGACAACCGCAACGTGACGCTGCGCCTCTCGGCGCTTCTGGGCGTTCCGCATGCCGTCATCCGTCAACGCATCCAGGACGCCACGGGCGGCGCCCAGGCCCAGCGCGAGGTGATGACCAATCCGCGTTTCCGCGACATCTCGTTCATCGAAGAGCATCCCGATGCGTTTCCGGGCGTCACCATCGAGCGCCGCACGAAGCGCGTGTATCCGTACGCCGCGCTTGCGGGCGCCGTTCTGGGCTATACGTCTAGCGCTTCCGAAGAGGCCATCTCCAATCCGCCCGCGGGTCTTGCGTACGCGAGCGGCGACGAAGTGGGGTCGAGCGGCGTCGAGCCGGC
>NZ_CALUMA010000124.1 GCF_944321625.1 uncultured Slackia sp.
CCAGAACACGCGACCGTCGGACGAGCCGACGATGACGCCGTGCTCCAAGACCTTGAGCGTGTCGACGGCGGGAGTGGCAACGATGGCGCCGTCCGCATCGAGCGTACCCTTAAGCGTGTTAATGGTATGCGTGATGAGCTCGGGCGAGATCAACGGGCGCGCGCCGTCATGCAGCGCCACGTATTCGTAATTGTCCGGCACGTATTCCAGACCCGAGAACGCGCTCTCCTGACGCGATGCGCCCGCGGGAGCCATCACGATGGGCGTCACGAAGTTATGCGGGTCGATGGCCAGAGCCCAGTATTCCTGCATGCGGTCCTCGGGGCACACCACCACGATAATGCCCACGTCTTCGGTGGCGTCGAACGCCATGATGGACCATGCCAGCGTAGGCCTGCCGGCGATCTCCACGATCTGCTTGCCGCCGTCATGGCCAAAGCGCTCGCCCGAACCGCCCGCCAAAACGATTGCGGCGGTCTTGGCCTTCTTGCCCACCTTGCCCTGAAGGCGCGCGGAGGCAACCAGGCCTGCAGCAGCGCTCGTATCTTCGAAGTCAGACGCCACATCGGAAAGAGCCGACGGCAAAAACACTGGGTCGACTGCATTTTGCTCGAAAACGGAACGCGCAGAATCGTCGTTGCTCATGGATGCCCTCGCTTCTCTTGCCGAAAGACGCGCGCAGCCGCACGCGTCGCTATGGGTTAAATCGCATTGCCGCACGCATCGTTCGTGCGGAACTTTCTATAACCATTCATATTAGCCCATCCAGCGAATATCGTGTACCGCAATGCGCCACTTCCCTCGCGTTCGACACAGGCGCAAGAACGCACATATAAAGAGGAGGCCCCAATGAGCCTCCTCCAAAACAGTCTCTGCGTTTTTTAGAACGCCCTTAGTCGGCAGCGCCGTCGCTCGATACGCCGCCCGGACGACCGCCCCCGGCGTGCGCCAGATCGAATTGCGGCAGCATCGATTCCGCCTCGCGCGCGATGCTATCGCGCTTGCGCGGCGCGGGAATCTCGCCCTGACCTTCGGTGAACACCAGCTCGTCATCCTTGACGTCCACGTCGATCACGCTGCCCGCATGCCACTTGCCTTCCAGAATCTGCTCGGAAAGCGGGTCTTCCAGCAGGCGCTGAATAGCGCGGCGCAGCGGACGCGCGCCCATGGCGGTATCGGTGCCTTCGTCGGCGATGAACTTGTTCGCCGCCTCCGTCAGATTGATGGTCATGTTCTGCTCGATCAGACGGTCGCGCAGGTCGGCCACCATGAGGTCCACGATCTGCAGAATCTCGTCGGCGGTCAGGCTCTTGAACACGATGATCTCGTCCAGACGGTTCAGGAACTCGGGGCGGAAGAGCTTCTTGAGCTCGCTCATCACGCTGCTTTTGATCTCCTTGTCGGAGAGGCCCTTCTGCGACTCGGGTGCGAATCCCAGCGGAGCGTCCTGGGCGATCTCGCGCGCGCCCACGTTGGACGTCATGATGATCACCGTATTGCGGAAGTCCACCGAGCGACCCTGTGCGTCGGTCAAGCGACCCTCCTCCAGAATCTGCAGGAGGATGTTGAACACGTCGGGGTGTGCCTTCTCGATCTCGTCGAACAGCACCACGGAATACGGGCGCTGGCGCACGGCCTTGGTCAGCTGGCCGCCCTCATCGAAGCCCACGTAGCCCGGAGGCGAACCCACCAGACGGCTCACGCTGTGCTTCTCCATATACTCGGACATGTCGAAGCTGATGAGCGCCTCTTCGGAGTTGAACAGGAACTCGGCGAGCGCCTTGGACAGCTCGGTCTTGCCCACGCCCGAGGGGCCCAGGAAGATGAACGATCCAGCAGGACGGCGCGGGTCCTTGAGGCCGCTGCGCGAGCGGCGGATAGCCTTGGACAGCGCGGTCACGGCCTCTTCCTGGCCGATGATGCGCTCATGCAGCACGCTTTCCATGCGCAGAAGCTTTTCGGTCTCGGCTTCGGTCAGGTTGCTCACGGGCACGCCGGTGGACATGCTCACCACGTCGGCGATTTCGGCCTCTCCCACTTCGCCCAGTTCGCGCTCGGTTTCCTCGGAGAACTTCTTCTCGGCCTCCTCGCGCTTGACGGCCAGGCCTTTCTCCTGGTCGCGCAACGCGGCGGCGCGCTCGAAGTCCTGCGCAGCGATGGCCTGCTCTTTATCCTTGCGCACCTTTCGCAGCTCTTCGTCGATCTTCACCACGTCGTCGGGCATCTTGCGATTGCGGATGCGCATGCGCGCGCCCGCCTCGTCCAGCACGTCGATGGCCTTGTCGGGCTGGAAGCGATCCTGGATGTAGCGATTCGACAGCGTGACGGCGGCATGCAGCGCCTCGTCGGAGTAATGCACGTGATGATGCGCCTCGTAGCGGTCACGCAGGCCCGTGAGGATACGCATGGTCTGCTCCTCGGAGGGCTCGCCCACCACGATGGTCTGAAAACGACGCGCGAGCGCCGAATCCTTCTCCAGGTGCTTGCGGTACTCCTCGGTGGTGGTAGCGCCGATCACCTGAATTTCACCGCGCGACAGGGGCGGCTTGAGGATGGCGGCGGCGTCGATGGAACCCTCTGCCGAACCGGCACCAATGATAGTGTGCATCTCGTCGATGAACAGAATCACGTTGCCGTCTTTGATGACCTCTTTGATGACCTTTTTCAGGCGTTCCTCGAACTCGCCGCGGTATTTGCTGCCCGCCACCAACGCCGAGACGTCAAGCGTCACCAGGCGCTTGCCGCTGATGATATCGGGCACCTGGTCGGCCACGATGAGCTGTGCCAGGCCCTCGGCCACGGCGGTCTTGCCCACGCCGGGCTCGCCGATGAGCAGCGGATTGTTCTTCTGACGGCGCGAGAGCACCTGCATGACGCGCTCGATCTCGGCCGCACGCCCAATCACGGGATCAAGCTTGCCCGCACGCGCCTTGGCCGTGAGGTCGGTGCCGAACTCCTCCAGCATGCTGGCCTCTCCGCGCGCCTCGCCCGTGCCGAAGAACGGTACGCCGGCAGCCACGGGGCTCGGCTGACCCACCAGGTCGTTGAGCGCGGTGCGCACCTGGTCAAGCTCCACGTTCAAGCGAGAAAGCACGTCAACCGCACTGCCCTCGCCCTCGCGCACGATGCCCAGCAGCAGATGTTCGGTGGAAATATAGGTCTGCCCCATCTGCATGGCCTCGCGAAGAGCGTGCTCCAGGATGCGGCGCACGCGCGGCGTGAACGACAGATGCGCGGTGGGATCGAGTGTGTCGTCGGGGATGGAGGTCTTGCGCACCTCGTTGAGGGCGTCGTCATAGGTCACGCCCACGTGCTCGAGCGCTTGGGCTGCCATGCCCTCGGGCTCCTTCGCCAAGCCCAGCAGCAGATGCTCGCTGGCGACGTGCGGCTGCTTGAGCTGGCGCGCCTCCTCTTGGGCGAGCACAAGCACGTGCTTGGCCTTGTCTGTGAATTTCTCGAATGCCATAGGGCCTCATTTCTTGTGAAGCTGGCGAAAAAGACCCCGCAGAGGAAGCGCCCTGCGCCTCGTACGTTTCATATCTTGTCCGCCATACTAGACATGCCTCGTATTTTTCCGAATCATCCTAGCACTCATGTGCCCCGAGTGCCAATACGAGAGCAGCGCGATGCCATTTCGTTACATCGCGTCCATAAAAATCGAACCATAATGAAATGTCCCGCAATGCACCGGACGCAAGCGTGCGATTGACTGTTTAGCGGCCAACCCCTCGAGAAATGACCTCGCCATAAATGCACCAGACACAAACGGCTTGTTTCGTGGACGTTTTTCCGAGTTTCCCGGCAGTTTTGCATCGCAAAAGATGAGCCATCCGGATTACAGGGCAAAAACCTGCCGAGCGCATTTCGCCAAATGGGTTAGAAAATATTAAAATAGCAGGACAGTATTTAGAATTCTCTTCAACAGCGAATCAAGCTCCCGGGAAAGTCGAAAAAACGTCCATGAAACTTGAATCTTCTGCCAGTCGTCAAAGCCAGAAAGAGAATCCGAAATACGCTGCATAAATGAAGTGCACAGCAAAAACTCGTCAACGCCTGTTCACATAAATGATTATTTGGCAGAGATACGTAACGCGATAGTCAAATCGTTAATTTCTGATGAGCTTGATAAAAGAAGCGGAGAGTGGGATATCCTGCCTCTCAGAGAGGTTGCCAATTTGCAAAGCGGA